>JAUNJJ010000010.1 GCA_030533325.1 Oscillospiraceae bacterium
GCACGGTGGTGTGAGAGGTCGGCTAATCAAATAATGGTTAGCCTCCTACTCGATCAGATAGATGTATTATCGGAATCTATGACCGCCGGTACAGGCAGATAATGCAGGCAGCGGGAAATGAAAATTTGCTATACTGTTCAAATATCCGAAGTTGCAATTGTGCATTTATACAAAGTTGCAGAAGAAATGCAACGAACGCAGTGTAAAAATATACTTATATATGAAGGCAAAAAACAGAAAGGTGTGATAATCTGGATGGAAGATGAAAAAATCGTAGATCTTTACTGGAATCGTTCAGAAAATGCTATTTCGGAAACCGATAAGAAATACAGAAAACCGTGTATCAGTATAGCCAATAATATTCTGAATGATATTTCTGATTCAGAAGAATGTCTTAACGATACATATCTTGCTGCATGGAATACCATGCCGCCGCAGAGGCCGAAATACTTACCGGCTTTTCTGTTTAAGATAGTAAAAAATATTGCTTTTAACCGTTTTTATTTTAACCACAGGGATAAACGCCGAAAAGAAGTCAGTGTATCATTTGACGAACTCGAAGAATGTGTTGCAGGTTCATCATATACGGATGACATGATAGATGCAAAAGAACTTGCCGGAGCTGTAAATGAGTTTATTGAAGGGCTTAGTCAGGAAAAGAGGGTTGTTTTTGTCAGGAGATACTGGTATTTTGATTCTGTATCGCAGATATCTGAGCGATGTGAAATCAGTGAAGAAAAGACAAAATCAATGCTGATGAGACTTAGAAAAAGTCTGGGAGAATTTCTCGGAGAAAGAGGTCTGATATGATAAGTGGCAGAAAAATAGCTGAAGCGGTAAATCTTATAGATGAAAAATACATTGCTGAAGCAGAAAATTATCGTCCTTCAGGAAAAGAAAAAATTATAAAAGGAAATTCAGAAACAGAATGTTACTATGATAAATCATTCAATATTGATGTTGTGGATTCTGAATATTCCAGCAGAAGCGTAATACGGGCAGTAATTTCAGTTGCAGCATGTTTTACGATATTTGCTGCAATCGGTAAGATAGCATTAAATAATTCATCAGATAATAATGACAACGAACTTCCGGTAATTTCTGAAACAGTAACACAGGATATTTCAGAACAATATTTTCCTTCAACGGAAAGCAGTGAAACAATGACTCTTGTCAGTACATATTCAGTTGCTTTGCATGAGCCTGAAAAATCTGAGACAGAAGATGTAACGACCAGCCATGCATCAGAAAAAGAAAGAGAAATCTTTAATGAAACTGAAGTTGCGGCAGTTCAGCCGGAAGTAACTGAACTGCCGCAGGAAATTACATCTGTGGTCTCTGAAAATACAGAACCGGTAACTGAAATAATTTCAGGTACAGAAGAAGTACAGCAGACTACTGCGGGTGAGGTGCAGCCTGATTTTAAATTCAGTCAGAAAAATAATAATGCATTTATAGATTTGGTTTATGTCAGAAGTGATGAAAAAGTTTCACAGACTCATAGTCACTCATTTTCAACTGATGGTTTCACAGTTACTGAATGCAAGGAAATAAATGCGGGTGAGTTGTTTTATAAAATAACGGAGGAAACTACCGGGCAGGTATATGTTATGAACATAATTCCGTTTGAATTTTTTCAAAGCACTGGTAATTTCGAAAACGAATACAGAATAGGAAGCTTTAATCCAAAATATGAATATAATCTTACAAAGCTTGAATTAAACGGAAGGTCCGCCTGTATAGTTGATTATGGTGATCCGGAATCCTTATGTACATTGTACTGGGATGAGGGATGTCATATTGTGACAGTTGTTTCACAGCTTAAAGATTCTGAAACAATGATATCTATAGCAGAAAATCTGATTTCTGAATAAGAAATTAAGATTAAAAATATATATTCTATTTTCAAATTAAAAAAAGAGAGGTATATGGATTATGAATTACAGAAAAATAACCGCAGCATTTATGTCGCTGGCATTAACGGGTTCAGTGCTTAGTACTCCTGAATTAATCAGTTCTGACAGAAATGTTCAGAAAGTTGATGCGCTTACACTAATCGGACTGATTACAGAGGTATCCCCTGAAAGTGCTGTTCTTTATCCGGGACAGGAAATCAAAATTGATCTGAAGTTCGACAGTTCTGCTGTTCCAAACGTTTATTATTCATCAAATGATGATACTGTTGCTGAAGTTGACAGCAATGGTATTATTAAAGCTACTGGAAAAGGAAGCACAGAAATAGTTATCAGTCCTTCATATGGAGAATCACGTTCGGTAAGTATTACTGTTCTTGAGAATCCTGATCAGGAAGATGAGTTCAGCTGGCTGCCATACAATGTAGATGATTACTTCAGATTTCAGGATGAGTATGGTTCCGTAGCACTTCTGAACGGATACATCATTTTGTCTGAAGATCCGTGTATTGACGGAGGATACTCTATAACAGAATCACACGAGGGGACAGCTGAGTACAGCATTGCAAAGGAGTACAATGTCAGAACCGGCGAAGTACTTGATCCGGGTGATTCTGCATATCCGGTAAAGGTTTATAAGCCTGAAACAGCAGGTTTACTTAAGATGTCATGGAAGAAAGAACGTACCTGGAGTACAGAACCGGCAATCTGGGAGGCTGTAAAATATTATTCTGTTGCAGAGGACCTTTCCGTAACGGAAATTACTGAGGAAGAGTATAAAAAGGCTTCCGAAGGTGAACAGACTCCGGGAAAATATCCTTCAGACTTTGAAGAGTATAAGGCAGTTCTCAAAAAAAATCCTGATATGTACTGCATTTACGGTGAAACAGTTTATTTTCTTAACTCATCTGTTCAGTCAGCCGAACAGTGCCTTATTGTAAACACAAATTCACCGTTTGATGTGAAACATGATACATACGGATATGTTTTTAAACCGGAGGATAACAGTAAATATGTAATTACTTCATGGGAAATGCGAGAGATCATTACAGAAGAGGATGTTGTTCATGAACACAAGTATATTCCGTGCTTTACAAACTATACAGTTTCGGTTAAAAACGGAGTAATATCTGTAAGTAAAGAAGGTGAATTCACAGGAGAGCCTTTATTGTCATATTGGGATAATCAGCCGTATATGGATCTGATTGAAAATTCATTAATTGCATTTGCCGGTGGAAGAATAAATGAAAAATACTACTTCAGATATTTATGTTCCGAAAACCGTTCAATTATAGCTTTTATGCTGAAAACACGGTATACAAGTGAAGAGGATGATGATATCATTATTCTCGAAGGTGATGATATGGTTAAGTCATTTAAACACATTTCTGCAGGATGGACAGACGGAGATTTATCAACGCCTACACCTGATATGATGAACAGCTATGAGATATCACCGTATGATTCAGATGACGGGAATCCTGTGGAAGACAGAGAAGTAATTATTAAGGATACTTCTGACAATACATATTATTCTTTTGTTTTAAAATCAGGTGAAATAGACCCTTCTTCCTTAAAAGTAACAGATAATCCGGTAAAAGGCGACTGTAACCTTGACGGTATAATCAGCGTATCTGATGTTATTGCAATGAAAAAATGGATTCTCGGAACCGGAGATGTTCAGGTTATTGATAATGCGGATATGAATGATGACGGATGTGTAAATATTATTGACTTCTGTCTTTTAAAGAATATTTTTCTTGAATATGACATGCAGGATAGCTGAAGCGGTTCAAACGGTGAGAGAGCAGATTCTTTCACCGTTTTTTTTCATTTGGATGTTTGTGAAAAATATTGAAATGATGTCATTTTTGTGATAGAATAAGAATATTACAGATAAAATACAGAAGGGATACAAAATATGCAGCAGGATAAAAGTATTGACAACGGAAAAGGGTTTGACTGGGGGAGAACATCTGAGGATTATGCAAAGTACAGGGATATTTACCCGAAGGAATTTTATGAAAAAATATTATCAAGGGGAGTTTGTGTAAACGGGCAGAAGGTGCTTGATATAGGTACCGGAACCGGTGTGCTTCCGCGTAATTTGTACGAATACGGAGCAGAATGGACAGGTACGGATATTTCTGAAAATCAGATTGAACAGGCGGTAAAGCTTGCGAAGGAACAGGGAATGGACATAGATTTTTACACCTGCCCTGCGGAAGAAATTGATTATCCGGAAAATACATTTGATGTAATCACAGCATGCCAGTGCATCTGGTATCCAAATCACAGTATAACTGCTCCGAAGTTTGCAAAAATACTTAAACCCGGCGGAAAATTTCTGATTCTCTATATGGGATGGCTGCCTTACGAGGATGAGACTGCCGGAAAGAGTGAAGAGATCATACTTAAGTACAACCCTGAATGGACAGGATTCGGAGATACAAGAAAGCATGTATGGGTTCCGGAAGAATACAAAGAGTTTTTTGATATAACATTTCAGGAAATATCAGATGTGAAAGTTCCGTTTACCAGAGAGTCATGGCATGGCAGAATGCGCGCCTGCAGGGGTGTAGGTGCATCAATGAATGAAGACACACTTGAAGAATGGAATGCTGAACATATTAAAATGCTCCTCGAAAACACACCTGAAAAATTTGAAATTCTCCACTATATGTCTGTGGCGGAACTCACGGTGAGAAAATAAATGCAGAAAAGATAGATACAATCTATATCATGCTATAGAAAACATATACTTTACAAATCCTATAGGAATGGTATAATATAAACATAGGATATAAGTAAAGACTGGAGGACAAGAGCATGAAACAGATAATCTGCTTTGGCGATTCAAATACATACGGATATATTCCCGGAACAGGAAAGAGATATCCATGGGGAGTTAGGTGGACCAGCATTCTTAATGAAAAGCTTGGATTTGACAATTACAGGGTAGTGGAAGAAGGATTGTGCGGAAGGACGACTGTGTTTGAAGATCCGCTGAGAGACGGTCGCTGCGGAGTAAAGGCGTTTCCGGCTATACTTGAAACACATTCTCCGTCAGATACGGATGTGGTTGTCATAATGCTTGGAACCAATGATTGCAAGAGTGTATATGGTGCTTCTGCTGAATTTGTCGGCAAGGGTGCTGCACGGCTTATAAGACAGATAAGAGCATATTCCGAAAAAGTAAAAGTTCTTCTTGTTTCACCTATTCATCTTGGTGAAAAAGTCTGGCAGAAAGATTATGATCCTGAATTCAGTAAGAATTCGATAGATGTTTCGAGGCAGCTTGCTGATGAATACAAAAAAATAAGCGAATCTGAAAATGTATTTTTTCTGGACGCTTCACAGTATGCATCACCAAGTGAAACTGATCAGGAACATATGGACGAAGACGGACATCGCCGCTTTGCACAGGCGATATACGACAAAATCAGAAATATAGCATAGTATTACGGGAGGTGATCCGGTTGGATTACAGAATTGCAGTGGCAACATCGGATGGTGTTAATGTAAACGGGACATTCGGAGCAGCGGACAGTTTTCTTATCTATGAAGTAACAGACGAAAAATACAGCCAGGGTGAAAGAAGAATTTTTTCCGGAAATGAAGAAGCCTTATCTGACTGCAGGGAAAACAGCGGAGCATGCGGAGAAAATCACGGCGGCTGCGGTGCTCACTCCGGTGGCTGCGGCGGAAATGTGCATTCGGAAAAAGTAGAATTAATATCGGACTGCAGAAGCGTGGTATGCACGAAGATTGGTTTTCATGTTCAGAAGCTGCTTGAGAAAAAGGCGATATCTGCATTTGATGTGGATTGTTCAGTTAAGGAGGCTCTGGATAAGATTACATCGTATTACAGCCGTATAGATAAAAACTGATATACCGGAAACTGAAACAGCCGCAAATCCCATATGCCCGGATTTGCGGCTGTTTTTATCAGTTCTCTAATTAAGCTGTTCGATTATTTCGCTATATGTACAGTATTTAACTTCGGAGAATGAACTTGTATATTCCTGGTATTTTAGATTATATTCTTCCTCACTGACTACTTTGTCATTTATACTGTATTCACCAGTTTGCCTTGAATGACTAAACGAATCTGTTTCTACAGTAACACCATTTTCTATTCTGAATGCAATGTGTCCTTCGTCTGCTAACCAAAACCAATTTATTATAAAAGCATTACCTTTTTCAATATATTTACTCATATATTTTCTAAATGACAGACTTTCAAGTTCCACCAGAGAATTATTGTAAAATGAATAAAGACCACAAATTCCTGTTCCTGTGTAATATTCATTGCCAATAATTAACTCTGGTATTTCATCATTGTCTATATAAGCAAGACTGTATTTTATATTTTGTGGATCAGTATTTTCATTGATACATTTCAGATATGCTTTCTTCCATTCACTTGTTACTTCAGTATCATCCTTTATCGGTGTAAGGATAATATTTTTCAGACGGGCAAAGTCGAAAATGTTAATCTTACCGTCTTTGTTTATATCTGCACGTTCGTTGATTTCTGTATCTGCAAGAAGTATGTATCTTTTAAGAAGCAGCATATCCGAAACCGAAACAGAACCGTCACCGTTTATATCACCGGATGAATATTCAGGTTCATCGTCACTGATCTCATCTGAATCTATGAATTCGTAGTTGTTTATAAATGCGTATTCTTCTGCATATGTTTCCGGTTTTCCGTAAATTGTATTTAGATTTTCGCATCCGCTGAATGCATTATCATCAATGCTGGTTACAGTTTCCGGTACAGTTACTGATTTAAGTGATGTGCAGTTTTCAAATACATTTCCGTTTATCTCTGTTAATCCGGAATCCAATGTTATTTTTTCAAGTGCTGTGCAGTTGCTGAAAGCACCTGATTCAATATAAGCTGTGTTTCCGGGAATGGTCAGTTTTTTTAGGACATCGTTACCTTCAAATGAGTTTTTCCTGATGATTTCAATTGATTCGGGGAGGTTAAGACTGGATATGCTGCAGTTGCTGAAGGCGTTTATACCTATTCTCTTTAACGTTTCAGGAAATTCCACACTTGTTACAGGAGTATTGTAAAAGGCTTCAGCACTTATTGCAGTAACAGGTCTTCCCTCAATACTTTCAGGGATAACAATATTTCTTGAACTGTTGTTTTTTGCACCAAGAATCAGCACGTCATTTTCCGCAGTTATAACATAGTCATAATAATCTTCCCATTCATCTGAAGTACTTTCATAGACTTTCTCGTTTTTCTCCAAAGGTTCTATGAATGGCATCCATGGTACAGAGCCGTATGCTTTTTCGTACACTTCTTTGTATCCTGAAAGTGTGAAAAAAATTGAAGTCCTATCAAATGCTCCACCAATCACTTCAACACCTGATGGTAAGTTTACAATTTCTAATTGGTTGCATTTCAAGAAAACATAATCGCCTATTGCTTGTGTGTTGTCACTTATATGTATTTGCCTAATATTATTACAGTATTCAAACAGTTCTTCATTTATTGTGGTTATCCCATTACCGGTGTCAGCATATAAAAGTGAATTACAGTTGTAAAAACAACCTTTACCTATTGACTTAACACTGTCCGGAACATAAACTGTTTTCAGATTTGTATTTGCAAATGAATAATTACCGATAGTTTCAAGAGTGTCCGGAAATGTTATTTCTTCTATCTTGCATCCATTGAAGGCGTAGCTACCTATTTCCTTTAGTCCTGTTTTCGGAAAGTTTATTGATTGCAGATTGCTGTCTCTGAAGGTTGCATAAGGGATTATTTCTACTCCGTCAGGAATGGATATATTCTCTATTACACTTTTAACAAAAGACTGAGCACCTATCCATTTTAATGTTGATGGCAGAGTAATATTTTTAAAACTGCTGTTTGCGAAAGCAAAGCTTGCAATTCTTGTAACCGGATATCCATCAATGCTTTCCGGGACAACTATATCACTTTTTTCATCAGATATTATACCTGAAATTACAGCTTCGTTTTCAGCAGTTATAAAGTATTCAAAGTAATCTTCCCATTCGGCTGAAGTACTTTCGTAGACTTTCTCGTTTTTTTCCAAAGGTTCTATGAATTGCATCCACGGTTCAGAGCCGTATGCTTTTTCGTATACTTCTTTGTATCCTGAAAGTGTGAAAAAATTTGAAGTACTATCAAATGCTCCACCAATCACTTCAACACCTGATGGTAAGTTTACAATTTCTAATTGGTTGCATTTCAAGAAAACATAATCGCCTATTGCTTGTGTGTTGTCACTTATATGTATTTGCCTAATATTATTACAGTATTCAAACAGTTCTTCATTTATTGTGGTTATCCCATTACCGGTGTCAGCATATAAAAGTGAATTACAGTTGTAAAAACAACCTTTACCTATTGACTTAACACTGTCCGGAACATAAACTGTTTTCAGATTTGTATTTGCAAATGAATAATTACCGATAGTTTCAAGAGTGTCCGGAAATGTTATTTCTCCTATCTTGCATCCGCTGAATGCATAATCACCAATCTCGGTTATCATTGTTTTTGATATATCCACCGAAGTAATGCCGCATTCTTTAAATGCACTGTTACCAATCTTTTTCAGATTAGAGGGAAGCTGAATGCTGTTTATTCCCTTGTTGTAAAACGCCTTTTCTCCGATAACTGAAACAGGCATATCATCAATATAATCCGGTATAATCAGATCTGTTTTCGTATCACTTACAGTACCTGTTATCATGATTTCACTGTCTTCAGTGACTTCGTATGTATAATACTTAGCCCACAGCCTGTCAGCTGAAGAAACATCAAAAAGTGATACCTTGCTTACTAAATCAGATGAGACGCTCAGTATGTCATCGCTCAGAGCTTTTGTACTTTCAGCATTAATGCTCCCTGCTGATGCGGTGAAGCATATACAAAAGGACAATGCATATGACAACAGTTTTTTTGAACTCTTTTTCATTCCTTATACCTCCGAAAAAATGTGATAAAAAAATACCAAAATACTTTTGAATAATATTATATCTCAATTGAGAAGTATTGTCAAGGATTTTTTGTTTAAACTCCGGGATGATTTCCTTTATGATTTAACTGATATGCTCTTGACATTATTACTCTATTGAGTTATAATGTGTTTTGTCGAAAAAATAACGGAGGTTATATAATTATGAAGGCAAAGAGATTTTATTCAGCTGTTATCTTGAAATAGATGCAGTACGTGGATATACGGAGGAATACGGCAGCGGCTTATTTAATGAAGATAATGTATTTATTGCCAATAGTCTTAAAGTTGGTTCGGATCTTGAAGGACCGCTGGGTAAAGAAACTCTTTTGATGTGATAGTTGAGATACTGAATAAAACAGAATAATTTTTCCGCTTTTCACTTTTAAAATGCCATATGAAAACAACCGCAAATCCGTTTTTCATGGATTTGCGGCTGTTTTTCATCTCCTTTTTTTTCTCCGGAATCCCCCTTGAAAAACCCCTGTAAATAAGTTATACTGAAAATAAGCTGGATCCGGAATAACAGATAACATCCGGCAAATGATAAGAATTGTAAACTAAAATAACGGAGGAAAAAATTTTGAATATATACAGTGAGGCAAAAGCTATCAAAGACGAAGCGGTTGAAAACCGAAGATTTTTTCACAAAAATGCTGAGGCAGGACTTGATATGCCTGCTGCCCAGGAATACGTGATTAACAGGCTTAACGAATACGGACTTAAACCGGAAAAATGCGGTCACGGAGTAACTGCACTTCTGGGAAGCGGTACACCTGTTCTGCTGCTTCGTGCGGACATGGATGCACTTCCGATGGAGGAAATGAGTGGTGAGGAATTTGCCTGTACAAACGGAAATGCTCACGCATGCGGTCACGATTTTCATGCTGCAATGCTGCTTGGTGCAGCGAAGCTTCTGAAGGAAAGAGAATCTGAACTTAAGGGTACGGTGAAATTTATGTTTCAGCCTGCGGAGGAAACTTTCGAGGGAAGCCGCGATATGATTGAAAACGGGATACTGGAGAATCCGCATGTGGATGCAGCACTGGCCTTTCATGTGGCTCCGGGTAAGATGCTGCCCGGACTGTTTATGTACAACAGCGGCAAAGTTATGATGAATTCCGTTGACGGATTTCGCATAGATATCAGGGGAAAAGGCGGTCACGGAGCATATCCGAATCTTTCTGTTGATCCTTTGCGTATTGCGGTACAGATATATGCGGAACTTGAAGCTCTTATTGCACGGGAGGCAAATCCGGAGAAGACCTGTGTGCTGACAGTAGGTCAGATACATGGCGGAAATGCGGCAAATATTATTCCGGATTCTGCATTTATGGAGGGAACACTCAGAACCAATGATAAAGAAGAACGGGAAAAACTTGTACGCAGGATAAATGAGGTTTCTCAGGGGATTGCAGCTTTGTGCGGAGGAAGTGCGTCAGTCTCAAAACTTTCTGATGTTCCTCCTCTTGTCTGTGACAGTGAGCTTACCGAAAAAATGGCAGGGTATATGAACGAACTTGGCATCGCCAGACCTGTACCTGATATGAAAGCGAACGCATCAGAGGATTTTGCATCCATTGCAGAGAGGGTGCCTTCCACATTTATGTACCTGTCTGCAGGATTTAATGACGAACGGGGAGACTATTCAGCCCACAACCCGAAGGTACGCTTTAACGAGGATGTTCTGCCGGTGGGAATTGCAGCCCTTGTACACTGTGCGATTCGCTGGCTTGAGGATAACAGGCCACTCCCGTAGTAATGTTTGACTTTGTATAGGGCATATGTTATAATTTTATTAAAACTTTTATAGTGAAAGTCAAAGTATAAACTGGTGATTCTATGAAAAAAATTTATGTAATGTACAAAGATGAACTTATTTCAAAAATTGAATATGATTATTCTCTGGATAAAGTAACTGTTGAAAACTATATTGATGAACCTGTTCTTCTGCCGTTTGGAATAAATACTTCACCAAAAATTGAAGATCTGGAATACTACCTTGAGAGCAGATGTTTCCCTCGTGACAGAGTGAACTGTAAGGAACTTCTTAAGCTCCTTGATGTTCAGTGCTACGATCCAATGGCCATAGTCAGAAAGACTCATGGCATTCAGAATGAGGACTACTGCTGGCTGAAATTCGGAGACGATGACAGGACGGTGTATGAAGATGTCAAATTTCGTGATTAATGTAAATGACGCCTTCACAGTCAGAAGTGCCACATCAAGTAAAGGCAATCAGAAAAAATGGTGCATATCAGAAAAGTGGATAAAAGCTGATGACCTTGGTTATGAAGGACTTTCTGAAACAATCTGTTCAAGACTTGCCGATGCACTGGAATTTCCTTACGGAGTAGTAAAATATTCTCCGTGTATCATTTATGATGAAAACAGAATGCAGAGTATGACGGGTTGTTTTTCGTATTCATTTATAAATAATCTTAATGAGATAACGCTTGGAAGACTGATGAAAAATTATTTTGATACAGATATTGCAGAGTATCTCGACAGAAATATTTCTACAGAAGAGAAGGCAGAATATGTTGTGACCAGACTTTCTCAGTTAAACGGACTTGCGGATGCAGGAAGATATTTATCTGATTTGTTTTTGTTTGACAGAATTGTGCTTAATGAGGACAGACATTATCACAACATTATTTTTCTTTATGACAGAGAACGTTTTTACTATGCTCCGTTATTTGACTGCGGGGCAGCTCTTCTTTCAGATGTTTCATACGATTATCCGCTGGTTACTCCGTTAAGTATCTGTCTCAGAAATGTAAAATCCAAACCCTTCAGTAAATCATTCACCAGACAGAGTGAGGTGTTCAGTCAGAAGTATGGAAACAGCTTTTCGATTCGCTCTGCAGCAGTAAAAATTTCAGATTTATATAACTATTACAGCAGTGAAATGATAAAAAGAGCGGCTGATGTAATTGTCAGTCAGTACAGAAGAATAGATTCTGGATTAAATATAAGTTTTGAATAAATCCGGAGGTAGCCAAAATGAATAAAAAAATCCTTACTGAATGCACTCTCTGCCCGCGGGAATGCGGAGCGGACAGATATAAATCCACCGGATACTGCGGTGCTCCGGCAGAGGTAACTGCGGGGAGAGCATCACTTCATATGTGGGAGGAACCGTGTATTTCCGGGGAGAGCGGATCGGGTACTGTGTTTTTTTCAGGCTGCCCGTTAAAATGCGTTTACTGTCAGAACTATGCCATTTCCGACTGCAGCAGCGGAAAGAAAATCAGTGACGAAAGACTTGCGGAAATATTTCTGGAACTTCAGGACAGCGGTGCGAATAATATAAATCTTGTAACACCGACACATTATACTATATCAATAATAAATGCTGTAAGATATGCAAGGGAAAACGGTCTGAAAATCCCGGTCGTCTATAACTGCAGCGGATACGAAAAGACAGAAACAATCGAAATGCTTAAAGATACAGTTGATATCTATCTGGTCGATTTCAAGTATATCCGTAAGGAAACGGCACAGCGTTATTCATCTGCACCGGACTATCCTGAAACTGCTGAAAAGGCACTTGAATGTATGTTCAGACAGGTGGGAAAACCTGTATTTGATGAAAATGACATGATGAAAAAAGGTATTATCGCAAGGCATCTTATTCTTCCGGAGCACGCAGATGAATCAAAGGAAATAATAAAATATCTTTATGATACATATGGCAGTGATATTTTCATAAGCATAATGAACCAGTATACTCCGGTAAGGTATTTTGATGATTATCCGGAGCTGAATAGAAGAGTCAGCGGGGAAGAGTACGATTCTGTTATTGATTTTGCTGTTGATACCGGAGTTGAAAATGCATTTGTCCAGGACGGCGAAGCGGCATCGGAGAGTTTTATTCCGTGCTTTGACGGGCGTGGCATATAGAAAGGAAAAAGGTCCTGTTGAATAAGATTTGGAATCATTTTAAAACAATAACCAGACACAGAAATAAAGTCCTTGCTCACTGTTTCCGTGCAGGTATTCCTGTTCAGGGGCTGCTGCATGACCTGTCAAAATATTCTCCCTGCGAGTTTGTACAGGGATGCAGATTTTATCAGGGTACACGTTCCCCGCATGAAGCCGAGCGTGAAACTTATGGCTTTTCGTATGCGTGGATGCATCATAAGGGCAGAAACAGGCATCATTTTGAGTACTGGACTGACTATGATTTTAAAACAAAAAAACTTATGCCGGTAAGGATGCCGGTTAAGTATGTAAAGGAAATGTTCTGTGACAGAGTTGCGGCAAGTAAAATATATATGAAGGACAGGTATCATGACGGTGCACCTTATGAGTATTTTCTGAAAGGAAAACGGACGAGAATGATTCATCCGGAAACGTCGGAGCTGATTGAAAAATTTCTGATAATGCTTAAGGAGCAGGGAGAAGAAAAAACGTTCCGTTATATAAGATCATTTAAAGAATACGAAAAAAAGGAGAAATAAACTATGATTAAGATACAGGTTCCGGCAACCAGCGCAAACCTCGGTGCCGGATTTGACGCACTCGGACTTGCACTCGGGTTTTACAACTATGTTGAGATGGAAGAGTCGGATCATATCGACATTACATCCGCCGATGAAATACAGGTTCCTTCCGATGCATCAAATCTTATCTATACAGCGGCAAATGATCTCTATGAAATTTGCGGAAAAAAGCTTCACGGAATGAAGATAGTTCAGACAAACAACATTCCTATGGCCCGTGGTCTTGGTTCTTCATCCGCCTGTATCGTAGCCGGTCTTGCAGGTGCAAACAATATGCTCGGAAATCCGCTTACACAGGATGACCTTGTCGACCTTGCAGCCCAGATAGAAGGACATCCGGACAACACTGCACCGGCACTTCTCGGCGGAATTGTAACAGCTGTTTTTGACGGAAGAAAGGTTCACTGGGTAAAGCAGGAAGTATATACAAAACTCAGATTTGCTGCAGTCATACCGGATTTCGAACTTAAAACGGAGAAGGCGAGGGCCTGTCTTCCGGCAGAAATTTCACATAAAGATGCAGTATACAACCTTTCAAGAGCGGCACTTTTCTCAGCATCACTTCTTACAGGAAAGTTTGAAAATCTTCGTACAGCTGTACATGATAAACTTCATCAGCCGTACCGGATGGAGCTTATTCCGCGTTGCCGTGAAGTGTTTGACATCGCATACAATCACGGCGCATACGGTGTATTCATTTCAGGTGCTGGCCCGACAATAATGGCTATAGTTGATGAAGAAAACACATTTTTCACCGGCAAGATGAGGTTTTCACTTGAAAACGCAGGAATACACGGCTGGCAGGTTCATGATTTGCTTATTGACAATGAAGGAACAAAGATAATAAATGAATAACTCAAATCCAGCTGGCAGGCGTAAAACCTGCCAGTTTTTTTCTTCCTTCCACTATATCACGTACTTTAAAACATATCTTTTTTTGAAAATACAATTTGTTTTTAAAAGTATTGACAAGTTGTTGTAAAAGTGATATAATTCATAATATAAGATAATATTCTTGTATTATTTTATGCAAATTAATCATTATAAAAGAATAGGGGTTGTTTTATTATGAGCGAAGAAACAAAAGATTTACTGGTTGAGAGAATGACTGAAAACCTGGTTGTGTTAAGAGCAAAGCTCGGAGTTACACAGGCGGAACTTGCTGATATCGCAGGTATGAGCAGACAGACAATTCTCGCTATCGAGAAAAAGCAGAGAACAATGACATGGAATACATTCCTTTCACTGCTGTTTATTTTCTCGGCAAACAAGGACACAAAGGCACTGCTGAATCTTTTTGAGATTCTTACAGATGAACTTCTGGACTACATAACAGTGAAAAAGAAGTAATTTTATTTTGATGAATGGTGTCCGGATTAAGGTGGAGGGGTATTATGGAGATTTTTTACTGTCCCGTTTGTGAGGGAAAACCATATACAAACAGTATAAAAGGCGGGACAAAGTGTCCGGTTTGTAAATCTGAACTTAAGTATGCTGATGTATCGCCACAGAGCCTTGAAGGAAGACCGAAGCTTGAAAGCACTGGGAAAGTCAAAGCTTTGAAACCTAAGGCATTTACATCGGCTGACAGGTACAGAAAGCACAGGATGATATGCGGAACCGTTGAGAATATCAGACCGCAGACCGGCGAAAAAAGAGGCCTTTTCACCAAGATCCGGCATTACATCATGTATCAGCAGAGTTTCAGTGACACTTTGTATTCGTTTGATATTATTCCTCGCGATGATGAAACGGGAAAAGACCGTGTCTGTGTACATATTTACGGTGATTATACAGGGGACGGTGCAACTGTATGCAGTGGCTTTACTCATGCAGTGACCGGGCGTATGGCTCTGAAGCATTTTTCGGAAGAGGATAATGATATATTTTTTGCGCGAAGAATCCGTAATGATAACTGCAGAATAAAATTTGCGTCTTCACCGGCTGCATTTATGACAACGGTGTTTGTACTTTATTTTTTCTGGTCTGTAATAATGTTTTTTAAAGAACCTGCTTTGAACGGAACCCTTCTTGATGAGATAAGAAGAATCCTTGCTGATTTTATACCTTCGGCAACTGCAGCTGCAAGTATGTTCAGTATTTCATTCATCTTTACATCACTTCTGGTCTATGCAAACAGGCTGAAAACACATATCGGATACAACTTTAATTCTGTCGCCGGACTTTCGTTTATGATGACAGTTTTATTTTTTATGAAGCACAAGCTGAAAACATTTGCCGGACTTACAGTATCAGAATCATTTTCTGATATTTTTGCTGTTCTGGTCACTTCATCGCTTAATATTCTTATCGCTTGTGTTATTGTTTATATCGTATGGAGATTCATACACATTATTATGCGCATAAGGGGATAAAAACATGAACATCGGAATAGATCTCGGCACTACCAATACCGTAGCCGGCTGGATGAATGTATATGGCAATATAGAATTTCTTGAGTTCGATGACGGAAGAACTGTTCTTCCGTCATGCGTATTTTTTGAACGCGGAAAGACAATAGTCGGAAGTCAGGCGCAGATTCCTGCAGCTGAAAATCCGGCTGCATTTGTCTGTGATTCAAAGGTATTTATGGATGACAGAAAAAAATTCTGGGAAGCCGGCGGAAAAAGATACAAGGCTGAAGACATTTCCCTTGAGATACTGAAAAAAGTAAAGGAAACTCTGAAAAAAAGATTTCCGGATGAGAAAAATTTTGATGCTGTAGTAACTGTTCCAGCAAAATTTGGTGAGGATCAGATTAAACGCACAGCTTCTGCTGTAAAGAGAGCCGGGATCGGACTGATTGAAATAATCAAAGAGCCGGTTGCGGCTGTTCTTGCGTTTAATGACAGCAGTTTCAGACCAGGAGAAACTGTATATGTCATAGACTTCGGAGGCGGTACGGTTGATGCTGCCCTTGTTGAACTTACAGGAACAGACGGAGTGACCGGCTTTAATGTTACAGTTGCTGACGGAAACCGTCATCTGGGAGGTAAAAATTTTGATGAGGTAATATGCAGTATTCTACTTGAGCAGTTCAGGGAATGTTCGGGTCAGGACCTGACTGATGATGCGGTTACATGGGGCACATCAAGAAAAAAAATCCGTAATCTTATTCTGACCGCTTCACAGGAACTGAAGAAACAGCTGTATAAAAATCCGAACGATGCTGCCTGTCTTGAAATTAATGAAGTATGCTCAGTATGTGAAAGGAAGGACAGCTGCAGCTGCGGGTGCAGTTTTAAAGCAGAAATATCATATGATGAATATCTTTCGGCAGCTGATGAAATTTATGAAGTGCTTAAGGAACTCATTGTTTCCGATGAGGTTATGGAGCATGGCGCAGACCATGTTATTTTCACAGGAGGAATGAGTGCTGATCCGTATCTCAGACAGTTTATATCTTCAGTTTTTGAAGGCAGCGATGTTATATTTGCCGGTGATGTATGCAAGGGAGAGAGTTACCTTACTACAATCGCACGCGGAGCTGCGATAAAGGCGTGTGACGGGAATATCCATATAGTGAACAAACTTCTTAATTCACTTGGTCTTATCTGTAGAGGAAAAAACGGAAAGTATGTGGATCCGGTTATATCTGCAGGAACAGATATAGACAGTAATTTTGAAGAGAGACATATCTATACCAACAACGGGAGATTTGAAACGGAACTCAGATTTGAAGTCTATGAATACAACGGGGATCCTGAGGATTTTGAAAATCTCGAATACAGAAAAGCAGGAGAATTTGTATTTAACGATATAACTCCGGCTGATACAGGAAAACAGCGAATAGAGACAATATTCAGATTTGATGAAAAAGGAGTCCTGACCGTCTGTGCTTCTGATCTGAATGATAACAACAGAAGCATAGAGGTAAGCTTTGAGATATAGGGGGAAACTATGTTCAGCGAATTTAATGAGAAAATAATAAACGGCGATGTGCCGCTGAGATACAGAGATCCGCAGGAGTTTATGTTCGGTGAAGAGCGTGATGAAAAATCCGATTCATACTCATACGGAATGATGCTTTTTAATGAGATTTCCGGAAATGATTATTTTGCAGCTTCAGGTACTGAAGAGGATGAATACTTTATGATGGCTGATCCCGATTCGGATGGTTCGGTTATTGATTTAAAGTATATTCCTGATGAATACAGATTTCTTTCAGATTTTTTTCTGAAGACAACTGCATGGAAAAGAAATGAGCGAATCACTCTCTCCGAGGCAGCTGCCCTTCTCTCGGAACTCGGAAAAGAAGTCTGTGAACCGGAAGAAACAGCTGTTCAGGAACCGGAAAAAGAAGAAACTGTTTCTGAAGTTCAGGATAAATATTCAGTTGAGGAAGATTACGATTACGGAATCATATTAAATAACAAACGTTCCGGACGAATTGAATTCAGGCCTCTTCTTTTTTATACAGGAAGTACGGAAAAATACGATATGCCTGTTGACAAACCCGGAAAGTTTGTAATAGCAGTTTCAAAAAGACACAGAGATTACCGGGATATATCCAATCCTTCAAGTGTGTACGGAGATGTTATTACACCTGTCGGACTTGTCATGGGTGAAAATGTTAATTCATCATCGATAAGAATTTCCATTGAAAATCTCAGCGGAAAACTGAAGGTAGACTTTGCGGAACTTTCTCAGAGCAGAAATGAAACCGGTAAAATCTATGATGTAAAGTGGGGTATCGAATAATGCTGATAGATTACGAAAGTATAATTATTATAGAGGGAAAAGCCGGACATGATATACTGTCAGGTGAAGTCAGGACAGAGATTTTTCAAAAGTCAGCAGCCGCAGGGTTTAAGGATATTGGATTTGTAAGAAACAATGCAGTGATTCAGTGTATAAGTCCTTCAAACGCCGAGATAGACGAAAAGATAAAATTTTCCGTAGTATATAAACCGGCAGTTTCACTTGACTTTGATTTTGCAGCTGTGATTTTCAGTGATATAACTGAAGGAAATTTTGAGATAAGATCTCAGAACCAGACTGTCTGTGAGGGCAGCTGCCGAATGTCAGGAATAATAATTTCACTCTCGGATACTGAAGGAAAGCTTGAGCTTGAATTTACAGAGAAGGATGAAACCGACAAAATTATAAGCCGGATCAATGAAATTTCAGATTCAAATAAAAAGGAGGAAAGCGAGCTTCTTTCTCTTGAAAATCTGCTTGAGGATGAAAAGAAGAGGAGAGAATCTCTTATTTTCAAGAAGCAGGATATATCTGACAAGATTTCACAGTTGCGTCTTGAAACAGAGAAAATGACAGAGGATATTGCGGAAATAAGCGATCTTGAGGCAAGACGTGATATCCTGAAAAGAAATCTTGAAGAAAACAGTAACAACAGAGAAAAAATTAAAAATCTCAGAAATCAGCTTGAATGCTACAGCTCCGTTTTTGAATTCTACAAAAATGAAACCGGATACAGCACAGTAAAGGAAAAGATAGATGAGATTATTTCAGATATAAGTGTGATAGAAAGTCATATCGCAGAATTTGCACGTAAACGAAGCGAAGAAGCTGAGGAAGAATAAAAAGCGGTGAGGGAACATGAGTGCACAGACTGTATTGCTTAACAGAAAGCTTGAAAAGCTGCGTACACAGTATCAGAATAACATAAAGAGCATGGATGAAATGAGAAGTGAATATGAAAAGTCACTTACTGACAGGCTTGCTGCCATGCAGAATGAGATGCAGAACAAACTTTCTGAACATGATGAGGTTCTCAGAACCGAGTATGAAAAATACCTTGAGGAGTATTCAGCTGCACTTAATGAAGAGCTGAATAAAAAAATTGATGATATCAGTGCCGGCTATGCAAAACTTAAGGAAGAAAACGACCTTATGTATGCCCGCATGAAAGAAATTGAGAAGGATATTTCCGGAGAACTAAAAAGTATGAATCTGCGTATGGATTCACGTGAACAGACCATGAGGGAAGAAGCCCGGAGAAGAATGGAAAAGGTCTATGATGAGTTTCAGAAATTTTCTACTGGATATCCCCACGAGTTTTTCGAACCTAATGCAGCAGATGCACTGCTTATGCAGATGGAATCTGTCAAGGCGGATTTTAAGTCAGGATTTTATGAGTCCTGCATGGCAAGCTCTTCAGGCATAGGTTTTCAGATTGCACTGTTTGAAGAAAGAATGAAGAAAAACCTTGAACAGTGGACGAG
The DNA here is from genome assembly GCA_030533325.1 of Oscillospiraceae bacterium. Classification (GTDB taxonomy): domain Bacteria; phylum Bacillota; class Clostridia; order Oscillospirales; family Ruminococcaceae; genus HUN007. The sequence goes on from JAUNJJ010000010.1 coordinate 19,611, forward strand.
ATATTTTACTCAGCTTGAAAACTATACTTTGCTTGTGAATGACTTTCTTGATTCAGATGATTTCTCAGTTGTAAAGTGCGACAGTTTTGAGAAGCGTCTCTCTGCAGAATCAGAACGTGAGGCGGAAAAATTTGATTTCTGGTCAGGCGGACGATATAGTCAGGTTCTGAAAAAAGCAGGAGAGTACGCAGAGTTTACAGCTCTGATAAGCAGTATGCCCGGAAATACACGGGAGGAAAAGATAACTTCATTTCTTAAGAGAGAAAGAAAAAGCGGAAATGCAGTTGATTTTGAAGTGCTTTCCTCAAAGATAGATGAAGTTACTGCACTGCACAGAGAAGCCGCTGCTATGAGGATAAACATTCATACCGGTTTTATTTCATCGTTTGAACGTGCGGCTGATCTGAATGTAAAGATTGCATCATGGATATCGGATGAACGCTGCGGTATGATAACTGAAAAAGGCTTCAGGGACAATGATATCAGAAATGAATACATAATTAAGGCTGAAGAAGCCGGAAAGAAAATAACTGTTCAGATTTTCCCGGTATGTCCGGATAATATGACAGTCGTAAATGCAGTGGGAATTTACTTTGAACACAACGGTTCCGGAACAGCTGAGAATCTTAAGGCTACAGAGGAGAATTTTCTCAGCGGAATCCGCAGATATACAGGGTGCAGAATTCTTGTTTCCGAAAGCAACTGCAGTGCTGAAACTTCTGATGCTGACAAGGCGATGGCACTTATAAGAAACAAAGCAAATGAAAAAAGAAGAAAAGAACTTACAGTGAGAAAGACGGTATAGAATTATGAGCGGGATAAGCAGAGGATCGATTTTTTTTACACCGGTAGTAATGGCGCTCTCGGTTATGAATACAGCGGAAAATATAGCAAAAACTGCGGGAAAGATTGCTTTTGCAGGTGCGATAGCTGTACATAAATACAATAAAAAACAGGAAGAAAAGAAAGTAAAAAAACTCAGCGATGATATCGAAAAACTTGACAAATCCGTATCTGAAACCCTGAACGTTCAGAAGGAGGAACTGTACAGAACTATTGAAAACGTACTTGATGAAATGTCTGCGGTTCAGAATATCATCTCGGAAAACATAGATTCATCAGATGGCGAAGCATTCAGAAAACTTCTTCGTGAAACCGGTAAGAATACAGTCTGCAGTATCGAAAAAATACATTCACGTTTCAGAAAATGCTATGATGAGGCAGTAAACAGGAGTAATTCTGAAATTCCCTCTGCACTTACTGCTCTTAAGGAAAGAGTTGCTGCAGAAATAAAAAATGCTGAATCAGATATAGCTGACAGGGAAAAACGTGCAGAAGAAAGAGCACAGAGTCTTATAAACGATGCAAGGGAACTGTCATCAGCTTTTAATTCAGAAGCCGGTGAAAAATACATTACCGAAGCTGAATATGATGTAATGAAAGGAAATTACCAGTCGGCAGTCAGCCTCGCTTCTTCAGCAATTACGCAGATTTATATGGATATGTACAAGTCGGATGCGGAAGAGAAGGAAAGGGAATTTTACAGGAGCAGTCTTGTATATTTTTCTGCTGAGATAAAGGAACTTCTTGATTCTCTTCATTCAGTGGAGTTTAAGATGTCAGAAGAAAGCGATGAGATTCTTTCTGCGGATCTTACTCAGTTTATGAAGTGTGAATACGAAGAATTCTGCAGAAAGTCCGAAGAGAGTGAAAGATTCATTTCAGAGAGTGCAGAAAATGCAGACAGTATTGAACTTCGTAAACGTACTGATGAACTGGGAAAACTTCTTGCAGAGATAAAGGAAGAAATGGCCGATGCCTTTTACTTCATGCTGTACAGTCTCAACAGGGTAGAGGCTGAAAAATCAATCTACGGAATACTTAAGGAAAAGGGGTTTACTCTTACAGATACAAAGTATACGGACGGAGATCCTTCAAAGGCAGGAGAGAGAACATATTCATGTGCCCTTACCGGCGAGGAAATTACGATTTCACTTATTCCGTATACGGATGAGGATAATGAGATAAAAACCGAGCTTGTTGTACTTAGCGGTGAAAGTTCGGAGGAAAGCCGTGAGCAGTACAGAAAAGACATAGTGAACAGCCTTCAGAAATCATGCAGCAGCATAGACAGTGTCAGTCTTAAGTGTATGGAAAATACTAGAAATATGGATGCCGGAGAGGCTGGTATGAAGACTGCCATAGAAAATCCGCAGCCTGTACGCAGGAGGTGAAAAGCAGTTGGAAAAATCAATTTTTGAATATTCATCGCAGCGCATTTTCAGTATATCCGGAAATATAACTGATTCATTCTGTACGCCGGATCTTCAGATATTAAGCTTTGAAAAATATCTTTGCGGATATCTCAGAAAAACCGGATATGAGTGCGTAGTGTTTTATTCCGGCGGGGGAACAGGGCTTTATTTCTGTGACCGTAAAAGTGCTGAAAACTATGCTGAATGCATTGAAAAAAAGCCGGTATCTGAAAAAGAACCTGAACCGGAGGCTGATGATATTTTTAATGTTTTCGGTATTCAGAAGAAAAATTCAGGAACGGAAAAGAAAAAAACGGATTCCGGTAAAAAAATCCGCATGCGTTATCCTATGGAAAATGATGCTGACTTTATTCATAAGGCAGAGGCACTAATGAAGAATAAAAAGCACAGAACAGCAGTTATTTTCACCAGCTTTGATGACTTTGTAAACCGTACCGACTCAGTAAGCCGCAGAAACTACAACAGACTTTTTGAAAACTGGAAGTCCATGACAAGCGACAACAGAAATATATGCATATTTCTTTCAAAAGGGCTTGGAACAAAGGAAATTCAGCAGATGCTTTCCAACAACAGTGAACTGTCACTCTCCTCGCTGTTTTTATCCGAGGATAACGAGGGAAAGAGAAAATTCAATTCTGACACCTGCCTTGTTGTAAAACATCCGGGATGTGATGAACTCAGGAATCTTCTTTACTACTGGGCAGTACGCGGCTGTGTTTCAGGAAGCAGGATAAAAAAACTGAAATTCAGCTGGGATGAAAAAAGCATTGACGAGACAGTAAATGCCATGTTTTTCTACTGCCATGAGTCAGAAAACGGTCTGAATACATTCCGTGACAGAATAGAAATATATATGCGGGACTACCCCGGGGATGAGGTTCCTTTTTCGGCTGAAACAGTAAATAAAATCTACGAAAGGAAAAATCAGAAATATTCTTCCGAAGATCCTGAAAAAATTCTTGAAAGCAGGAGAAACAGCGGCTGGGCAAATGCCTGTGATGTTATTAAAAGAAACATTGATGAATTTGAAACCTATATAAAATACAGTACGCCTGAAGAGAAAGAACAGGTATCTGACCTGTATTCACTTGAACGTTTTGAGAATCTTAACTGTAAAAATACAAACTACAGAGTTCCGAATTTTGTTATACAGGGAAACCCTGGTGTAGGAAAGACTGAAATAGCAAGGCTTATAGGCCGTATCCTTCATAAGCACGGCATGCTTTCCTCCGGACATACTGTATGTGCGTCAAGAGACACACTTGTCGGTCAGTATGTGGGTGCTTCAGCTATAAATACAGTTAATGCAATTGAGAGGGCACAGGGAGGAGTACTGTTTATTGACGAGGTATATTCTCTGGTTAATCTCGGTGATTCCGCTTCATCCGGCGGTGAAAACTACTGCGCAGAGGTAATCAATACACTTGTGGCAGCTATGACAAATCCAAAATATCATTTCTGTGTTGTTGTTGCCGGATACGAGCGGCGCATGAAAGACTTTTTCAGAATGAATGAAGGTCTTCCTTCAAGATTCAGTATGAAAAATATCATTACCATAGATGACTATACCCCTGATATTCTTGAAAGAATTTTCAGAGAGTATATGGCTGGAAAAAAGCTTACCCTGTCAGAGGAGACTGATAAAAATCTCGGATGCTATTTTGTAAATCTCTATCGAGAGAGAGACAGGAAGACTTTTGGTAATGCCCGTGATATAATCACTCTTGCAAAGTCCGTTACCGGAAATGCACAGATGAGAACTCATGAGGCATATCCGGTAATTGAAAAGAAAGATTTTTCAGGTTCAGAACATCTGTTTGACGGATTCGGTGCCTCAACACGTGAAGAGGCATATGCAGAACTGAAAAAATACATCGGGATGGATTTCCTTGAACAGATGTTTGATGACCAGTGCAATCTTTACGATGAATGCACGGACAAGGGAATACCGTATCCTGGACCTGAGCATATGATCTGGGTTGGAAATCCGGGAACAGGCAAGTCAACCGCAGCGAAGCTTCTGTCACAGCTCTACTATGCGACAGGTCTGCTGGGAGGAAGAAGTCCGGTTATAGTTGATGCCTCATCGGTAATCGGAACTCATGTCGGTGACTCACAGAAACTTATAAATGAAAAAATGGATGAAGCGGCTCAGAACAACACTGTCCTTGTAATAGAAGAAGCATATCAGCTTTCAAAGGATAAAAACTATGGTCATGCAGCTCTGAATTCAATGATGAACCGCATGGTTGATGAGAGGAAAAATTTTAACGTTGTTTTCATAGTGTACAGCAGCGAATACGAGGACTTCATTTCATCAAATGCAGGTATTTTGTCACGCTGTACAAGGTATGATTTCAGAGATTACAATCCGGAGCAGCTGACTGATATTTTTCTGAAAATGTGCAGGGATTCAAAGGATGTCTGTACAGATGAGGCACTTCTTAAAGTAAGAGAGTATATGGAAGAACTGTACAGAACCAGAAATGAAAAAACAGGAAATGCAAGAGCAGTAGGGAGATTTCTTGCTGATATGAGGAAGAAAAGATATCCGCGTATACGCAGTATGAAGAATGTACCTCCTGAAGAAAAATACCGTTTTGAACCGGAGGATGTTCCTGTTTTTGAGAAGGGGAAAAATTTATGAATGAGATAAAAATTTCTATGCTTGGAGTGAGCGGCTCAGGGAAGACCGCTTTTCTCTCCGGAATATGCGACACATTCATTTCCGGAAACGTTGAGGTGTTCGACACTAAAAACGACAACCGCAGTCATCTTTTCAGAATACTTCCGTATCAGGCTGACAACCTTTCCGAAACAAGTATCGGAGATGTAAGAAGATATTCAATAAGAAGCAACAGAAGCTTTACATCTGTCAGTACTGAGAATACGAAGAAATACATACTCAGTCTTTTCGACGACTGCTACAGCAGTTCTTCACCTTTATGTACGGTCAGTTTTATAGACTACAAGGGCGGATTTGTTGAAAACCTTGTGAATGAAAAATCCGGAGACGAGGTAAAGGATGTTAAGAATGAACTTCTGAGCAGCAATGTTATTCTGATATTTGCTGATGCGATAAGACTGAGCAGAGCAGAGTCAGCTGTGGAGTTTAACACAGCACTTGGCTGCGATGATATAAACACATTTTTCAATACCAATCAGTTTGTAAATAAAAATATGACATTTCTCTTTGTCCTCACCAAGGATGACTCACCTGAAGTTTCGGGTGATGATGAGATTCTTACTGACAGAATAGTACACGCCTTTGAAACGACTCTGAGAATAATTGAAAGAAACGGCTGGACCTTCGGTATAGTCAGAACTTCAGCTGTGGGAAGAAACAGTGTAGATCCGGTGACAAACCATATAACACCTGATGCTGAGATAGTTCCGTACGGAATAGACAGTGTGCTGTTCTACAGCATTTACAGAACAGTAAGCGAAGCCGTAACAGGACTTCATATAAAAATAAGCGATATGGAAAAGGCACCGGTTCTTACAAAGATGTCGAAGGAATACCGGAATAAAATGAAGATTTTCAAATCCCAGCTTGAAGAGACGGATACAGTTCTCAGATATATAAGAATTCCTTATAACTATCTCAGAGTAAAAGAAAGTCTCGTAATGGAAAAGAAACCTGATGACAGCGGTGTAAGTGCAGTAACGGGGTGATTTTTTTGGAAGCAGAAGTTTTTTTATACGGAAGAACAATAACTCACGACTACTTTGATATGTACCTTCCCCCGTGGCTTAAAACAGACACAGATGAATACCGTGAGTACAGAAAAACAATAAGCCACATTATGAAAATCCGCGACAACCTCCATGAAAACGAAATGAACATTCTGAAAGAAACAGCGGACAGTTTCATATTTTACAAGGGCAGAAAAATAAGCATGCTCTGTACCTTCTGTCATATAACCGGATACGACCAGTTTGACAGACCTATATGCTCAGCGGAAGGCTTCATTTTCAGGCAGGATGAACTTCAGAAAGTCTGGAAACAGATACCGGATATGATTGCATATCTTTCTGAAACTGATAAGACATATTATGAAAAATATATCAGTCTGCACGGAGGGGAAACCAGACCTGAGACGGAAAGTCATACGGAGAATATTATTTTCGAAAACATCGCTGAACCGGAACTTAAACAGTTTAAGAAAATGAAGGAAGCTGTACAGAACTGTTCACGTCCGTTTTCATTTGCATACGGCCGCTTTGAGAAAAAGCTTTATGATTACAGTCCTGATGATGCTCAGAACAGAACAGATGTATTCTTTGTTTCCGATGAATGTACTGATATTCAGTTCGATGAAGTTTCAGATCAGCAGGAAGCAGATCTGGGCGAAATGAAATTCTATGCTGAAATAAAAAAATCCAGCCGTGAACGAATCAGATACAAGGCTGTTCTCTGTGATGAGAGCGGAGAAAAAGTATTCTATGAAAGCTATGAAAAAGAAGCCGGAGCTGAAATAAAATTAAGTGAGATTTTCCGAATGACGGAAACTGTCAGAGAATACATTGCTGAACACGGAAGGGATGAAAATGCAGTAAGAAAATGCGTTCCGTTCAGCAGTGATTCGGATTTTATTTATGAAGGCAGGAAGGCAGTTATAGAATATCGTCCTCCGGCAGAGCAGAAGAGAAGCCTTCTTCAGATAATAAAAGGCGTTAAACCGCCTGATTTTTCTGAATATCTGTTTCTCCGGTCAGAGGAAAATGATGAAAAGCTTGCTGAAATATGCAGAATATCAGTTTCAGAGACTGACCCTGAGGCGAGACTTGTTTCGTATTCTGATCTGATGGAGGAAATAAACTGATGGAAATATACTACTGCGAAAAATGCTCCGGGAAACCATATACAACAAAGCTTTCGTCAACAGTATGTCCGGTATGCGGCAGTATGCTTAAATATGATGAGGTTTCAGAGGAATCGCTTGCTGTAAGGGAAAAACTTGCCTGTGAGAAAAAATATCCTGATTTTAAGGAGATTATCAGACCGCCGGAAAAGAAAAAAGAAACTGTTTACGGCACATGTTTTAATATAGCCGACGGTGAATTTTACTATGAATATCTTGGGTTTGAAAAAACGGGATCAGTTGATTTTACAGTAAGATTCATACTTGGAAATCAGACTGATGAAAACTCAGTAATAACCAAAACTCCGTTTATAAGCCCGAAAATAAAATTTTCAGAGAGTATTGAAATGTCTGTTCTCGAACGTATGAGAAAGAGTTTTGAAAATGTATTCACCGAATATGGTTTTGAAAAGGATATCAGACTCTTTCATTCATTTATCAAACGCGGGGATGATGTTATAAAAAAGACTGTTACTCCGGAGGAATACCCGGAACTTTGCGAGGAGGACAGATATTCCGAGCGCTTTTTTATAAACTATGATTTTCAGAGCTTTGGTGAAATAAATCTTCACTCTCCGTTCAGAAAAAATTCAGGTATTTTTGATGAAGTTAAGAGAGTTCTGGATTCAAGAAATGAAAAATACATGGATTACATGATTTTTCGTGCAAGAAACGGAGATAATATGAACCTGAATTCCTTTGCAGATACTTCATGTGTTCTGTTTGATGATCCCCATATCTGTCTTATCAGGTATGACAGACTCCTAAAGGAAGCACAGATGACCAGAATGTAGATTGACAGAGAATGTCATTTGTGATATCATTAGTATATACAGAAGAAAAATATGAAAGGATAGTTAAAATGAGCGAAGAATGTACACATGACTGTTCATCATGTTCAAGCAACTGTGGTGAAAGAAGAGATCCGAAGGATTTCATAGAGAAAACAAATGAGTTTTCAAAGATAAAGAAGGTTATCGCAGTAGTAAGCGGCAAGGGAGGCGTTGGTAAGTCTCTTGTTACATCGTCTCTTGCGGTAAAGGCGAATCAGAAAGGCTACAGAACAGCAATTCTTGATGCAGATATTACCGGACCTTCAATTCCGAAGGCGTTTGGCATTACAGAAAGAGCAAAGGCTGATGACAGAGGTCTTCTCCCTGAGCAGACAAAGACAGGCATAAACGTTATGTCACTTAATCTTCTCATAGAGAGTGAAACTGACCCGGTTATCTGGAGAGGTCCTGTTATCGGAGGAACTGTAAAGCAGTTCTGGACAGATGTTATCTGGGGCGATGTGGACTACATGTTTATCGATATGCCTCCGGGAACAGGCGATGTTCCGCTTACAGTATTCCAGTCGATTCCTGTTGACGGAATAGTAATTGTAACCTCTCCTCAGGATCTTGTATCAATGATAGTCGGCAAGGCTGTTAAGATGGCTGAGATGATGAACATTCCGATTATCGGAATTGTTGAAAACATGAGCTATATAGAGTGCGGCTGCTGCGGTCAGAAGATTAATCTCTACGGAGAGAGTAAGCTTGATAAGGTTGCTGCAGAGTACGGTATAGATGCTATGGCACAGATTCCGGTTAAGCCTGAAGTAGCTGCTGCGTGTGACAACGGAACAGTTGAGATGTGTGGAGACGAAGAATGGCTTGAAAAGGCTTTCGAAGTTATTGAAAAGAAAGTTCCTGTAAAATAAGCAAAAAAACCAAAGACCTTGTGCAAAATTTAATACTGCACAAGGTTTTTTTACTATTGAATTATTGTACTTTGCACAAAACGCATATAAATAAATAAAAAACGCCGTGTTTTATTGACATATCGCATATAGTGTGATATAATAAATTCAAAGTTACACAGGATTAGTGAAATCTTCCTGTAAAATAAACAGCACCAGTTTTTTTCAGGGATGGATATGGTGCTTTCATGGAGGGATTAATATGGATGAGGTTAGGACTTCTTCTGTAATGCAGGAAATGGCTTACAGATACAATCAGCTTTACCTGACTCCTGAAAAGGGGATATCAGGAACAGGGGTATATTCTGATATTGTCAGATATGGAAAACTGCCGCCTGAGATTGATGAGAAAATAAAAAACGAAGGTCTTTCAGGGTTTAAGTGCAGTGAAAAGGACAGGCTTTTTTCAGAAAACACACCTGCCGGAACGGTTGATATTCTTTTTCTGCAGGAGCGTTCTGATTTTGAAAGGTTTGTTCAGATTATGGTTTACAGCTGTGAACCGGCCGCCGTTGCTTCAAAAATAGAAAGCGCTGAGATTCTTGGCGTTACTAACTGGCGAAAGATTGAAAACCATATGAATGATTATCTTTCAAACGGAGGCAGCAACCTTTCCTGGAGAGATGAACTCAGAAAGTTCACAAATAACAAGAAGAATTATCAGGATACCATTCTTGTCATCGGAAGCGGCGGATACTGCGGACTGACTGCAGAGGAAGCAGGATTCGAAAAAGAAATTTGGGAAGAAATTTCGATAAAAATAAAAACATACAGTTCATGTGCAAGATATATAGTAAGAAAACTTTTTTCCGATTACAAGGATATAATCTGGGAGGAGATGATTGCTGACTGTGCAGGTCTTCTTTACGCACTGAACAAATATGACACTTCTCTTGCAAAAAGATTTTTCGGCGTTTCAAGAAGGGGATATGACAGAAGAGGAAAGCTTATTAATTTCAGCGGAGATTCAGAATATAATATCAATGAACTCGCAGTAAGAGTTTCGGAAGCAATAGACAAGCTTGGGATATATGTAAATAAACTGCTTGTAGAAGATGATTCAGATTACTATAAAATACTTTTCAGACTTATGGAAGAAATGAATACATTTGTTTCTGTTATTAAAGGCTGATAAAAAACAAAACCGGTTCAGTATATGAACCGGTTATATTTTTTATTCTTCGTAAAGAGATATAATTAATTCCCCGACTGAGTCTTCAAACAACTCTCTGTCTTCATAGAAAACGCTGGAATAGTTTTCTGACGGTGATTCTGCCAGAATTTTTCTCTCTGTAAGCAGGCTGTCAAAAAAATCTTTTCCATATGAAGGGTTATATGTATCGCATCCGCTCTGATACATTACAAGACAAGGTATGTTTATTGAACCTGCCATCTCGAGACAGTTTATTTCTTCGCAGTTTATTCCGAATTTTGAACTGATTTTTGATACTGCAAGTTTTTCAGCTGTTTTTTCAGGAACAAGATAATCTCTCTTGTTTACAGCTTCACTGATATAGCTTTTTGCATCCGGATATGGATTTTCAAAAACAGCAAAGTCTATCAGATTTTCATATGCTGTACTAAGATAATATGCGGCAGTAAACGAAGCTGTTCCCTCTGTATAAAGAGATAAAACAAGCTCCTCAGAAGTAGTGGCGCTTAGATAATTAATTACCGCACTGAGATCTGCCGCTTCAAGTTTGCCAAAAGTGAAACTGTCACCGTTATTTCTTCCGCTCATTCTCTGATCATAGATTACTGTATTGAATCCCTTTTCAAGAAAATAATCGGCCTGCGGAAGCATAACTGTGTAGTCATATCCGAGAGGAGGTATTAGAATCATCGTAGCATTGTCATATTTGTATTTTTCGATGCATGTATGATAGATAAATATGCTGTTTCCGTTTTCGGAAAGATATGTTATTCCTTCTGATGAATCCTGCCATTTCTGAGTTAATTCTTCAGCACTTGTATTGTGTTCGGAAAGATAGTTTTCAGAATTTGCTGCAGATATTTCCTGACCGGAATTAACAGCTGCAGAAAATGCCTGATTCGAGGAAACTATGAAGAGTGAAGCGGTACCGGCTGTCAGTGCTGCAGCAACAGCAATTACAGCAGTTATTATTGTTTTCTTTTTCATATTATTACTCCCAAAAAAATATTTACATAAAAATTATACAATATTTCAGAGATATTTTCAATACAAATCACATCATTTGTCATAATCTTTGATGCAAAAAAAATACAGCATTTTTTATTGACTAATTGCATAAAAAATGCTATAATTATTTTAAGTAATATTTCATTTTAACTATAAATGAAATTGTAAGGAAAAAGTGAGAGGTGTGTATGATACCATGCAGAACAGTGACTTAAAGCAGATGCTGAATACTTTAAAATCATATTCAGTAATATACGACGGCGCCAATATAAAGGACACTATTGACACGATAGAGGACAGAATCGGGCAGAATGAATTTAAAATTGCTGTAGTAGGAGAGTTCAGCGCAGGAAAGTCGACGTTTATTAATTCAATTGTCGGAAAAGATCTGCTTAAGCATGCCACACTCGAAACCACGGCGGCTCTTACATATATCCACAATGTAAAAACAGGAGACAGCAGGGAAAATTCATGCGTTATAACATTTGCTGACGGTTCAGTTGAAAAGCTCGGCAGACTGTCAGACCTTGAAAAATATACGACAACCCAGTCGGACATTGATGTTGTTACAGAGGTAAAAAGTGTTGATATTTATATCGACTTTATCGATATTGACGATGAACTTGTTATAGTTGACACTCCTGGCCTTAACGGACTTGCGGATAAACACAGAGAACTTACCATTGAAGAAATCAAACAGGCACACTCCTGTATTTATCTTTTCCCGAAAAGGGGAGTTGCACAGACTGACGTTGATTTCATCAAATATATTTCCAATTATCAGAATACATTTATCTTTATCTATAACTTTATTGATGAACTTAATGTTTCAGAAGGAGAAAGACCCGAGGACAAAATTGCTTCAATAAGGGAAAACGTTGAACGATTTGTTCTTTCGCAGACTTCAAGAAGGATAATTACTCATTACTGCGGAATGTCTGCACTTAAGGCACTTGCCGGAAAAGATACAGATATAAAAAGACTTTATGAAGATGACTTCAGTGATATTACTGAAGAATACCGTGCACAGATTCTTGAAGAATCCAACTATTCAGAATTTGAACAGATTTTGAAGTCGATTTTTACCGATAAAAATTTCCAGAAAAACAGATACATATCAAACTGTTACACTGTTCTTAATCTTATAGAATATATTCTGATGATTTCAAAGAAAAAACAGTCTGAAATAGAAAATCAGATTCTTAAGGACCGTGCATTCAAGGATATCAGTCTGATAAAGAAGCAGAAAAATGAAATGAACGAAAATCAGGGTGTTGTTCTTGATCAGCTTTATGGACTTATAGTTCAGCTTTTTGAAGAAAATCAGAGAATACTGGACAGTGATATTGATGAGGGAATAAGAGAAATTTATGAAACCATTTCGGCTGATATCAATGCTGAAACAGACTATAAGGAATTCGAGAAAAAGGTTGAGGAAAATGTTTATAAGCAGCAGCTTCAGAAGCTTATTGACAACTATCAGCTTGAACTTGATTATAAAAAGGAAAACTGTTTCCAGCTTGTTTACAAGACAATACTTGCACGTATTGACGAATACGGTGATATAATCAGTGTTGCGGACAGAAGCAATGCTGAGCTTAAGGTTTCAGAAGCAATAGACAAGGAACTTGCTGCGGACAATATCAGAAATGACATTAAAGATCTTGAGAAGATTGCGGTAAGCAATAAAAAATTCCTTGAAGATTTTAATAAGCAGCGTGAAGGTTACAGAATTGAAATTGAAAAAATATTTGCTGATATTGCTTCAGCAAAAAATAAAAAAGACGAACTTGTTGTTGCACAGAGAAGAAGAGAAGCTGCACTCGGAGACAGGCCGGCAGAGGATGTCAGATATATAGTTGAGGAATTTGAAGAGGACAGGAAGGGCATTGCAAGGCTGTTCCAGTTCATCATCGGAAAGAAAAAGTCAACCAGACAGGTTCCTCAGTATGATGATACAAAGGGTCTTGAGTGGGACAGAAAAAAACGTGAGATTAAAGAAAGCACGGATGAGGAACGTGAAGCAATTAACCGTGAACTTTCCAATCTTGAATCCAAAAAATGTTCTCTTGAGGAAAAAATTGAACTTCACGATAAGGAACAGGCTTCATACGCAAGAAAGATGGATATACTCAATCACGAGATTGCAGCCAAGAAAGATGAGCTTGCGATGTTTGAAGAGCGGCTTGAAACTGAATATTTTTCACTCAGAAAGAAGCAGCTTAAGCAGGATATTGAAAAGTATCTTTTCGAGGGTGAAACCTCTATCGTTAATCTGTTTAAGGAAACCCTTGTTTCTGATGTATCAGTTAATTCAGAGCTGATAAACGGATATATAAAGAATGAATTCGAAAAGAGACTTGCAGAGAAGAACAGTGTTCTTGATGAGATAATTAACGGAAACCTTATAGATATACAGAACAGGTACAGGAATAAAAAGACCGAGATCACAAAGATTGAAGAAATGTATAACGAACTTAAGGTGGAATTGGACTATGAACAAACATCTGTCACAGTTTGAGGAAAAGAGGACGGAAACCAAGCTCGTTCTCAAAGATATACACAGATTTTATTCTGAAAACGGATATACAGCAGAGCAGAAAATAATAGAAGATTTCATAGATATGCTTGAAAAGGAAGAATTTTCGATTGTAATTGTCGGAGAATTCAGTGTTGGCAAATCCACATTTCTCAATGCTCTTATGGGTGAAAAGATTCTTCCTTCATACTCTGATGAAACAACAGCAACAGTAACATTTCTGCGCCACAAAAACAAGGCGGATAATCAGCAGAAGGGATGTGTATTCTATGCTGACGGCAGTTCAGAGGATATAGACAGCATAGAGACTGACGTTATTTCAAAGTATGTAAGCACGAGAAGCGATATCCCTGTAGCTGCTACTGTAAATCATCTTGATCTTTATCTTGATTCACCGTTCCTTGACGGAAATATTACCCTTGTTGATACACCGGGTCTTAACGGAACGGCTGATGGTCACAGAGAGATAACAGAAGCTCAGATTATGAAGTCAAATGTCTGTCTCTTTATGTTCAGCGCTGACCGTCCGGGCGGCAAATCAGAATTCGAATTTTTAAGTCAGATAAAAACAAAGGCGAATAAGATAATCTTTGTTTTAAATAAAATTGACCAGATAAAAACAGGAGAAAACGAATCCTGTGAAAAAGTGGCTGAAAATATGCTGAAAAACTACGGACGCATTTTCCCTGATGCAACGGATATGCCGGAGTTCTGGTGTATCTCAGCATATCAGGCACTTGTCGCACGTTCTTCTGCAAATCTTTCATACCGCGGACGTACATCACTTTCCGCTGAAGAAAAGAGAAAACTTCTGAGTATGTCCAGAATGGAAGAGTTCGAGGACGGTCTCTGGAATTTTATCACTGAAGGCGATAAGGCGAGAAACAGTCTTATTACACCTATTTCACGGGCTTCAAAAATGATAGATGAAACTCTTAAAAATCTTGAACTGGAGTCTGCTATCTATGATTCAGCTGTTGATAACAATGAAGCACAGCAGATTATAAATGAACTTACTTCAAAGATAGAAGAAACAGAAGGCAAGATGGATAAGCTCAAGGCAAGAATCAACGCAGATGTTGAGCAGTGTATAAGAAACGTCCTTGACTTTGCGCTTAACAGGGTCAGACTTTTCCGCGGACGTCAGCTTGCTAATCTTCAGACCTATCAGACTACTGAAGAACTTATTGAACTTGAAAAGAGTCTTCCTTCAATAATTAACAATGGTGTGAGTGCTGCTACTTTTGAACTTAAGGAAAAGCTTATCTCTGACATATCCAATGCCGTTGGAAAGTATCTTCCGGATGTTGCTGAGTCAGTAAGAATTTATATTTCGGAATATGAATTCAATATTTGTCCGGACTGCAGGTATAATCAGACTGAAAATTCATTTGAACTTGGCATTGAACAGTATCAGGACAGTGTAAATCAGACTATTTCAGAGATAAATGCAATGCAGGCTGAACTTGATGAGCTTTCTTCCCAGTATATAAAGGCACTTCGCTTTGAGAAGGAAAGGGAACGCGTACACCACGATCTGCTGCTTTTACGAGAAGAAAAGCAGCAGTATGAAAACGGACTTGAAAAGCCAAAGGTAAAACGTGTTTACACTACGGAAGAAAAGGCTCATTTCAGTCTCTTTAACCTTTTCAGAAAGAAAAAGATTACAGAAACAACGGAATATATCGATGACACTGAAACACGAGCATGGAAAAAGGAAGTTGAGATGAGACTTGCTGAATATTCCGAACAGATAATGCAGAAAACCCTTGAATACAATGCAATAATATATGACGGAAAACCAAGCACTGAGCTGAATGAAGAAATACATATCAAAAATTCAATTTTATCTGAACTTCACAAGCAGCTGGATGAGAAGCGTGAAGGATTTAAAAACAGATATATCCGTGAAAATGTTGCTCTTTATCTTAAAAAGAAAATGTATATTGAATCATTTTATAACGAAGGTATTAATTCATATTCGGCAATTGCTTCAGAACAGATTGAAATATTTGAAAGTATGTTCCGTCAGAAGCTGGATGAGATTCTTCACAATGACCTTGAAAGAAGATTTGATCTAATCAATAAGAATATTGAAGCACTGAAATATCAGCTTTCACTTTCAATGGATGAAAAGAATGAGAAGATAAAGAATATCAACAGACAGATAAGTTCAATCAAAACTCTGTACTACAGAATAGAAGAACTGAAGAGAGTTCTTAGTTTTGACGAAAACAGCAGGATTGCAATCTGAAAAAATATTACCCTGAGGAGAAAAATGAATGAGAAATATCAGCAGTAACAACTTTATAATCTGCCTTGGCGACGATGTCAGGTATCGTTTTGCACAGGAGCTTATGCCTGAGGGACATCTGATAGACACCAATTCTCTTAAAATTAACAAAAGTTATGTTTTTATCTATTCAAAAGAAGAGAATGTAATAACTGATGAAAAGAGAATAATGGTTTACACTTCAAAAATTCATGAAGGACGTATTCTTGAATTTCCGCTTTCAGGTATTGACTTAAAATCGTCCTTTGAAGAATATGAAAAAATCCGTATAGGAAAGACAGTAATTTTTGCAGATTTTCCATATAAAAAGGAAAATCTGAGATATCTTATTGACAAGATATGTACATCGGCAGAGAATGCTGATATAGACCTGGTCCTGTACAATGAAAAACGACGTGCAGGTTATACGGATATTGAAAAATCAGACAGGATTATCTCTGAGGCATATGAGGAATTTGGTGTGTTTGGAATAGATATCCGCCAGTATTTTGCAGGTTCGGATAAATCAGATATATTTACAGTTGTTCCTGATAACCTCAGATATATAAAGAACAGGTATCTGAAGGAACTAAAAGGTGCTAATTACCGTGTTGAGAAAAGATTTGATATTCATTATAAAACTTTTCTTGAAAGAACGTATGAACATTATTTTTCATTTAACAATCCTTCTGAATTTTCAAGGTATCTTAAGCTTTTTGAATTCGGTTCACTGCCGATAGATACTGATGATGTTATCGGTTCATTTGCTGATGATTTCAGGGAGATGTATCTGGGGAAGGATTCAGATATTCTGAATGAGATTACAGAATTTTATCTTGATTACATTTCTGAAATTTTAAGTTTCAGTCTTTCAGAAGAAAGTATAATGATTCAGAAATATGCGATTGCACTGTTTGAAAAGATGTTCTCCGACCGTCAGAAAATTTCATCTGGTAAAACTGAACTCGAATATAAGGAAATTCTTAATAAAAATAATGTTATTACAGAGTTTACTCAGAAAATAGATGATTATTTTCATCAGCAGCTTCCTAATCTTATTCACAGCATTGCAGTCAGGAAGATTAAAGCTGTACAGAAAATGATTGATGTGAAGGAGTAGGTGACTGCAAGTGAAGATATCAGATAAAATCGACGCAGAATACATTAACAGAAAAGTTTTCAGACTGAATAAAGAAATAAAAAAGGAATCGTTTTTTTATAAATGCGGACTTCTTATTCTTTCCGGTAACGGTGCTGAAACTGAAAAAAAAATAAAACATATTGACTGTATATCAGGAATTGCAGACCGGTATGTTTTAAAGGGAGAAATGAAAAGAGCACTGCTTTACGCAGCGCTCCTGAAACGAAAGGTAAATCAGCTTACTGAAGAAGTTAAAAAAGCAGAAATAACTTTACCTTCCGCGGATTAATTTTGGTTTGATTTTTCTGTTATATATGATAAGCATGCTGTCAAGACTGTAGTCATATATTAAACAAATAAAATTAACCAGCAGAATGATACCTGCAGCCGCCGGTTTTCCCTTATCCATTAGCTGCTCGTAGAATTCAGTAATTCCAAGAAAAGAAACTGCGATGTAGAATTCTGACATAATGCATATGTTAAAAATTATTAATTTGACAGTCAGTCTGACAAGAGGAAACTTTATCTTTTCTATAAACTGTCTGGTTACAGGATAGTGACCGAACAGCATGATATAGAGCAGAGCAGCCTCCTTGTCGAAGGTTACAAAAACCGAAAGAATGCCGGTTGCAAAAAAAGTAAGATATGCCCATGATGGTGTTATCTCTACCGACATTATCATCATTAGTACTCCTGCTATCATAGGAAGAGTGATGTAGAGAACCGGAAATATTCCTGTCAGAAACATACACAGCAGGCAGAGTGAAGATATTATTCCGCCTAAGGCGATTTTATAGCTTATATTCTGCATTTTATTTTTTAAGATTTTCCTTTCAGTGAAATATAGTAAACTTCAGATAAATTTGCCGTTTACTATAATAACATAAAAAAATTTTTTTTTCAATATATTTGAGAGGGGTTATTATGGGAGCTTTAAATATTGCAGTAATTATATCGGGAATAGACGAAGAGTATCAGAGTACTATCCTGAGCGGCATACATGAATTTGCCGAAGAAAAAAATATCAATATAGTCCATTTTATTGCATTCGGTGGTGTGCTTGGAAATCAGAATGATATCGGAGAATTCAATATCTATAATCTTATAAACTATGATATACTTGATGGTGTTATTCTTCTGACCAATACCATTGCTTCTCCAGCGGTTGTCAGAGATATTGTAGACCGGATACGTGAGGCAGATATACCTGTTTCAAGTGTTGACTGTGATATGGAGGGGTTCTGCAGTGTCGGTATTGACAACAGCAGAGCAATGGAAGAAATGGTACGGCATATTGTAGAGGAGCACGGAGTAAGAAAGGTAAATTATATAACTGGTCCTGATGCCAATCCGGAGAGTATTATGCGTTTCAATGCATACAAGAAGGTTCTTGCGGAAAACGGCATCGAATTCGATGAAAGATATGTTTATCACGGACTGTTCCGTGAACGTGACGGCGTTTCAGGTGTTGAGGAATTTATCAGAAACGGTGTGCTGGGACAGGCGGTTATCTGTGCAAATGACGTAATGGCAATCGGTGCATTCAACACACTTAAGGAGCATGGCTATCATATACCTGAAGATGTAATGGTTACCGGTTTCGATAATATTTTTAATGCAAGAAATTATTATACACCTATTACTTCTGTAGACCGTCCTTTGAAAAAATCAGGATATATCGCCTGTGAACAGGTATACAATGGTATTATGGGGATTAAGCAGGAACGAAGCGTTATACTTGAAACAAGCATATGCCGTAATATGAGCTGCGGTTGCCATGATGTGGAATGCGATGATATAATGCTTTTTAAAAGGGAGACTTATGACATTTTGGAAATATATCACCGTGATGTTCCCGAGGTGAACTCAATGTCCTGTATTTTAGCGGAGAGCGATGACTTTAATCATAACATTGAATCACTGAAAAGATACGTTGAACAGATGAACTGTGAAAAATTTTTCCTTTGTCTTTGTGAAAACTGGCTGGATGATTCTGATAATCCTGGCAATGAAGGATATCTTTCCCACGGGTATACGGAGAATGTTGAGGTTCCTCTTGCATACTGTGATAAGCAGTTCGGTAAATTGAGCAAATTTCCTTCATCGCAGATTCTCTCAGATCTTAAGTACAAAACACCTCACAGTAAAAAATATTATTTTTCACCTATCCATTTCAATGACAGATGTCTTGGCTATTCAGTAATATGTAACAGTGATTTTCCGCTTAGAAGTCCTATGTACCATGCGTGGGTAATAAGCCTTAGTAATTCTCTTGAAAATATCAGAAAAAAAATCTGTCTTGAGAAAGCACTTTCAAAACTGGAAGCACTCTACATTTACGATCCGCTTACACAGATTTATAACCGTAACGGTTTTTATGAAAATATTTCGAAGTTCTATTCCGATGTAAGCGATAACAAGCCTTCAATGATAATGTTTGCAGATATGGACGGAATGAAATACATAAATGATAATTTCGGACACAAGGAAGGCGATTTTGCCATAAAGGGAATGGCAGAGTCTATAGGAAATGCCTGCAGTGACAATGAAGTACTGGCAAGATTCGGAGGAGATGAATTTATAATATTCGGGTATAATTATGATGAAGAAAAGGCAGAAAAACTCCGAAGCAATATCCAGAAAAATATTCATGAGTATAACAATACATCAGAAAAGCCATATAAGATAGGAATAAGTATCGGATGGCACATTGAAACACTTGGTGATGATAGAGACTTTAACGCCCTGATAACAAAGGCCGATCTGAAGATGTACCGCGAAAAGAGAAGTAAGCCAACCAGCAGAGAAGGCCGTCAGATAATGGGTATTGATTAATTTGCATAAGATTATTTGTAGGGGGGATAATCTGTGAATAAGAATAATTCAGATAACAGACAGAAAGTTTTGATAATTGGATTTTTCATTATTGCAGCCGTTATTGTAATTATTTGTTTTCTGTTAAATAATGAACTGAAAGAACTTGAAACACCGGAAATTAATGAGCCTGAAATTACTGCAGCTGCATCATATACAGAAGATTCTGAAGAAGTGACCGAGTATACAGAAACTGCAGAGGTTACAGAGGTTTCTGAAATTACCGAAGTTACTGAACCGGTTACATCCGCTGCTGAAACTTCAGCGGCTGTTGATCCATCAAGGATTGTCTGGGAGGATGATGTTTCAGAAGTAAGTTTTTCAGATGTCATACTTGATAAAACGATAGAAGAAAATAAAACTTTTCAAACCGATCTGAGTCAGTTTGCCGGAGAGGGAGATATAATCGATTCTTTTCGATTTGTTTTTCACGCTGAAGATGGTATATCTCCGCTTGGTGAAGTAAAAGGCGGATTTGGAATTTCAGTGGACAACAGCTGTGAAGCCAGAACAGACGATATCTGGTATCAGACACCTGATGATTTTACTCTTCAGGCTGAGGGAAGCACGTGTGAGGCGGAATGGATAATTCCGGATGAAATAAAGGAATATATTACAGTATCCGGCGGACAGGTGCTTTTCGGTTACTGGTGGAGCAATTCTGACAGAGTGGTTCTTGACAAAATAATCTGTACACATAAAAATATGAAAATATTACCTGATGAAACCACTTCATCAAACTAAAAAAAACCGGCATATGCCGGTTTTTTGCATATTTTTTTCTGAAGTTCAGTAAAATATAATGATATATATTTTAGGAAAGGGGAAAAAAATAATGTTAGGTTCGGTAATAACAGAGGCACTTAAAAGTCTTCTGCTGTTTGCACTTCATGTTGAAAATACAAATGTATTTCCAAAGCCGCTTACACGTAAGGAAGAAGAGGAATGTTTCAGATTAATGAACGAGGAAAACAGTATTGAGGCAAGAAACAAACTTATAGAGCATAATCTCCGGCTTGTTGCTCATATTATAAAAAAATATTATTCCAGATCAAAAGATCAGGAAGAACTGATTTCAATAGGAACAATAGGACTTATAAAAGCAGTCTCAACATTTAAGAGTGACAAGAACAGCAGACTTGCAACATATGCAAGCAGATGTATTGAAAATGAAATTCTGATGTATTTCAGGCAGCAGAAAAAAACTGCAGGAGACATCTACATAGATACTCCTATAGACACAGACAAGGATGGAAATCAGCTTACACTGATGGATATAATTGCAGACGACAAATCCGTAATTGACGAGGTTGAACTGATTATCAATTCAAAAAAACTTTACGGGTTAATTAAGGATTGTCTTGAGGAAAGGGAACTGGAAATCGTGTCGATGAGATACGGATTGTTTGGATATTCGCCTAAGACGCAGAAAGAGGTTGCTGATAAGCTTGATATTTCGAGAAGTTACGTATCAAGAATTGAGAAAAAAGCACTTGGAAAGCTTAAAAAGAGTATGGATAATCCGATGGATGCAACTATTCAGCCATAATCAGATACAAAGAAAATATGTGTGCGAAGGTGCAGGGCGACCGCAAAGCCCTGCAAAAGACAAAGAAATAATCATGAACTTAAGCCATGTAGCTTAACAGTAATCGATGGATGTTTAATATGTGTCATTTTACTTGTATTTATATTTATTCAGTGATATAATATAAATGATTAAATATGATATGGAGGATGTTTAAATGAAAAAAGTAAAAACAGCAGCATTGATTCTTGCATCAGTGGTAATGGCAGCTTCAGCGGCCTCTGCAGCCGCCGGTGCAGATTATTCCGGATTGAAAAATTATCTGATGCTTGATTCGGATTCATTTTCCGGTGAGTATGATATAAATGATGACGGAAAAACGGATGTATTTGATGTATGTCATTTAAAACAGCAGATACTATATGAAACTGAGAAACCTGATACTCCGGAGTCATTTTTCAGCCTTGGAGAAGCAAGTATTGATTCTTCAGAAAAAAAGATATACATTCCTTTGGTTTTATCACCGACAGATTATTATATAAGTAAATTTTCACTTGAATTAAAATTTGATTCCGACAGTTTCCTGCTTTCATACCTTAATGAAGGTGATATGTGCGGTCAGTGGTCGTGGTCAGTATCGGAAGGAAATGTGGAGATAGAGTATATAACTGATGAAACCTCTTCATACGGTGGCACAGCTTTTATAGCAGAATATGATATAAATGAAGGTGTTCCCGAAGGATATTATGAATTCAGTGTGGAAAATATAAGAGTGACTGTTACTGATGATTCAGGTGAAGAGAGAGTTCTCACTGCTGAAGAATGCCCTGAGAATGCCGGCGTTTCTACTGTTTACATTGACAATACTGTTTCACCTCCTGTTGTTACAGACCCGCCTGTGGTTACTACTCCTGCACCTGTTCATGAGGCACCTGAGATTTATAATGCAATGATTGCATTAAAAAAAGATTACCCTGACGGAACACCATGGACTAATGATAACGGTTATGCATGGAACGGCGGCATATACAGTATGGGATACGGATGTGCCGGATTTGCATTTATGCTTTCAGATGCAGCATTCGGTAATCTTCCTGCAAGAATAATAGAAGACTGGAGCAATTATCAGATAAGAGTCGGAGATATTCTCAGAGTAAACAATGACGGACACTCTGTAATTGTACTTGAAGTAAACGAAAGTGGAGTTGTTCTTGCTGAAGGTAATTACAACAATTCAGTTCACTGGGGAAGAAAGATGTCATGGTCTGAAGTAAACAATACTCTGACCTATATAATGACAAGATATCCTGAATAACATATGAGAAAAGAGAGGATTTTATGGCTAAGGTACTGGTCGGTATGAGCGGCGGCGTAGACAGCTCAGTTGCAGCGAAGGTGCTGCTTGACAGCGGATACGATGTTACGGGAGTTACATTAAAAATGTTCTCATCCGATGATATAGTGGAAACAGAAACAAGAACATGCTGTTCACTTTCAGATATTGAAGATGCAAGAGCGGTTGCGTATAAACTTGGTTTTGAACATGTTGTTTTTAATTTTAAGGATAAATTCAGGGAATTTGTAATTGATAATTTTATTGAGAGCTATATCACCGGCAGAACACCTAATCCCTGTATAGAGTGCAACCGGCATATCAAATTTGATAAAATGCTTCAGAAAGCGGAAGAGCTTGGTTTTGACTATATTGCAACCGGTCACTATGCCCTTAAGGAATATAATGAGGAAACCGGAAGATACTATCTCAGAAGACCTGAGGACAGATCAAAGGATCAGACTTACGTACTCTACAGTCTTACGCAGCACCAGCTTGCAAAAACTCTCTTTCCTCTCTGTAAATACGAAAAGACTGAAGTAAGGAAAATTGCTGAAGAAGCAGGTCTTGTAAATTCAAGAAAACCAGACAGCCAGGATATCTGTTTTGTACCGGACGGAAAATATGCTGATTTTATCAGAAAACATACAGACAAGGGAACCGAAGAGGGGAACTTTACAGATACAGGGGGAAATATCCTCGGAAAACACAGCGGCATTATCAATTACACCATCGGTCAGCGCAAAGGTCTTGGCATAGCACTTGGAAAACCGGTATTTGTAGTAAGCAAGGACGCGGAAACAAATACTGTTGTACTTGGTTCCAATGATGACTTGTTTACAACCGAACTGGTTGCAGAAGACGTTAATTTCATGTCCGTACCTGAACTAAACGGCGAAATGCACATAACAGCAAAACCAAGATACAACAGCAAAGACGAACCGGCAGTCATTTCCATGCTTCCTGACGGACGTGTAAAAGTCGTTTTCGAAAAACCTCAGCGGGCAGTAACAAGCGGACAGGCTGTGGTGTTCTATGACGGCGATATTGTTGTGGGCGGAGGAACGATAGTTTAAATACAAAAAACCGGCATCAAAACGATGCCGGTTTTTTTATGCCTTGTCATGTCTGATTTTCGTAACAGTCAGAGCTGCTGCGAAGATTGCAAGTGCGAAGAGGACTTCTATCCCTATGAATTTCATGCACAGTGATGAGGAGAAGATTTCGCCGGATACACCTGAGAGCATGTTGTTTACTCTGATGTACCAGTAAGCCGGGAGAAATCTTGCTGCACTGAGAACATTGTCGGAGAGAACTTCCTGCGGTACGAAAATTCCGCAGAGGAAGCACATTCCGAGGCTTATTATGTTCGAGAGAATGTTTACGCCGACACGGCCAGGGTTGAATGATGCGATGAGAATTGCAATACCTGTGCTGATTATGATAAATACAAAACTGTTAAGTACAGCTAAAAGCGCACGGCCTTTGTAGAATTCTTCGTTTAGCAATGCCCCTGAAATCATAAACAGCAGCCATAAGCCAAGTACAAATATCATGCTTCCGAGGAATATCTGAAATGTCTGTGAGGACGGTCTGAGACTTGAGCAGTTTGTTCTGTTTCTGATGTTCTTTTTGTTCATAGTCAGAAGAACAGGACAGAGTGCTGAGACAAGTATCTGAAGAAATACATAAGGGAGGTACTGGAAGTACGCACTGAAAAGTGCACTGTAGTCATCTGAATAAATATGCTCTTCTTTGAATGTTTCCTTTGTAACTTCAACGTTTAATGAAAGTGTGTCAGCTGTATTTTTCTGAGCTGTACTGAGGTCATCACCTTTGGCAAGAAATGCCCGTACTGTTTTTACATATTCGTCAGCAAGGTTTGTCATAAGAACGTTTGAGTAGCTTTCATGCACATATCTGTTGTCGAAAAGACCTTCTGTTTTTCCGTCGGACAGATTTTCTGAAAAGCCTTTTTTTATTGTAAGTACATAGTCCTTTGTTTCATAGTTTTCCTGCCTTTTGTACTGGTTAAGAAATGACTCAAGAATTGTAGCTTCTATGCTGTCGGAGGCGACTGAAAGACTTATGTCTTCATCAAGCCAGATTATACCCTTTACTTTCTGTTCCTTCAGAAGTGTGAGAGCATTTTCCTTATCTGTATAGGTAACCTCAAGAAGCGGATTTTCGCTTTCGGAGATTTTGTCAGTTACCGTATGAAATACCGGGTTCTCACTGATTTCAACCGCTGCAGCAGGCACTGCCGAAAAACTTGTGTATTCGTCGTAGATATTGCTGAATGAGATTTTGAAAAATGCACAGATACCGGCGGTAAAGGCGGAATAGGTCTTTCAAATATGAGAGACAGAGCTGAGAGCGTCGGCGGACTTATTAATTTCACTGCATCCGAAAAAGGATACAGAGTATTTATGACTATACCGAAGAAAGAGGATGAAAGATGAATATAGCAGTAATTGATGATGATATGCTTGTAGCAGTTTCACTTAAAACTATTCTTGAAAGTACAGGTATTATAAATGTAGCTGCCACAGGAAACAGCGGTGAGGAAGCGATTGAGATTTACAGGGAAGTTCATCCTGATGTAATGCTTATGGATATTCGTATGCAGGGAATGACCGGACTTGAAGCAGGCGAGAAGATACTTAAGGAGGATCCGCAGGCTAAGATTCTGTATCTCACAACATTTTCCGATGATGAATACATAGTAAAGGCACTTAACATAGGAGCAAAGGGCTACATACTCAAACAGGATTTCAACGGAATAGCGCCGGCACTTGAGGCTGTTATGAAGGGACAGAGTGTTTTCGGTGATCAGGTGGTGAACAGAATTCCGAACCTTATGCAGAAAAAATCCGGATTTGATTATTCAAAGTATGATATTACAGAAAAGGAATATGAGATAATCGAACTTGTAGCAGAAGGTTTAAGCAATAAAGAGATTGCTTCTGATCTGATACTCAGCGAAGGAACAGTAAGAAACTACATCACAAGTATTCTTGAAAAGCTCGATCTCAGAGACAGAACTCAGCTTGCAGTGTTTTATTACAATGCGGGATGAGAGCTGATAAACCTTAAAAATATATGAACCCTCTGATATGTAATTTTAATCAGAGGTTTCATTTTTTAATCGTGGTGATGATGGTGCGGAGGATCTGCGTATCCGTTGATTATATCTGAGATAAGACCAACTACTTCGTTATAGCATCCGCCGCATCCGGTTGAACATGATGTAGCTTCCTGAATCTGTTTAAATGTATCAAGTACATCCTCAAGTCTGGAAAGACTGTTCACAGCATTGTAGATGTCAGAATAGCTGACGCCCATACAGTGGCATATTTCGCGGTTTTCCATTGTGTTTTCACTCCTTTTGTGAAGAAAATATCTGTAAACCATTATACACCGGAAAATATAATTAGTCAATAAATGTTATATCGACATAATGTAAATTAATAAGTCTTCACAATCAACAACAAAATCGTATTTATTTGTACACTTCAACAAAATTTCGTGAAAACCATTGACTTAAAATGATATATCGATTATAATGAACATAGAATTTGAATATTTGGCAAAGCAGTTGAAAGACTGTGACGCAAAACTAAAGGGCCTTTAACATGGCAGCCAGTTGCACGGATTGCAGCACTGCCATTAAAAACGGCGGTGTTTTTTTATATTCAATTTTATATTCAAAAGGGAAAAAAAGGACAGAATATTGGGTTAAAACAATGAAAAGGGGTATTTTTATGAAGGGAATCATAAAAAGAGGCAGCCTCAGATGTGCAGCTTTTGCTGCCGCCTGCCTGATAACAGTATCGGACGCTAATTATTTCAATATCGCAGAAGTTTATTCAGCAGCTTCTGTATCAAGTGAGTACAAGTCATGGAAACAGGGTGACAGCAGATGGGAAGCTCTTCACCTTGGAAGAAGCCCGTATACAATGGGAGGCTACGGATGTGCAGTTACTTCACTTGCATCACTTCTTGTTCACGCAGGAAATTTTACAGACAGTGAATTTGATCCCGGCATATTCTGCAGACTTATGAGTCAGTATGACGGATTCGGAAGCGACGGAGATATTATCTGGGGAAGAGTATCAAAAATTGCACCTGGTTTTACCTTCAAAGGAACTTATTATTTTGAGGGAGTTGTTCCTAATGAGGAAAAGTTCGCAAAGATAAAAGAGTTATACAATGAAGGCTATTATCTGATTATAGATGTCAGAAATTCAGGACACTGGGTAGCAATTGACCGTATAGAAAACGATATAATTTATTCTATGGACCCGGGCGAAAACAGAAATCCTGATGTATTTAAACAGTACGACCCGAAGGGAACTACATGTATTAAGATATTTAAATCAACAGGTATCACAAAGACTCCTCCTCCGGTAAGATATAATTTTCAGACTGGCAGATATGTTACAACAACCAGACTGAATGTAAGAAAAGCAGCGACTTCTTCATCTGAAAAGCTTGGAGAACTTGAAAAGGGAACACAGATTACTGTTGCTCAGGTTGAAGGCAGCTGGGGAAGAATAAACTACAAAGGCACAAATGCCTGGGTATGTCTTGATTATGCGGAAAAGATTGCAGAATCTGATGTTAAGCCGCCTGCATCCCAGACACCTGCAGTGACTGAAGCAGCACCTGTAACTACCTCTGCTGCTCCGGTAACAACAGTTCCGGTAACTTCCGTTACTTCAGCAAATCCTGTAACACAGCCGCCGGTTACTACTGTAACTACAGCAGCGAAAGAGTATAAAAAAGGAATGTACCGTACAAACGACTATCTTAACTACCGTGAAAAACCGGACGTAAACTCAGCCTTATACGGTGTTATTCCTGTTGGTACACAGATAAATATTTCAGAAGTATCAGGCAGATGGGGCAGAACAGAATACAACGGTAAAAAATGCTGGGTATGCCTTGACTACGCTGATTTCATTTCTGAATCAGTAACTTTAGCGGTTACAACAGCAAAGGTAACAGCACCTGTTTCTACAAAAGCGACAACAACTGTTACTTCACCGGTAACAACAGTTGCCACTACTACAGTAACAACAGCTGCCATTACCACAGTTACAACAGCAGCTTCAACCACAGCTGCTTCAGTACTGACTACAGTTCCGGAAACAACAGTCAGAGAAACTGAACCACCTGTAACAGAATCTGAAGAAAACGGATATATACTGAAGTGCAGAACAGCTGACGCTCTTAATTTCAGAACAGGAGCAGGCACGGAGAACGAAATAATCTGTGTAATTCCTAAAGGTACAGAACTTACAGTTCTGGAAGCAGACAGTGAAGACAGATGGGGCAGGGTAACATTCAACGGAAAAACCGGCTGGGTATGCCTTGACTATGTGATTCTCGTTGAAGACAATACAGAACCTTCTGTTCCTGAAGTAACAGAGCCGGAAAAACCTGAAGAGCCACCTGTAACAGAAGATGAAAAACCAGTACCGCCTCCTGCTTCTGAAATTATTATTGATGCAGCCGGAGAATCAGCTATAAAGAATGAAAATTCATCAGATATTTTCAGGGGCGATGTAGACCGCAACGGATTTATAAATGTTCTTGATTATATTAAACTTAAGAGCTTTTTTGAGGGTGAATATGCAGTTTCAGAGGAAGCTGACGTAAATGATGACGGCGTTGTAAATATTTGTGATCTTATCGCACTCAGAAAATTATTTATAAAATAATAATAAAATAAGTATAAACACCTCTGATTTGTCAAAGCTACAAATGGAGGTGTTTATTTATGAAAAATTTTAATAAACCAAAAAAGCCGCGTGTGTTTACAAGAAAAAGCTATTATACAGCTTTAGCTGTTTGTACTCTTATGCTTGGTGCAGCGTGTTTCGGCTCGTACAAACAGACAGAAAAGAAAATCGGCGAAGAACTTTCTTCAGTAGTTGAAAACCAGAAGACTCCGGTGGTAACAGGAAAATCAGATGAGCAGAAAACCGTTAATGTTGCCGGAGTAAAGCCGGGTGTTAAAAAGGAAACCAAATCCCCGGAACAGACAAAGCCGGCTGTAACAGCAAAAGAAGAAGTACATTCTGAACCGAGAATAGAAGAGAGTCCTGTAAGAAAATACAGCATTCCTGTAAACGGACAGATTATTCAGGAGTTCAGCGGAGATGAACTTATAAAAAATCAGACAACAGGTGCATGGCAGACTCATAACGGTATGGATATAGCTGCAAATCCCGGAGATGAAGTCAGAGCGATGTATGAGGGAACGGTAACAGATGTACTTGAGGATCCGCTGTGGGGAGTTACTGTTGTTATCGATCACGGTGAGGGAATATCAGCACGTTACTGCGGTCTGAACAAGGGGCTGAACGTTACAAAGGATGACAAGGTATCATCTCAGGATGTTATAGGAGCTGTGGGGGATACAATGGATATTGAATCCTCAATGGAACCTCACCTTCATTTTGAAGTTCTGAAAAACGGAAAATATATCAATCCCCTTGATTTTATCAACGGCAGGGAATGATACAGTTTAAGCAGCTGCGTGGATTTACTGCAGCTGCTTTTCTTTGGTCGGAAGAAAAAAATTCATATTTTCACTTTACTTTTTATTTTTTTTGTGGTATAGTTAATTCTGGATTGCAATTTTTCAGAAAGGACGATTATATGAACTGGACAGAACTTGATATTTTTACGACAACAGAAGGAATAGAGCTTATAACAGCCGGTCTTATGGACATTGGCATAAAGGGCTTTGCTATAAAGGACGCAAATGATTTTAACGAATTTCTTCAGAACAAGGAAGGCAACTGGGACTATCTTGAAGATGATCTCATGCAGCTTGCGGAGTGTGAAACTACAGTAACAGTTTATCTCCCTGAAAATAATCAGGGTGCGGAGATGCTTATCGCAATCAGATCCATGCTTAAAGAGATAAAGGAAAATGACACTGATTCCGTATACGGACGTCTTGAAACAGAGATGAAAAACGTTAAGGAAGAGGACTGGGCCAATAACTGGAAACAGTACTTCAAGCCTCTCGAGATAGGAAACAGGCTTCTTGTTAAGCCTTCATGGGAAGAGGTGGGTGAAACAGACCGTACTATCCTCGAGATAGACCCTGCTTCAAGCTTCGGCAGCGGACAGCATTACACAACAAAGCTCTGTCTTGAGTACCTTGACAGACTTGACCTTAAAGGAAAGAAAATTCTTGACCTTGGCTGCGGAAGCGGTATTCTTTCAATCGGTGCTATGCTCCTCGGTGCGCAGAGTTCCGTTGCAGTTGATGTTGAGGAAAATGCAGTTAAGGTAGCTATGGAAAATGCAGTTAAGAACAACATAGATACTTCAGTATATACTGCATACTGCGGAAACATAATCACAGACAGTGAACTTGCAGCACGTTTAGGTGATGGATATGATATAATCACGGCAAATATAGTAGCTGACATACTTATAGCAATGAAAGATCATTTTTATAAATTCCTTAAACCGGACGGAATCCTTATAATCTCAGGTATAATTGATGAGCGTAAGGAAGAGGTAACAGATGCGGTTACAGGTGCGGGATTTGAAATAATCGAGAGCCGCGAGGAAAGCGACTGGGCTGCTGTAATGCTCAGAAAGAAGTAATATTATCTGAATCAACGGAGGTATAAAATGTCAAAAAAAACGGCTGATTACGGAAATGACAGTATTACTATGCTCAAAGGCGCTGACAAAGTCAGAAAGCGCCCTGCGGTTATTTTCGGTTCTGACGGAATAGACGGATGTGAACATTCAGTATTTGAGATAATATCAAACTCCATTGATGAGGCTCGTGCCGGATTCGGGGAGAAGATTATTATCACAAAGTACAGAGACAATATTTTTGAAGTAGAGGATTTCGGACGAGGATGTCCTGTTGACTACAATAAAACAGAGGACAGATACAACTGGGAACTTGTTTACTGCGAACTTTATGCCGGAGGAAAGTATGATGCTGAAGGTGAATCATACGAGTATTCACTTGGCCTGAACGGTCTTGGTCTTTGTGCAACACAGTTTTCTTCTGAATTTATGGACGTTGAAGTTGTACGTGACGGTTACCGGTATTCACTTCATTTTGAGAAGGGTGAAAACATTGGCGGTCTTACAAAGGAACACTGTAAAGCAGGCAAAACAGGAACAAAAACCAGATGGAGACCTGACCTTGATGTATTTACGGAGATTGATGTTTCCGATGAGTATTTCCGTGATGTACTCAGAAGACAGGCTGTAGTAAATCCTAATCTTCTTTTTATCTTCCGTACAGAAAGTGAAGAAGGAACATTTTCAGAGGAACAGTTTGTTTACGAGAATGGTATAACAGATTATCTTAAGGAAATCGCCGGGGATGATGCTATTACAGGCATTCAGTACTGGCAGTGTGAGAGAACAGGACGTGACAGAGCTGACAAGCCTGACTACAAAGTCAAGCTTTCGGTAGCCTTTACTTTCTCAAACAAGGTAAAGAAGCTTGAGTACTATCACAACTCAAGTTTCCTTGAATACGGAGGTTCACCTGAAAAGGCTGTAAAACAGGCTTTTGTTTCGCAGATTGATTCATATCTTAAACAGAACGGAAAATACCTTAAGAATGAAGGAAAGATTACCTTTGCTGATATAGAGGAATGTCTCGTACTTGTTTCCTCATCATTTTCAACCCAGACTTCATATGAAAACCAGACCAAGAAGGCTATAACCAACAAGTTTATCTATGAAGCGATGACTGAATTTCTCAAGCATCAGATAGAAGTATATTTCCTTGAAAATCCTGATGAGGCACTGAAGATATCAGAGCAGATTATGATTAACAAGAGAAGTCGTGAAAATGCTGAAAAGACACGTCTTAACATAAAGAAAAAGCTTGCCGGAACTATTGATCTTTCCAATATGGTTCAGAAGTTTGTTGACTGCAGAACCAAGGATGTTTCCAGGAGAGAACTGTACATCGTGGAAGGTGACTCTGCTCTTGGTGCTGTAAAGCTTGCCCGCGAAGCAGAATTTCAGGCGATTATTCCTGTAAGAGGCAAGATACTTAACTGTCTCAAGGCAGATTACAGCAAGATATTTAAAAATGAAATCATAACGGATATTATAAAAGTACTTGGCTGCGGTGTGGAAGTAAGTACAAAGGCAAACAGGGATCTTTCTTCATTCAGCCTTGAAAATCTCAGATGGAACAAAGTGGTTATCTGTACAGATGCCGATGTTGACGGTTTCCAGATAAGAACACTTATTCTAACAATGATATACAGACTTACACCTACACTTATAGATGAAGGATATGTGTACATCGCAGAATCACCTCTCTTCGAAATCACTACAAAGAACAAGACATACTTTGCATATACCGAGAAGGAAAAGACAAAGATTCTTGAAAAAATCGGTGATCAGAAGTACACTCTCCAGAGATCAAAAGGTCTTGGTGAGAACGAACCGGAGATGATGGCGCTCACAACTATGAACCCTGATACGAGAAGGCTTATCAAAGTTACAAAAGATGATGTTGAAGCCACAGCAAATATGTTCGATCTGCTCCTTGGCGATAATCTCCAGGGCCGAAAGGATTTTATCTCAGAATACGGCGGAGATTATCTTGATATGGCAGATATCTCATAAAAAAGACAGACATGACGAGGTAAGAAAATGCCAAAGAAACCGATTAAAGAAAAAAAGATAAAACCAATTCCAAATGCATATATAGAAGGTGCCGGAATCGTTGTTCAGGAGAAAATTACTGAAACACTTGAAAAGAACTATATGCCTTACGCAATGAGTGTAATTATCTCACGTGCTCTTCCTGAGATAGACGGTTTTAAGCCTTCACACAGAAAGCTTCTCTATACGATGTACAAAATGGGACTTCTTACAGGTGCCCGCACAAAGTCAGCCAATGTCGTAGGTCAGACCATGCGTCTTAACCCTCATGGTGACGGTGCAATCTATGAAACACTTGTACGTCTTTCACGGGGAAATGAAACACTTCTTCATCCGTATATTGATTCAAAGGGAAACTTCGGCAAGTCATATTCAAGGGATATGGCATATGCCGCATCAAGATATACGGAAGTGAAGCTTGACCCTATCTGTGCGGAGATGTTCCGCGATATTGACAAGGATACAGTTGATTTCGTACCTAACTACGATAATACGATGACGGAGCCTACTCTGTTTCCGGCAACATTTCCGTCAGTACTTGTAAACTCCAATGTAGGCATCGCAGTATCCATGGCCAGCAGTGTCTGTCCTTTCAACCTTGAGGAAGTATGTGAAACCTGCATAGCGCTTATGAAGAATCCGGAACATGATATTCTCTCCACACTCAAGGGACCTGATTTCCCGGGAGGCGGATATTTCATATACAATGAAACTGAACTTTCAAAGGTATACAGAACAGGACGCGGTTCATTCAAAATCCGTGCAAAGTATAACTATGACAAAGCGGCAAACTGTATTGAAGTAACTGAGATTCCGTACACCACAACTGTTGAAGCTATAATGGACAAGATTATCGAACTCATTAAGCTTAACAAAATCCGTGAAGTTTCATATCTGCGTGATGAGACAGACCTTAACGGTCTTAAACTTGCCATTGATCTGAAGAG
The DNA here is from genome assembly GCA_030533325.1 of Oscillospiraceae bacterium. Taxonomy (GTDB): domain Bacteria; phylum Bacillota; class Clostridia; order Oscillospirales; family Ruminococcaceae; genus HUN007. The sequence continues at coordinate 52,975 of JAUNJJ010000010.1, forward strand.
AGGAACTGACCCTGACAAGCTCATGCAGAAGCTGTTCCGGCTTACTCCGCTTCAGGATAATTACTCATGTAACTTCAATATTCTCATAGCAGGAAATCCGAAGGTTATGGGTGTCGGTGAAATTCTTACCGAATGGACAGCATTCAGAAAAGAATGCATCAAGAGGAGAGTATACTTTGACCTTAATAAGAAGAAGGAAAAGCTTCACCTTCTTGAGGGTTTAAGAAAAATTCTTCTTGATATAGACAAGGCAATCAAAATAATCAGAGAAACCAAAGAGGAAGCTGATGTTATTCCTAACCTTATGATTGGTTTCGGCATAGATGAGATTCAGGCTGACTTCGTTGCGGAAATAAAACTCCGTCATCTCAATGAGGAGTATATTCTCAACAGGGTTGAGGAAACTGACAGACTCAGAGATGACATTGCAGAGATGGAAGGCGTACTTGCTGACCAGAAGAAAATCGAAAAAATAATTATCAGCGAGCTTAAGGATGTAATTAAGAAGTATAAAAAGCCGAGAAAAACTGAGATTATCTATGATGATGAAATCGAAGTTGATGATGTTGAGGATGATATTCCTGACTATCCGGTAAATCTCTTCCTTACAGAGAGCGGATACTTCAAGAAGATTACACCTCAGTCACTCAGAATGAGCGGTGATCACAAGCTTAAGGACGGAGACAGGGTTGTTTCACATATCGAGGCAACCAACAAAACGGAGCTTCTGTTCTTTACAAATATGCAGCAGGTGTACAAGACGAGGGCAAGTGCATTTGACGATACAAAGGCAAGCGTAATGGGTGACTATGTTCCTGCAAAGCTTGCTTTTGATCAGGATGAAAATGTTGTAAGGATGATTTCAACAACGGACTACAGCGGATTCATGTACTTCGTTTTTGAAAACGGAAAGATTGCAAAGGTTGCTCTTAAGGAATATGAAACCAGGACAAACAGAAAGAAGCTGTCAAAGGCGTATTCAGGAAAGTCACCGCTTGTGGCAGTATTCCTCGCTGATGAGAGCTGTGATATAGCAGTAGTTTCTTCAGCTGGTAAGGCGCTTGTATTTGACAGCGGTCTTATTCTTCCGAAGACTACACGTGATACCCAGGGCGTACAGGTGATGACGCTTCGCTCAGGGGCTGTAGTTACGAATGCGTTTGTAGTTACGGAGGAAGATAAGGATAAGTATGAGAAGATAAGGGTTAAGTCGGTGCCGTCTGCGGGTAGTGCGGTTAAGGACAAGTCGGGAATTCCGGGGCAGCTGGAGTTTTAGTTGTTTTGTCATAATCGGAAAACAAAAGAAAATATGTGTGCGAAGGTGCAGGGCGACCGCAAAGCCCTGCAAAAAAACAAAGAAATTAGCGTGAACTTATATCACGAGGCAGAACAGTAACTTGCACAGCAGAACGGGATAATGTTTTGCTGTGTTTTTTTAGGACAAGTGTAGCGAAAAGACACTATAGAAAGTATTATATATGAAGGGAGCGGAGAGAATGCTGACCGGACCTGCAACAATTCAGGATGATGCCGAACAGATAATCAAGCAGTATTCTGACATGGTATACAGACTTGCAGTATCCAATATGAAGTCAAGGAGCGATGCTGATGACGTATATCAGGAGGTATTTCTCAGATACATAAAAGAAATAAAAAAAGGGGCAGCATTTGAGAGTGACGAGCATATCAAAGCGTGGCTTATACGTGTTACTATAAACTGCTGCAAGACACTGTGCACATCTGCATGGTTCAGGCGTACAACCGAACTTAATGACAATATTACCGATGAATTTGACTCATTTTCCGACAGTGGATTTGATCTGCACAATGCACTTATGAAGCTCCCGCAAAAGTACAGAAGCATTATTCATCTGTACTACTATGAGCAGTATTCCACTGAAGAAATAGCTGTTATCCTTGAGGAAAAAAGCTCCACAGTAAGAACCAAACTTACACGCGCACGGGCAAAGCTTAAAGAAATACTGAAAGGAGATTACCTGGATGAATGACAGATACAAAAAATATTTTGATAATATTTCTCCGGAAAAAAAGCTTACTGAAGACACACTGGCTAAAATGTACAGAGAACTTGAAGTTGTAAGCGAACCAAAGAAGTTTAATTTCAGAATCTGGGTTGCACTAGCTGCGTGTACCGCCGCCGCTGTATCTGCTGTTCTTTTTTCTCCTGATATAAGAAATACCGGAAACAGCAATTCAGAAAATTTTCCGGCAGCCGAAAACCCGTCAGTGACTGAAAATACAACTGCATGCGCAGCAGAGTGTACAGGCTCGGATACACACACAGTTGTGTTCACGGAATCGGGTCAGGTAATTACCGGTGAATACACCTGCTCGCTGGTTTCATCAGTTACATCATCAGTTCAGGATTCGGCTGCAGTTACTGAAGGCCCCCTGTCATCAGGTGTCGGAGTTACAGATACACATAAAACCTCATCCGGACCTGTGCTTACATCAGGAGTAAAGATTACAGCAACTGAAAAACTGGATGTGACTGAAAAAATTACAGTAACTGAAAAGGTAACCGAAGCGACAACAATAGAAGGGCTAATGACTATTGCCCCTGCCCCTGCCACATCACCGTATTACGGAGAACCGGAAGGAACACATGCCTGCACAACTGCAAATAATCCGGGAGAAGAATTGAGTCCGGAGGCTACAACCAGACCGTCACCGGATGACCAGCCGCTTGATACTATGGTTTCAACTGTCCGGCCTGGATCAATCCCTGATGGGGATCCTGCAGAAACAAAGGATGCTGAAGCTGTAGAACCTCCGAATAAGGTCCCGGCCGAACCGGATAGCATGTATACAGAGTATATATACGGATATGAAATAAACATAAACTATGCTGACTACTTTTGTGAAGTCCCTGCAACAAATATGGAACCGGTAGAATTATCAAAGGCGGAGGAAGTTCTCGGAGCAGGTATTATACCTGAAGATGCTCTTTCGATGAGCAGCGATATCTACGGTTATGCTGAAGCAGAAGACAGCAGTTTTGATTACGGATTCTTCATGTCCATAGGTACAACCGGAATTCCGGATACTGAGCAGGATGATTATATTCTCTTTTCAGTATCACCATCCGATTATTATACAGCAGGTTTTACTCCTGTTTATTATGATTCGCATTACACATATATAAACGGAAAAGAGTACTGTTTCGGTATATCAGACGAGTTCCCGGGTATTTATTTCTGTACTTTTAATAAAAATAATCTGAGGTACAGGATATCGGTAAGGGGATACAGCCTTTACGATCTGGTGTATATCGTTTCGAATATGTGAAAAAATTTAAAAGATACAAAAACGGCAGATACAGCCTCATAAATGGCTGTATCTGCCGTTTTATTATTATAACAGGTATATTCGTTAAACTATTTATTTTGCGAAAAATTTCATTCCAAAAAAATTTGTGTTAATATAGATTATATCACCAAAATAACACATATTTATTTTAGCACAATATAAAATTAAAGTCAATAGTAAAAATCTATAATTAACCGGAAATATAATACAAATGGAGTGAATTTAACATTGAGTACAATTTATAAAAGAAAAGACGGGCGATGGGAAGGAAGAATATATAAAGGCAACGGAAATTATGTTTCATATTATGCACATTCACGTCAGGATATCGAAGAATTATTGTTACATATGTCTGAAAAATCTGAATACAGCGAATGCAGTCATTCTTTTCAAGAACTTTTTACGCAGTGGTTTGATAATATTTCACTGAACATCAAAGAATCAACAGCCTGCAATTACAAAATGAAAGCAAATACACACCTCATACCATACTTTAAAGATATCAGCTGTTCTGCAGTAAATGAAAAGGACATATACGGGTTTATTAATATCAAACGTGAAGAAAATCTTTCAGACAGGTACATAGCCGACATGATCGTAATGGTCAAGTCGGTTTTTAAATTTGGTACAAAAACATATAACTATAAAAATCCGTTTAACGATTTAAAGATATCCTTTAAAAAATCTGAAAAAGTAAAAGTTCTTGATTCTGAGCAGTATTCTGCACTTCAGAAAGAACTTGCATCTGAAAACAGCCGGACTTCTGCTGCCGTTTCACTTGCAATGGCAACAGGTCTCAGAATCGGTGAGCTTTGTGCTCTGCAGTGGAAGGATGTGGATATAAAAAAACGTATACTCACCGTCAGTAAAACTATACAGCGAATTAAAAGTGAAGATACAGTAAATAAAACCAAGATAGTGTTGTGGTCAAGCTTTTTTGTAACATTTGTGCCTGAATTCATTTACAAAATTTCTGCCTAAAAATTACGAATATTGCATAATTTTGTTGGAGCAAATAACATAAGTTCTCTCGAATGGCGTATTTATTCCACGGTCCACTTGACAATGAGCCTCCGGCAATGTGATATTCTGTCAGCGCGGCAGACGACGCCTTCTGCTATGCTGCCTTGCAACCAGCCTATCACATTGCCACTCATTGTAAAGTGGCTTTCGCGGCATAAACGCTTAACGTCATTACTACACTTCCGGTGATGCAATGCGCGCCTGATATGGAGTCAGTCCTTTATTGTAAGTGTGTGGACGTCCGTGGTTATACCACACAAAGGAAAAATCATATACTGATTTATTGAGCTGTTCATCTGTTTTATAAATTTGTAAATCAGTAAGCTCATTCTTGAGAGTATTGTAAAATCGTTCCAT
>JAUNJJ010000092.1 GCA_030533325.1 Oscillospiraceae bacterium
ATTTCATCATCTTCTCCTCACTTCATATCAGCTCTGCGGAAATTATACCAGCTAACCAGAACGGAAGCCGCACTTACTAATAATGACACAATAATTGTTACAAGTGCATAAGATGGTTCTATCGCTGAATCAGCCACAATTTCATCCACCCCGTCTATATACTCAAAATCATAGTCATTAAAATTCATAACTTCGGTATAATTTAAAAGAGATGAACATACTGAAATCATACTGGTTTTTTCATGACTGTCTCCTGAAAGCATAGAAAAAATAGTTGCTCCTATATAAAGATACAGAAAACTTGTTATCAACCCTGTATAACAGCTTTTTGTGATAAATGTAAAAAGAACACATTCACTGTAAATTCTCAGTATTATAAACAGGCAAATAAAACATCGTAACAATACCCCGTCTATATCCATGCTTATTCCCCAGCCGTTTTTCAGCGACAGAATAACCGGAGGAAGAATAAAAAATATCAATACAGCTGAAGGTACACATGTTAAGAAACTAACCCTTATTCTGCTCCAGAAAACGCTGTCTCTGCTGTGTCCTGCAAAGATCTGATAGTTAATCGTTTTATCCGAATAATCCCAGCCGCAAATCCGGGTTACAAGTATTGAAAAGAAAAACAGTATTGATGCATAATTAGCTCCTGCCATTGAACTGAAAAAATATTCCGAGCCGGTTAATTCAAATGCACTGCCACTGACATCTGTAATAAATAATAAAATCAAAGCAGCTATGCCAGCAAGATATGCATAATATGTTACATTATCTCTTCTGATCTGATAATTCAGAGCTCTTATTAGATTCTTCATTTTTATCACCTGCCAGATTCATATAATACTGTTCAAGATTCGCCTCGTTTATTCCCAGACCAACCGGAGTAACTCCGTTTTCAAAGAGTGCCCTGGATATACTTTTTAAATTCTCAAGTCCTTCATAAAGTTTTATGCTGCCGTCCTTATCGATTTCAAACTGACTGTATCCAAGCTTATTTTCAAGAATGGCTGCAGCAAGATTATTGTTATCCGTATCTATACGGTAAAATTCCCTGCAGAGTTTATTAAGCTCAGGGGCTGAAACAGTCTGAATTATCTCACCTTTATTTAAAAAAATATAATCGGTACAGAGAAGTGAAAGTTCACTTAAAATATGTGATGAAATAATCATGGTAATTTTTTCTTCACTGTTAAGTCTTAACAGAAGTTCTCTTATCTCAACAATTCCTTCAGGATCAAGTCCGTTTATTGGCTCATCAAGTACCATAATTTCAGGTTTTGAAAGCAAAGCATTGGCTATTCCAAGTCTCTGCCTCATACCGAGAGAAAAATTCTGTACAGGTTTCTTTCCTGTATCAGTAAGATTTACAGTCTCAAGAACTTCATGAATACGTTTTTTATCCGGAATCCCTTTCTGAATTCGCTGAATCTCAAGGTTCTCATATGCTGTCATCTTTTCCTTGGCATATGGTATCTCAACCATAAAACTCATCCGGCTTCTTGCCTTTGAAAGTGATTTTTCATCATTTGCACCAAAAATCGAAATTATCCCTCCTGTCGGAATCACAAGTCCCCCAAGTATTTTCATAATTGTCGTCTTTCCGGCACCGTTCGGACCAACAAGTCCGCATATCATACCTTTTCTTACCTGAAATGATACGTCATTTACGGCCTTTTGTTTTCCGTACTGTTTCTCAAGATTCTTTACATCAATAAGTATTTCCTGCATTTGCATCCTTCCTTTCACAGATTAATTATTGTAATTTCATTATAAAATCAGAGTATAAAGAATTTCTTAAATTATAAAAATTTTTCAGAATATTTTTTTGCACGTAAAAAAGACGGTTTAAACCGTCTCTTCATTTTGCTTATTTAATTTTACTCCGATATGCAGTTCACCTTTATCAGCACAGGCAAATACCTTAGCTCCCTGCTTTTCAGCAAGCAGTTTTACTATATACAATCCGATACCGGCACCGCTGCTGTTTCTTGATTTATCAGCACGGTAAGTTCGGTTAAAAATCTGATTTGTATCAATATTTGTACCCGCAGCTATACGGTTAATAAAAGTCACGGAAGCGCTTTCCTCCTCTTCTGAAAGAACTATACGAAAACTGTCAGAAGCATATTTTATAACGTTATTTAAAAGATTTCCGAAAATTCTGGCAATCAGTGAGGGATCAGCATAAGCGAATACACTTTTATCCGGAAAAATAATTTCGGGTTTGAGATTATTTTTCCGGATTATTGCTTCATTATCAGCAACAAACTGCATTAGTTCATTTGTAAGATTTACAGAACGAAGCTCCGCTGATGAAAAATCACTCTCAAGTACTGAAAGCTGAAAGAAATCATCAGCTATAATTTTCATTGCCGAACATTTTTCTTCGCATATTCTTATATATTCCCTGGCAGAATCAGAAATTGAAGAATCATCTTTAAGCATCTGAAGATTTCCGCTTATTACGGTAAGCGGAGTACGCAAATCATGTGCAATATCAGAAACACTCTGCTTCAGGCTTATTTCAGCAGCTTCACTTTGTGATTTCAGTTTTTTCTGATAATCAAGATTAAGGTTTATCTCTGCAGCCATTGCGGATAAATTTTCATCTGTAAGGTCAACAGTAAGCTGACGGTTATAATTCATATCACGTGTCAGAGCAAGTTCCTCCTGAATATTTTTCATATTTACTTTCAGGTGAATTATATATGTGCAAAGCCGGATACAAAGCAGAAAAAGAAGTATTATTATGACAACCGGAAATATCACATTACTCCTCCTTCAGGCGATACCCTACGCCCCATACTGTTTCTATGTATTCTTCACCTGATATCTTTTTCAGTTTGTTTCTCAGATTACTCATATGTACATTTATAGTATTGTCTTCATAGTAGTATGTATCATTCCATACTGATTCGTAAAGATTTGCCTTGGTGAATACTTTTTTCGGATGGCCAAGAAACAGTCTCAGAAGCTGCATTTCCTTTGATGTAAGGGAAACATTTTTTTCATCAATCTTAACTGTATTTTCATCGGTGTTATAAGTAAGATTTCTGAAGGAGAGAATACTGTCATTCTTCGTGGCACTGCCTGCCCTGCGTAAAACAACCTGTATGCGAACCAGAACTTCATTCAGGTCAAATGGCTTTAATATAAAATCATCAGCTCCCATACGAAGCATCTCAAGTTTTGTTTCCATCATTGATTTTGCTGAAATAACAATTACCGGCTTGTCAGAATACTTTCTGAATTCTTTAATCAGCTGTCCACCGCCTATCCCCGGAAGCATCAGATCCATAAGTACAATGTCAAAATTCTGTTCTTTCAGTAATTCTGAAGCCGTATTTCCATCATAAACTGCATTAACCCCATAACCGTTTTTTGTGAGAAAATTTGAAATAAGGGCTGAGATTTCTTTATTATCCTCTACTATTAGAATTTGTCCGTACATTTTATCCTTCCTCATTTCGCAAAATTAAAATTTTGTGAAAGTTTTTTCTCAGTTAAAAGAAAACACCTTTAACCCATATTTCAAGGCCAATAAAAACAAGAATTGAGCCGCCGAGAATTGATGCCTTATTTGACAGCCTGGTTCCAAACTTACGTCCGATACAAAGTCCTGCCATACTTATGATAAATGTTACCACTGCTATAACTGCCGCACAGACAAGTGCCATAGGCAGATTATAGTCAGATATGGTAAACCCAACAGAAAGGGCGTCAATTGAAGTAGCAATGCCCTGCACCATAAGCGCACCAAACCCAACACCGACCTTCTCATTTTCCTCTTCTTCATTTTTTATTCCTTCAATAAGCATCTTGCCGCCTATAAACAGAAGCAGGACAAGTGCAATCCACGGAATTAGTTTTTCAAACGCACTGAAGTACTGCACGAATGTATGTACACATATCCAGCCAATCACAGGCATGAGAGCCTGAAAAAATCCGAAAGTACCGGCTATACCGCTCATTTTTGAACGTTTCATCTCCGGCTCGTTCAGTCCGTTTGCAAGTGATACTGAAAACGCATCCATTGCAAGTCCGATTCCAAGTAATACACTGTTAAAGAAAAACATAAAATTCCAGTTCATTTTTATCCTCCGGGTTATTGTGTTTTTATAAATTATATTTAAGTATATCCGAATATATACACCTTACAGCATCACTGTCAAATTTATAAACACAATTTCCAAGCTTGCTTTCATTTACTTTTTCCCCCAGAGACTCTTCCGATGCAAAGGACAGATCAAAACTTTGTTCAGGACTCATCTTTTCATATACGTTCAGAAGTTTTTCGTAAAGAGTTTCTCCTTCGTATTCTTCCGTAATTGCGTACAAGTCTGAGAATTCTTCTCTCCGTCCGTTTCTCTCTGCATACTTCAGTGCGAAAATCAGACTCAGAGCCACCGCCTGACCATGACGTATTCCATATCCCGTTGTTAATGAATAACTCATTGCATGACCGACAGAAGTACGTGTAAAGCTTATTGCTTTACCGGAATAGTATGAGGCAAGCAGTATATCCTCATTCACCGTTACATCATCATTAAGATATGCTTCATAATTTCTGTAAATAATCTTTATGGCCTGTTCGGCATATTTCCTGCTTTCAGAAGTAACACCAGGTGTCATCATACTTTCGATGCTGTGGCACAGTGCATCGAGCAGTGACACTGCTTTCTGGTGCCTGTTCATACCTTCAAGCAGCGAAGAATCAAGAACCGCTGCATCCGGCAGAAGTTCAGGTTCACAAAGTGAATATTTCATATTGTTTCTGCATAACACTGAGTACTGTGTTGCCTCACTGCCGGAACCTGCTGTTGTAGGAACAGCAATATGAATAATATTTTTATTTCCGGTAAAATGCTTTACTGCCTTCGCCGTGTCAATAACACTTCCACCGCCTGCAGAAATAATCACGTCAAATTCATCACTTTCAAAAACCTTTACTGCCTCTGCAACACTTTCATCAGTAGGATTTTCAATAACTCCTGAAAATTTTCTTACAGTAATATCCAGATTGTCAATGTATTTTTCGAATTCACTGCCCTTAAGATGATTTCCCATAACCAGAAATACTCTGGAAGCTCCATATTTTCTGAGCAGAATTTCCAGTGATGGAATACCATAATACAGATTTTCATCAGTTTTTATATTTTCCATAACTTTTTTATAATCCTCCGCGTTGTCAATTTCATTTATAAAGCATCCTTCATATGAAACTGTTCTGATATTTAATTTATCCGCAATATCATTAAGGGCATTTTCAGCATAAACCCCTGTACGCCCTGTCTGTATGTATTTCTCCGCTTCTGAAACCCACAGTAAAATGCATTTTTCTGAAAGGCGGTAAAGCGGCTGAAACGCATAGCAGTTTTCATCAAAGATATTAACTGAAACTTCCCTGAGTATACCGTTTTCAACTCTGCCCTTAAAATCCTTCTCCGGCTTCTCAGCACTCCGGTCAACAAGACAGTATGACCCCGGGGGTTCTTTCATCAGCTTTTTCAGAACACTCTTTTCAAATACAAGATCGCCGTGCATCATTATTATATCATCATTCAGGTACTCTTTGCAAAGATAAAATGAAAAAATATAATTAGTTGAGGAAAATTCAGGATTAAATACAAATTCTGAATGAATATCAGGTATTTTTTCTGCCTCATTTCTTATATCAAAGTCATACTTTCCGGTTGTTATTATTACATCATAAATACCGCATTCAGAAAGCAGTCTGAGCTGACGGTGAAGTATTGTTTCTCCGTTTATTTCGAGAAGACACTTTGGTCTGTTTTTTGTAAGTATGCCCATCCTGCTTCCTGTTCCGGAATTAAAAATCAGCGCTTTCATTTTATCAGATTCTCCATAAATATTTTTTTATTTTCCTGCGGCGAAAGCAAGGGTCTTCCCAGATTATTCCTTGATCCCTGTTTTATGAAAATAACCATTGCGGACTTTGGCGTTTTTTTCATTTTTTCAATAACCTCATGAAGTTCATCCGCAGTTTTTACAGAAAATACTTCACTGAATCCGCATGCTGCAAGTATTTCAGGTATATTCACATCAAACCCGACTGTCTGCTGACCTCCAACGGATTCGTGGGCACCATTATTAAGAACTATATATCTGAAATTTTCGCCCATATTTACAGAATTGACCGCTGCCGAACCCATATGCATCAGAAATGACCCGTCTCCGTCAGCACAGTATACCGTTTTATCTGTACCCAGACTGATTCCAAGTGCAATCGAAGATGTATGTCCCATTGAGCCGACAGTAAGAAAATCACATCTGTGACTCTGGTGCCTTCTCTCACGTATCTCAAACAATTCTCTTGAAGTCTTCCCTGTTGTGGAAACTATTATATCATTTTCTGAAAGATGTTCAGTAATAATTTCAAGGGATTCTTCTCTTGATAAGGAAAAATTATTTTCACCCTTTGAAAAAGGTATATCACTGAATGTGTTTTTTCTGATTACAAGAGCTATCGGACGGCTGTATTTTTCCATATACTCTGCACATTCTTCTATGCATTTGCGATAATCATTCTCAAGAACCACTGTCGGTATTCCCATTGTTTCAAAAAGCGGAATAGTCAGTTTCCCCTGTTTTTTATGCTGTGGTTCATCAGAAGTCCCGGGTTCCCCTCTCCATCCGACTATCATCAGAAACGGAATGGAATAAACATCTTCATCAGCAAGTGAAAGAAGCGGATTTACAGCATTTCCTATTCCGGAATTCTGCATATATACAACCGCCGGTTTCCCGGAAGAAAGATAGTAGCCGCATGCCAGAGATACCGCATTTCCTTCATTCGCAGCTGTAATGTTGCTTAACTTGACAGAGCTTGAAATGCCTGCACACAGGTTTTTCAGCAACGAATCCGGTACACCGGTATAAAAATCGAAGCCGTATTCAGTCAGTGTATTCAGAAACTCATTTGTATCAATCATACTTTCAGATCCCTTCCGTCAATCGCATTAAGAATATTTTTTACAGGTTCACATATCGATTCGTCTGTTCGTTTGTTATCTAAAATGAACTGTGCCTGCCTTACCATTGCCTGATATGCACTCCTCATCAGCTGGTTTGCATATATTACAATATTTGCTCCCTTTTCAAAAAGAGCGTCATCTGAAAAACTACTGTATGCTGTAGGAATGAAAACAAGCGGAATATTTGGATGTATTTTCCTGAACTCAGAAGAAAACTCAAAAACATCACTTCCGTCTTTCATTACGCTGTGAATTACAATTCCATCCGCACCGGCTTTCAGATATTTTTCCGTTCTTTCGAGAGCCTTTTCAATGTTTTCACCTGCAATCAGACTTTCAGTTCTTGCGAATATCATAAAGTCATTACTGAGAAGACTACGCTTTGCCTGATATATCTTTTCTGAAAATATCTCTGCATCTTCCATTGTATGAACCACACTGCTGCCGTAAAGTGAATTCTGCTTAAGTCCTGTTTTGTCTTCGGCAACAATCCCTGAAACACCGATTCTTTCAAGTTCACAGATATGCCTGCAGAAATGAGGTACAGTTCCGCCTGTATCCATATCGGCAATCAGAGGCTTGTCTGAAACCGCAAAAATATTTTCTATATCACGTATTTTATCTGAAAAATCCGTATATTCGTTATCCGGCATTCCTTTAAATGCTGCACAGCAGAGTCCGCTGAACCACATTGCTTCAAATATGTTTCCGCTCTGATTTTCCGCTTCTGTTACCGCAAGTGCTTCAAGTCCGCAGACAGTCTCCACAGCTTTTATTTTTTTCTGATCTTCAATCAGCTTCTTAAGTTTTCCGCGCCTCTGCTCCGGCAATACTGTCCTCATAAATTACTCACTTCCTTTAATCATCATCCGTTTCAGAAGTTCAGATATCAGTTTGATACTGCATACTGTATATTCCGTAAACGTCGGTTTTTTCATATATTCCGTATATTCATCCGAATCGGTTCTTCCAAGCTCCCCTTCAGAATAAAAATATCCTCTGAGATTTTCATCGATTTCCTTTATGCTGTACCGCCAGTAGCCGCGTTCAGGTACAACTGCACCGCTCAGCTCAGCGATTCTCATAACAAATGACATACAGTTATGTGTTTTGTATATCCTGAATCCGTGAATAACCGGCATGGTCACCATCGAAAACAGATTAAAAAGCTGTCTGTCATCATTTTCACATTCGCTGACAAAGTCCATAACCTTTTTTTCATGAACCTCATCAACCGGTATTCTGAATATCTTTGCTTTGAAACTTTTATGTTTTCCGAATGCATAAAAGTCTCTTTTTTCATGCATAAATCCAGCATCAAAAGGCAGATAATGTCTTCTGCGCGAGTAGCTTATAAAATCATCAAATCTGTCGTTCAGACATACTGCAGTATGTGTGTACTCATAGCCTGTTATCCGGCGTGCAATACTTCCAAGTCCTGTATGTGCCTTAATCAGTACAATATAGATATCCTTCATTTTTCCTCTGCTTTCAGTCTCTTAAAGAGCTGTATTTCAAGTCTTATCATCTCATAATACATAGGTACCATTCCAATTGTTGCAATTATATCTGCGATTGTAAATCCTGTACCGAATACTGTGAAAAATGTTTTTGTTTTAAAAATCATGCTCAGCACAGCAATTGCAGCATAACTAATGTGTGCCTCTATAGGTCCAAGGCGGGGAAACAGGAATTCATTAAAATAAATTATATAATTCATCGCAGTTACGTTTACTATTCCGTAAACCGGAGCTGCAAAGGCCATAATTTCAATATTTGCATAAGGTGAAAGTCCGAATGCAATTATCAGAAAAGTTGAGAAAAGCACATCTGTAATCAGGTCAAAATATGCACCGGCTTTCGAAGACATTCCCCTTGTTCTGGCTACATATCCGTCAAGGTCATCAGCTGCAAGGTGAACAAAAAGCTCGGCTATTGTTCCGATGAAGAACAGCGGTGAAATCCATGTCAGCAGAGTTGATATTACTGCAAACAGTCCTCCGAGTGCACCGACAAGTGTAACCTGATTCGGAGTCATATTTTTGGGTATGTACTTTCCGGCATGCTTATACAAAAACTGCTGAAATCCTGTTTCAAGCTTGCTTGGTATGATTTTCTTTACCGGATTTTTATATATTTCAGGCATAATTATCTCTCCTTTTATCCGCCGAAACGGAACATATTTTTCAGTATTGATTTAATATAGAAGCCATAATCGAGAAAATCGTATATTCCGTCACGCCAGCCACGTATAAAAAGCAGTGCAAGCAAAACGTGGTAGTGGAAATAATACTGCTTAACGCTCATTTTTCCAGGTCTGGCCACAACATGAAGATAATCCCACGCTGCCGGATCCCTGGTCACCAGACGTTCCCTGTACTGTTTTATAAGTTCAGATGACATTTCCGGAGTAAATATCGATATCGCTGTATGCCTGAGATTGTTTTTCACAATCCATCTGTACATCTTTCTGAAATCCGACGGCTCAAAATCAAGGTCAACTATAAACATACCCATTATATTTATACCGATTTCATTCATCAGCTTTACCGCTCTTGTATTGCATTCCATATCCGAAAGTTTGCTGTAATTTTCCAGATAACTGTCATCAACTGCTTCAAGTCCTGTCAGAACGTAGTAAAAGCCTATCTCCTTAAGCTGCTTCATAATCTTTGGATGTGATACAATAAAATCCGCACGTCCGTAGCAGACATATTTTTTATGTATATTTTTTTCCTTTATCAGATGAATGAATTTCAGAATACGTTTTTCATCAAACAGGAAATCATCGTCTGTAATATATATATTCTCACATCTGATACCTTCAATCTCATTTACAACATCTTCAATGTTCCTTACTGTATATTTACCGCAGTTCTGCTTGTTTCTGCTGCAAAATAAACATCTGTACGGACAGCAGTATGCAGTTCTCACATGGGCACACGGAAGAAGCTCAAGGTAACGGTATCTGTCCATATGTTTGTAAAAATATGTTCTGTCCGGAGCAGGAAGGTTTTTTATCTCATACGGTTTGGCTGCCCTTACAGTCCAGAGTCCTTCCTTTTTAAAACAAATGCCGTCCTTACCGGCAATGTTCCCTTCAGCTGCATCGGTAATCCTCGAAATATCAAATGTAGTAACGACATAATCTATGTAGTTCTTAAAAAATCTTCTGTAATTCAGCTGTGCGTGAAGTCCGCCGATTATTGTCATACTGCCGCATATTTTCTTAGCTTTGTAACAGTATTCCTTCATAAAGTTTTCCTGTCTTGTTCTGCCGCACACATAAACATATGAGGGCATAAAACTTTTCAGCTTCTCATACAGAGGAATCTTTTCCACCTGTCCGTCCCAGATGTCCGGTTCATATCCCTTTTCTTTAAGCAATGTATAAATGTATTCCAGTTCAAGCGGTTCATTGTCAATTACACCTGCAAAATTGTACTTTGTACGTGATATCTCAGGATGTACCAGTAAAAATCTTCTGTTTTTCATCTTAATTCACTTCCCCGTTTACAAGCTGATGATACGCAATCTTTCCAACCTTTGTCTTTGGAAGAGATTCTGAAAAAACAATTTCCTTTGGCATTGCATATGCCGCTGTTTCCTTTTTCAGAAGTTCAGTAAGTTCTGTCTTTAATCTGCTGTTGTCCCCGTTTATATCTTTCGGTACCACAAATGCTCTAACTCTCTGTCCTTTTATCTCATCAGGTACCCCAACAACGGCACACATAAGTACGTCATTATGTGAATTAATCACATTCTCGATATTCTGCGGATAAATATTGTATCCGGATGAGACAATCATTTTCTTGAGTCTGTCTCTGAAATATACATAACCGTCACTGTCCATCCAGCCAAGATCTCCTGTATGAAGCCAGATATGTCCGTCCGGATGTTTTCGCAGTACATTTGCTGTTTCCTCAGGTTCGTTAAGATATCCCTTCATAACCGTAGGTCCTCTGAGCACTATTTCACCGGTTTCTCCCACCGGACACTCCTCAAGTGTAGTACTGTTTACTATCTTATAGAAAGTATCGGCATAAGGAAGACCTACGCTGTCTCTCTTTTCAGAATTTCCGGGAATAAGACAGCTGCCGGTTACACATTCTGTAAGTCCGTATCCCTCACGTACTGTGCTTTTACACCCGTGTTCCAAAAGGAGATTATCCAGTTTGATTTTTGTATTTACAGAAAGTGAGTCTCCCCCGGAAATAACGCATTTGAGAAATGACAGATCCTTATTTTTAAAGTGCCTGTTTCTGATAAAACTCTCGTAAATCGCCGGAACTCCTGCTATGACTGCCGGCCTGTATCTGAACAGTAATTTATGAAAATTTCTTACGCTGAACTTCGGTAAAATAACAGATGTTCCGCCGAAATTAAGTACGGTATGTATACATACTCCAAGTCCGAATCCGTGAAATACAGGCATTACTGCAAGCACTCTGTCTCCTGTTTCAAGACATCCGCAGGCATCTGTACTCTGGAAGGCAAGTGCATTGAAGTTAAGATTAGTAAGTTCTATCCCCTTCGGTTTTCCTGTAGTTCCTCCGCTGTATAGAATAACAGCACATTCATCACCTTTTCCGTGAGCAGAAGAACTGCGTTCAGCTGTTCTTCCGGTAAACTCCTTCCACGGAACTGATTTTCCGGATAACTCAGGTTTCTTTTGTTTTAATGAATACAGTATTTTCAAATATCCCGGCATTGATTCGCTTACTGAAACATATACAACATTCTTAACCGTAGTTTTACCAGCAAGGGCATTTATTCTCTTTTCTGAAATATCAAGTGCTATTATCATTTTACTTTCTGATAAGTTAAGTGCGTATATAATCTCATTTTCTGCTGACAGCGGATGAATCATATTTGCCACAGCACCGATTTTGTTAATCGCATAAAACAGATAAACTGCCTGCGGAATATTCGGAAGGCATACAGATACCCTGTCACCTCTGGTTATACCAGCAGAAATCAATGCATCTGCGCATTTGTCGATTTCATTTATCATATTTCTGTAACTGATAAGTTTTGAAAAGTAATTCAGTGCTGGTTTATCCATCCATTTTTCTGCATTGCTGCAAAGAAAATCATACATTGAACAGTCAGGATATTCAAGGTGCCTTTTCATTTTTCTTCGCCTCCCATTCTTCAAATGAAGTAATATTTCTGGTTTTCAGAATTTCTTCAGGGGTATTTTCCTTAAGAAGTCCGAGAATTCTGTTGTATATTTCTCTGTTCGAATTTTTCAGTCCGCCTGAGCTGTCCGGAACAAACGGTTTTCCGAATGTAACCCTGATACTGCGTGAAAACAGCTTATACTCACCGGTAATTGAATACGGAACAACAGGCGCTCCTGTTCGGGCTGACATTGCCGCTGCACCGTATTTGAACGGCAGAAGAAGCTCATCAGTATAATTCCGCTTTGCCTCAGGTGAAAGATTTATTACTCCGTCATTGTTCAGTACCTCAACTGCACTCTCCAGAGCTGAATGATTTTTCGAACTGTGCAGATCAACCGGTATCGTCCCCGTACTTCTGAACAAAAAACCGAACGGTCCGTCATGAAGCTCCTTCTTTGCAAGTGTTCTTACAATACGCTTTGTACTGATATCAATCAGTATCGGATCCAGAGCATGCTTATGATTTCCGGCAATTATTACCCGCCCCTTATCCGGTATATTCTCTTCCCCGATTATATCCGGCCGGTATAATACCTTCATAACCGGTGCACCCACAAACCTCAGTATCCTGTACATTATAAATCTGTTATTTTTTTCTGAACTCATATCTGTACATCCCCGCTTAGTAATAATTTTTATGCTATATTTATTATACTCAATACACAAACAAGTGTAAAGATGTCAACCGTCACTAATGTGCAGGTCATTCGTCACTAAATAAAATGACATTTGTCACTGAAGGTTATTATTTCTGATCAGAAATAATAATGTGACTAAATCACTGAATAATTCTCAATAAAAGCGTATAATAAAAACATCAAATAAATAAAGAAAGGAAGTAGTCCCTATGTCAGTACTTAACGTAAACAAAACAAATTTTGATCAGATAAAAAACAGCAGCAAGCCAGTCCTCCTTGATTTCTTCGCATCATGGTGCGGTCCCTGCCATATGGTTTCACCGATAGTAGACCAGATTGCAGAAGAAAATCCGAATTACCTTGTTGGAAAGATAAACGTAGACAACGAACCTGAACTTGCACACGCCTTCGGCGTTTCAAGTATTCCGATGCTCGTTGTTATGAAAAACGGAAAAGTAGTAAACCAGTCCGTTGGTGCAAGACCTAAGCAACAGATACTGGATATGCTGAAAAGCTGAAAAGAAAAACCACAGACTTTCGCAGTGAATTGAAAGTCTGTGGTTTTGATTTTGTGTTAAGTTATTTTATAATTATTTCATATATAATCATTGCTCTACATTAACTTTCTCAATAGTGCATTCATGTTTCTTGCTTTCTTTGTCGTAATTAACTCCAACAAGCAAGACGTCATTGTATCCTTTGAGATTTCCGGAATATCTTTTTTCTTTAATCTGTTTTATTGCCGTATCTGCAGCCTTATCATACTTTAGTTCAATAATCATCGGTGGTTTATTTACTGAATCAGGGCGTGGTATCATTACAATATCAGCAAATCCCTTTCCTGAAGGAAATTCTCTTATTACATTATAGTATTCCGGTGCTGTAAAATACGCCATTGTTATTACACAGCCAAGTGCATTTTCATCATTGTATTTTAGAACAGATGTATAAGTTTCATGTGCAATCTCAATGTACCCTGCTACTTTATCCGCATCACAGCGTATTGTGGCATTTATAATATCATTACACGCCTGATACAGTTTTGAAATATCCTTCCAGCTGCTTTTTTTCATCGCAGAATGAAATGCATTTGCTACTTCATAATTTGGAATATAAGCTGTGCTGTCATCATTGTCATATCCCAGATAGCCAAGATGTATAAGTGCTGTCAGGGCATCATCCTTTGAACTTATTTCCGATAAATCATTCTGAAATGTTTCCGTATCAACATATACTTTTTCACCGGCAAGCATTCTGACAACCTCTTCTTTGAGGCCGTTAAAGTTCATTGTTACAAATCTGTTTATCGTTGCGAATGCTGATGTATTTTTCCAGTATGACTTTAATTTTCTGCGTGTCATAGCACAATAAACAGAATTCGGATTATACATGTGTTCTCCGTCTATAAGATACCCGTTATACCATTCTTTTACTGATTCTATGTTCATATCATATTTTCCACACAGAGATTCAACTTCTTTCTCTGTAAATCCAAAATATGTTGTGAACTCAGCTGAGTCAGTCATGGTATACTCAATGAAATTATTCAGTGCCGATTCATCTTCTATCTTCTTAATCGGCAGTATTCCTGTTATATATCCAAGTGCAAGAAATTCCTGGGATTCTTCACTTTTAAATAACGAATGCAAAAACTGCAGATATTCATGTACAAGTTCAGGTTTATCTGAAAAGTTCCGTACTACACAGTCCCATTCGTCAATGATAATTACAAACGGAATTTTTGTACTTTTATAAATTTTATTTATTATTTCTGAAACATCCTGCTTCTCAGATATTTTTATATCAATCTCTTCTGATATGTCATCAAATACTTTTCTTTTCATATGAATCAGAAAATCGTCTTTATGCCCGTCAGTCATAGATGACATATCCAGATGCAAAACATTATATTTGTTAAGATGCTTTATAAAATCATATGACTTTGATATTTCAAGTTTCGAAAACAATTTTCCCGAGTCGCATCCCCTGCTGTAATATGCATCTATCATTCTTGCTGCCTGTGATTTTCCAAAACGACGTGCATGACTGACTGAGATACAATTCTTTTCAGAAAAAAGTTTTTTGTTAAGTATATTCAGAAGTCCGCTTTTATCAATGTATATTTCATCTTTTGCTGCTTTTCTGAATCCTGCATTGGATGGGTTAAAGTAAGTCCCCATGATTATGCCTCCGTTCTTGTGTATTAATATTCATATTATAACATTTTTTCACATGCTTATCAAGGCGTTTTGTTCTCAGTCTTTTTTCCATTTGTAATAGTAACCTTTTGACTTATAGTGAACGAAAAAAATATTTTTTCGCTCACCGGTGCCTTATAGATTCGCCTGGAAATCAGGCTTAAAAATCAGGAAGTTTTCATATAAAATCATTGCTCTACATTAACTTTCTCAATAGTACATTCATGTTTCTTGCTTTCTTTGTCGTAATTAACTCCAACAAGCAAGACGTCAT
>JAUNJJ010000253.1 GCA_030533325.1 Oscillospiraceae bacterium
AGTTTCAAGAAAATTAATATCCAGTTACTGGTAACTTCTTTATAACATTACTTTGAGTAATGTCACTTTTATAGACTTTTTCTGTTTTATTTTCTATAACTTCTATTACCTCTGCATCTTTACTTACTTCTGTAACAGAATTTATAGTATTATTTACTACCACATCCATTTCTTCATTCAAAACTATATTAACTTCTATTAAATCTTGATAAAGATTGTATCCTTCCAAAGTTTCTATTTCTTGAATAAAATATTTCCCAGGTAATAATTTTGTAATCTCTACTTCTCCTGCATCATCAGTAACTAAATTTTTTTGGATAGGATTTTTATTTGCATCTAACAAATTAAATTTTACTCCTGCAAGTCTTTTTTCACTACCATATTCTTTTTTTATAATTCTTATTTTAGTTGTATTTTTTATTGTTTTATCTGATAAGCTACAAGTTAAATCTTCTGTAGTTTCTCCTACTAAAGCATAATCTTGTTTTCCAGCTATTGTAGCTTTTCCAAAATATATTGGATATGTTTTTAAAGTAGAACTTGCTTTTAATGAAAACTCATAAATTTCATCTATTTTTTCTACAGGTACAATTATTTTAAATTTTTCATTAGATGAAAATTGATTTCTTTCAATATTTGATTCATCAACTAATTTGCTTTCTTTTGGCAAATTTCCTTGCATTTCTATATTAAATTTTCCATTTTTTATTATAGAATTTACACTATATGTTTTACTCAAATAGTTATCTTCTATTTTCCAATCTTCTGTTTGTATAATTGAGATTTTATCATTGTTAGTTAAAATTTCATTAGAATTTTTTGCTAAATTCAAGATTTTTAAATACACTTGATATACTCTTCTAGCAGCTTCTGAATCTACTGGCTTATAATCATTTGGATTTCTATTTTCTAAAACTGTATATACCGCAAGTTTAGTTGCATAGAAAACTTCCTCTTCTGTTTGTGCTCCTAATTCTGACAAAGTTTTATATGGATAGCTATTTATTAAAACTTTCCAAACTGCTTCATTTGTAATCTTTCCTTTTACTTCAACATTATACGAATTTACTCCCTCTGATCCTACTCCTGGAACATTTGGATTTACACAATATGCAGGTAAAGTTTTTCCATCTTTTGAATATGCAACATACGGAACATATGCAGTATTTCCTTTATAAGTAAAATAATTTTCACACCATTTTACTAAACGTATTTCTTTTGTTCCTGAAAATGCATATGTACTATATAACGCATTCATTATAATTAATAATACTATTGATATACTTAAAATTTTTTTCATTTTAAATTTCATTCCTTTCTCGCTTCGCTCGCAAGGCACACATAGGAATGAAAACCTTGAGTTTGAAGCTATATTTTTATATAATATTTCAAGGGAATATATACTACAAAGCACGGTAGGAGGAGTTGCAGACTTCTGTAACTCACAGATTAAATCAGTATAATAAACAGTGCAAGTGCAGTTGTTTCAAGCACACATAAGTAATCCCTTGAGTTTGTAAACTAATCATTGACTGATAAGTTTGTTATAGTGTTAATTGCACAGTCCATGTATTCCCTAAAAGTTTTATATAAAGGAGTTTTATTATGGAAGTTATTTATCAAAAGTCTTGTGGTGTTGACGTGCATAAATCTTTTATAGTAGCAGTTATTTGTGACTCTACTACCGTCAAACCTCAATATCTTCGTAAACGTTTTTCTACCTTTAACAATTCTCTAATCGAATTTAGAAATTGGTTATTAGAAAACGGCTGTCAGAATGTATGCATGGAATCTACTGGAAAGTATTATGTTCCTGTATACAATGCATTAGAAGGTCATATTTCTAATGTCGTCGTTGCTAATCCTAAATGGGTTAGATGTATTAAAGGCGAAAAAGATGATAACAAAGATGCCAAATGGATTGCTGACCTTTTTAAGCTTGGAATAGTACGTAGCAGTTTTATTCCAACTAAAGACATTAGAGTCCTTAGAGAGCTTACACGTTATCTCTACAAATTAACTAATATGCGTACCTCTGAAAAAAACAGATTTACTAATTCTCTTACAGTAGGTAATTGCAAATTAGATATGGTCTTTTCCGATATATTTGGTAAAACATCTTCTGCTATCATCGATACCATTTTATCACAAAATGATTACAATAGCGAAGATATTTTAAAAAATGTTCATCGGAAGATGTAAAGCCTCTAATGAAGATATTTTAAACTCTATTAGTGGTATTTTTTGGGTCGATGCTCAAAAAGAGCGTATGACTGTTATTCAAGAACATATTGATTACCTTAATAAATCTATTGAATCTGTTAAGAAAACTATTGATTTTCTTGTTAAACCTTATGAAGGTTATATTAACTTTCTTTGTACTATACCTGGTGTTGATAGACATTCAGCCATCTCTATTATTTCTGAAATTGGTACTGATATGAGCCAATTTTCTTCACACTATCGTTTAGCTTCTTGGGCTGGTCTTGCACCTGGTTGTAATGAATCTGCTGGTAAAAAGAAATCTGTTAAAATTCCTCGTGCTGGTGTCTATTTAAAACCTGCTTTAGTTGAAGTTGCTCATTGTGCTGTTACAGACAAAGAATGTGATTATTATGCTGTAAAATATAAACAACTATCTAAACGTAGAGGGAAAAAACGTGCTATTATTGCTATTGCAAGAAAAATTTTAGTTGCTGTTTATCATATGTTATCAACTGGTGAAGTAT
>JAUNJJ010000254.1 GCA_030533325.1 Oscillospiraceae bacterium
AAATCCCTCCAAACTCAAACGGGTCTGGAGGGAAAACTGTTAATCTGGGCGTGAAGAAACAGCCCACCAAAAGTACCGTTTTTTTTATTCGGTGGGCTTGTCCTGCCTATGTTCTATATAAAGAAAGAGCCGACAAACTGCGATTACTCACAAGTTCATCGGCTCTGCGTCTAAAGCGTCTGGCTCTTTGATGATATGTTTTTCTTCCCGAAAGCAGGGAGTTATTTAATCCAACACAAGAGATTTTTTCTTCCCTTTTTTGTTTTTCGGGAATTCTCTTATCCTTATTACAAAATCAAGGTTAATAGCCTCAATAGTGCCGCCGTTTTCAACGAGTATTGCACCATCGGACACTTCTTTGATAATTCCTTGAAATTGGTGACTGCTATCAAATGAATAGATAAGACACGCTTTGCCGATAAATCTCTTTGCAAGTTCAATCATTTTTGTATCGTCCTCCATTTTTCTTTTCTTGATTATTTTCCTTGCTATTACTGTTTTTCGGGTTCTCAAAAGCAAGAACAGCATAATAAATATAACAATTATTGGTATGTAAAGTTCACCCACATATTTCCCTCCCTTTACAACTTCTAATTTTTTACTCAACAAGCTGGGATTGTTATATTACCAAATAAACGGTATCATTCTATATTTTACTTTCTTTTTATACGCATCATATCCCGTTAATTCTTTGGTTAATACATCTTCTTCGTTCTTTATTCTCTTTGCAAGAATAAACGGATAAACACAGAAGATACCAAAAGAGAAAATCGAACCAAGTAAAATCGGAATTGATAAAAACAAGAGAATTGTAACTGCATACATCGGGTGACGTACAATACCGTAAAGCCCTGTATCAATTACTTTTTGATTATCTTGTACCTCTATAGTTCTCGAAAGGTAGGTATTTTCTCTCAACACCTCAGCATATAAAGCATAGGCAATCAAAAAAATAATCATTGCCATAATAGATACTATTTTCGGCAAAACGAACCAATGAAAACGATACCCTAAACCCGCCAAAATAAATCCTGTCATAAACATAATTCCACTAAAAGCAATAACTTCTTTTTGTTGGTTTTCTTTTTCTTTCGCATTTAATCGCTTTTTCAATAATTCTGGGTTTTTTATCATTAGTACAATTCCTGCCCCGAACATCGGAACAAACAATACACCTATCAATAACCAAGCATTCCAATAGGCAAAACTTCCCGCTGGTAAAAACAATAATATTGCTACTAAAAGAACACCTATTATAAATTTAGTGATTGCTTGAATAAACAATTTTCTGTTCATTATATTTTCCCCCAAAAACTATGTTACTCATAAACTCATCAGCTGTGCGTCTGGCTCTGTGATGATATGCCGTTCTTCCCGACAAACGGGAATTTATAGCAGATAGCCCATAGCAATAAAAAGATAACTATGCAGCCATCTTCTGTTTAATTTTAAGTAAATTTCACCACTAAGAACAGAAAATATCATCGTAGAAATTCCATTCCATATTTCAATCCCTACCCCTCTTGATACAAAATGAAATATTCCCCATGTCATAGCCAATATGATTCCACCGAAAGGAATCGAACTCTCTTTTTTCAAAAAAGTTTCAACCGCTTTTTGCCCATATATGACGATTAGGGTAACAAGCATCACTTCA
This sequence comes from Oscillospiraceae bacterium, assembly GCA_030533325.1. Lineage (GTDB taxonomy): Bacteria > Bacillota > Clostridia > Oscillospirales > Ruminococcaceae > HUN007. The sequence continues at coordinate 1,658 of JAUNJJ010000254.1, forward strand.
AATATGTAGTATAAATATTGTGCACAAAATTGAAATATGGTTTTGCCTTGTGCTTCTCCAATTACCTTTAATGTATGCCAATCAATGAAAGTGAGAATTTTACAGCCAATGAAGCAGACAAATGTTACTATCCAGTTTTTCAAGGAAATCTTGTCCTCTTGGTTTCCTCTTGTTGGGAAATGGCAATGCTTTTTGGAAAAAAGCAGAAGTACGCCAATGAAAACCGCCCACATAAAAACCATTATGATACAATGAACGCTTCTCTGATGTGCTGTATAATTTTGTATATCTACATCCAGCAGCATAGCTTCAATTAAAAATATAGACAGATATTCAAGCATAAATGCCCCAAATGAGAGCAGGCTCAACCAAAAATATTTTGTCCATCGTATTTCTTTAACCACTATCTTCACCTCATTAGATATTATTTTTTTCATCAATCAGCTCTGCGTCTGTGCGTCTGGCTCTGTGATGATATGTTGTTCTTCCCGATAAACGGGAATTTTATCGCTACGAATGTTCAGCCAAATATTTCAAAAATTTTTCTGTTTTTGACCAGTACAAAATCCCCCAATTTTCAAAATTCCATTCTTCCATATAGTCGTTACATTCAAAATCTATATAATATACCACCCCATTCTGTACCACAAAATTCGTAGGAAAATAATCAATATTTGTGTTCGCAGGATAGAGCAGGCGGCACATAGCCCGTATCTGTTCTATGTATTCATTTTTCATACAATCAGATTTTACAAGCTCATATATGGTGTTGCCCTCGATATATTCTTTCAAAATCCTTTCATTCTCTACATCAACATCTATCATTTTGGGTATTCTAATACCGATTTTTTCCAGTCTGTTATAATCATTTATTTCAGCCTGAATTTTATTACCGAACTGATAATAACTGCATGGCTCATGATGTATCTGCTTAAGGACATACCGCCGTTCTCCATTGCTTGCTAAATAAGAATATCCTCCTTTGCCTTTTCCCAAAAGTCTGATAATCTCATATTTTTTTCTATTTACAAGTAATGTATCAGGCATATTTGTATCAGCCATT
>JAUNJJ010000255.1 GCA_030533325.1 Oscillospiraceae bacterium
TGTAATTCTTAATACTCTCAAGACTTCTGCTGAATTCATATAATCACATCCTTTACATAAGCATATCATATTTATATCAATTTATCAATACGTATTTTAATGTTTTTAACATTAATCTGTACCATATAAAATAATTCTCATTCACTATATTTTTGTATTCAGGATTATTTATTCAGCGTAGAAAAACTCATCTTCATGGCATTTCAGCGTGATATTTTCACATCAAAAAGTGTCATTAACGAATTTATCTTATTTTTGAAACAACGTAATTCTAAAATTTTCAAGTGACAAAATGAAAAACAGTTTTCGGCACTTTAATCATAGTCTGACTCAATTTTGGATATGATATTATCCATATTTTTGTGATTTATCCTTATAAAGTGAATTAATAATGTAATTCCTATTAAACCTGCAAAAACAATAATTGTATTTCTTCGTTTCTGGGTAACACAGTATTCTTCATAAGGAATATATACTACTTCCTTTAGATCATCAGGATTACACTTCACAATTATTTCATCATTCTCTGTAAAATCAGGATAATAATCTGCAAATCTAATAAGATTACTTTCCCCTAAATAATCTATATAAATTGTGTAATATTTTTTTTGTTTACTTCTTGCTGTGTGATGTGCATTACCGTAATCAGCAATCTCTTTAACAAAAGCATTGGATTCTGTCCATGAATTATACCGAGTCATATTTATACGCATACAAATGGCAAAACAGAATACTATTTCTGATAATATAACAACAGTCAACAATATATTTTTTTTCATTATTATCAGCTCCAATTAATATTTTTCTTTAATACTATAAATGAGCAAATTTTAAATTCATCGTCAAAATGCACAAATGCATTAAGCGACTAAGTCCTTGAACGCTTCAAAATCATCACAGTTTTTGGCAGCTAAGAACAAATTTTCAAGCTGTTCAGTTTCAATTTTCTTCGTCAGAATTATGTAATGAGTATAACAGCGTTATCAATGTCCTTAAGCTTACATTCGATTCTGCAAACAAGATATTTGCGTCCTTTTACTGTAACGGGGTGAAAGAACCTGTCTTCTTCGCGAATGTTTTCTGCAAGCTTGCTGATACTGATACCAACTCCGGCCGGAAATATGATTCTGTTTGTTTTGAGTGCTCCAATTGTATAGAATCCATTTTTGATAAATGCTTCTGTTACCTTGCTGCATGTATACCAGCTGTCACAAAGCAGGTATGATACATTGGGTGCAGCTTTAAGTTCATCGGCTATACCGCATACGAGATCTGTTTTGGATACAGACTTATCATACAGAATGATATCGTAGTTCAGAGTTATTCCGTTGCAGGAAAGCATGACACCAACTGCCTGATGTCCATAGTCCTGCTTTCTTTTAAGATGTGACTGATGAAAGTATGCATCTTCTATTGGATGAAGCACCTTTGATGATGGTTTTGTCTTTGATGCTATCGTGTCATCTATTATGACGAATACAGGGATGTTCTGTAGTTCCAATTAGACCTGACGACGGAAAAACTACAAGACATAAAACTACACGAAAATGTAATTTCCATCATAACAAAAAACATAATTTATGAACTCTCTTAAGTTGTTGATAGTGATTCTAAATATATATCATAGTATATATCAGCCTAAACTGTCAATAAGTTAACGACAAAAAATCAGGGATAAAACTGTTTTTGGTTTCTGATCGCAGCTTGTTTTTTCCATCTCATAAAAATATTGCAACTGTTCAGAAAGAAGGTGGTGTTAGTTCACATGCTGAAGTTAATTCTGTTCGTGAAGCTATGATAAAGTGGCCTAATGCAGACCCAAATGATTATCTTATTTATGTAAATGATACAGGCAGTAATGTGAATGTTTCTACTTCGAAAAAGCTGAGCATTATGATTGACAGATCAATTCAAAAATGGTACAATAAAGACAGTAAAAAAATTTCCGCTGACCAATATGCGGGATACAAGTGGTTGGGTCGTAAGTTTTCCGCTGACCAATATGCGGGATACAAGTGGTTGGGTCGTAAAGCCTCCTGATTTCAGGAGGCTTTAAACATAGAAGGAAATAAATATGGAAAAACATGCATTTTATATAATTAAAGATGAATTTTTCGTACGTTTCAATGATCCTTTTTTGAAAGGAAACAAAGAGGAAAATCGTCCCCATTACTATTGCTTTCAGGATAACACAGAGGGGATTTACTGGGTAATTCCTATGAGCAGCAGAGTTGAAAAATATAAAAAAATTATAGTAAAGAAAAAAGAACAGAATAAACCCTGTGATATACTTCATATATGCAGACTGAGTAGCGGGATAGAAAATGTATTTTTGATACAGGATATGTTTCCGGTTACAGAGAATTATATTCTTCGACCGTATACTATAGGTGAAAATATTCTTACACTTACAAAGGATAAAGATATTAAAGTAGTGGAGAAAAAGGCATTGAGAATAAAAAATATGATTGAAAACGGAAAGAGGTTCATTCCTTATCAGGTTGACGCCATGAAAATAAAAAATGAGCTATTATCTGATGCGTTGATGGGAGTTTAGGTTATTAATCGGTATTAGTTGAGAATTTGCAGACATAAATTTGTGTGATGGCATAAATGATATTTTATATACAAAATCATAGTCAGCTGCACGTGTCGGGAATAATCTTACTTTGACAGCTGACAAACAAAAAAGAGACGCAGGTCACGTAAC
>JAUNJJ010000256.1 GCA_030533325.1 Oscillospiraceae bacterium
AAAAAACCATATAATTCATCATATTATAAATATGGAAAACGTAATAGGATATCAAACCTAAGATTGGCGTAATCAAGGATACCTTTTTCATTCCCTCGAAAAACAGCTCAAGGTTTTTTAAATCAAGTAAATAAACAGCTGTCGGGATAAACGTTGATAACATTAGAGCTAGTTCCATGCGATTAGCATGAAAGTACACTCTGCTTTCAGGGATAAGCCAATAGTTTAAACCTATAATTAAAATCGAAACAGATAACGTAAGTAGTAATTGTACCAATTTCCTCCTTGAAAGAGGTATCACTTTAAAAATTGTATAAAGCCATACGCCTGAATAGATCAGAAACGTTGATATCTGAGTCGACACGCCAAAGAATGCAAATGCACTTCCCAAAGCGTTTGTATAAAGAGGAATCGAAATGACCATGACGAGGAGCTTTGAAACTTGCTTTTCATAAGTTTTCATATATAAAGATATTGAATGCTCCATTAGCCGATTCCTCTCCCTGCGATATCCAGATAAGATGATGCCATTAGTTCATCCGTCATAGACATCGCTGTTTTATATGCTTTCAAAATTATGTTGATTTTCTGTTCGTTCCCTATCCTATAAATACCTTCCAAAGTAGACTTTAACGCTTCTACGTTTCCCGGTTCAACCAGAAAGCCATTGTCTCCATCTTTTACCACTCCATCTATCCCCTCATTTTTGCTCCCGACCACAAGACACCCTTGAGACATAGCTTCAATATAAACAAGACCAAACGTTTCCGGTTTACTAACCATAACAAATACGTCTGCATCTTTCATATGCTTTATTGATTCCTCTCGCGTGACTCTTCCTAAAAAGCGAATATGATCGCCTAAATCAAATTCCTCGACTAATCTAATTAGTTTCTTTTCTTCGCTTCCACTACCCACAATCTCTAAGCAATATGGAAAATTCACTACCTTCATTGTTCTTATTAGGATGTCAACATTTTTTAATGGTATCAAATTTCCACAAAAAACGATTTTCATAACATCAATATTTCTTTCAGCTTTCCTTTGAATGAAATTATAGTCTGCAATCAAGCCACTCGATATTCCAGAATAAACCAATGAGCCCTTTATATCGACTCTTCTATTCAACTCACTTCTAATTGAAATACTCCTGCATCCAAATCCATCGAATTGGTTCAAATAGAATTTTGTCCTCTCCAATTTAAACTTTTCGATGCCTGTAATATCACAATTATGAAAAGTAGCAAACTTTCTGCACCCGTGAAACCTGCTAAAATCAAAGCCAATATATGACAACGGAAAATGAACTATTATTAAATTTGGTTGTAAAGCTAACCTCTCCACGCATCTATTTACTTTTGTCTGAAAATTGGTCATTTGAAAAGGCATTAATTCGTTTGCGTGTGGAACAAGTAATTGATACCGAAACAGATGAACCGGAACATTTTCATAGGCATAATCAATTTCTGTACCATCGAAGATCTCTTTCATCGTCTGAGGTTTAATTCTTTTTATCGCGTTTTGATATAAATAGATAATATCAATTTCATGCCCTTGCTTTTCCCATTCTCTAACAAAATAATGAATAGCCTTTGTGTCAGCAGGAACACCATAATCCTCTGCACCAGGATATATTGTTGTAAACAGTAATATTTTCATTCTCACAATCTACCTTATTTCATCAATTATCTCGATATTTTCTCTTAATAAACATGTCTTGATCTCCGTCAACCAGATTCCTTACCGCATCCCTACTTAGTGCGTAAGGTTTTGCTTTTTCATAGAAGCTATCCCATGTGGATATAACTCTTGCTGGATTACCTCCTATGATTATTCCTCCTGTTGCAAAACTATCAACAACCACACTTCCGGCGGCTACAATTATATTATCTGTCAACTCAACCCCATATAGGATTGTTGATCTTTGGCCAATAAAACAATTATCGCCTATCTGAATTCTTCCAAATACATTTGTGCAGTTTTTATCTATCTTACAAATGCTGTTATCGTGAGTAACAAATCGCACATCGCCAGAAATTGTAACGTTGTTTCCGATTTCCACTAAATACGGTTCGGATGTCATAATATTACAGCATATCGTGCACCCCCCCCCCAATCTTCATTCCGGCTTTTCTGAAGTAATTATTTATAGTTTCCTTTTCATTTCTAGATATTTTAGATTTTATTTTCGCCAATAAATAATTTATTTCTTTCAAAGTCCAACTCCCCCCTAATATTTCATCATTTTTATCTGATTACTATTTGTTTGTACGCCGGTATGTCTGCTATATATAGTTGTTCATCCACCGCATTATGATCCTGTTTATTCACTGATATTGAGTCAATAATTAAAATATACTATTTATCTACTTGACATTTCTTTAATCTTCTTTAGCGTTTTTCTGAACGCCAATCTTGTCGCTTTCGGAGATGCGAAAACAGAGGCTATAAACTTCATAGCATTAATAACATCTCGATTTTTCATATAAATGTATCCCACTTCAAACTTATGCATACAATAGATACACTTTTTTTCTCTATCTGAAAGCTCTGATAAAATAGGCGCAATAGACGCAAAGAATTTCCTTTTATGTTCTATCAGTTTTTTTGCATCTGGACGGTTTTGAGCATCGCTTACATCTATGTTAAGTAAGTATTCGTCAACAAGTTTTAGCTTGAAGCGCTTTGTA
>JAUNJJ010000257.1 GCA_030533325.1 Oscillospiraceae bacterium
AGGGAGATGCGCAGGCATTTTCGAGGCTCTATGCTCTGGTGTATGAAGAGATGTATAGAACTGCATTTTTCAGTCTGAGAAATGAACATGATGCAGCTGATGCGGTCAGTGAGACAGTCCTTGACGCATTTTCATCAATAAAAAAATTAAGAAGTGAAGATGCCTTCAGAAGCTGGATTTTTAAAATACTCATGGCTAAGATAAAAAGAAAACAGTATGAGTACGCAAATACACCTTCGGATATAAGCGAACCGGAGTACGAAAAGGTTCTTCAGAGTGAGTTCAGGTTTGAGCACGTTGAGCTTGCACAGGCTATGTACAGACTTGATGATGAGGAACGCATGATACTTTCGCTGTCGGTGCTCAGCGGATACACCGGAGATGAGATTGCAAAAATCTGCGGAATAAAATCTTCAACAGTACGTTCGAAGCTTATGAGAACAAAAGAAAAACTCAGAAGTTACATAACGGCATAGGAAAGGAAGATAACGATGAGTGAAAAGATAAAAGATATACTTCAGATGCCGGAGGTACCGGATGAACTCAAGCCTGAAAATATTCCTGTTCTTCTTGAAGCAAAGGGTAAAAGAAAGAAAAAAATCAGGATATCTGTAACAGGAACAATTGCCGCAGCTGCAGCATGCACTTTAATAGCAGCAGGGTTATCATCTGTGGTGCAGGGAAACAGAAAAGATGAAGCCAGTAATTTTACAGCATGCGATATTGCCGTTCAGGGTAACGGAGATGCAGCTGATGCAGCGGATGCGGAAGATATGAAGACAGAGAGTACAGAATCTGATTCTTCTGTATCTGCAGAATCGGCATTTGTCCCGATAGGAAGCTACGAAGAAATCTACAAACAGATCAGGGAAAATGAAAAGAAACAGAACTTTGTTGGTGAGTTTGAATCAGTAAACAAAGGAATTGATGCAGTTGCTCCTGACGGTGTTGTTAATGAAGAAAAAAATGATATTACGGAGAATTTTCCTGCCGAAACTGAAGATGAAACTGCCGGAGAGACTGATGTATATGAAACACTTAGTCAGGTGGAAGGAATAGCAGAGGCTGACATAATAAAGGCAAGTGCGGAGTGCGTTTATTACGTTACAGACGGAAAGTTAAGATATATTCCTTTCGATAAAAACAGCGGAAAATTCGGAGAAAGTGAAGTTGTTAATATTAATCAGGAAGCAGGTATAACTTCGGATATGAATGCTGAAGCGGCGGATATGTATCTCTCAGGGGACATACTTGTAGTTATAGGACGTGTTCATGAGGATTACAGTAAGTCATTTATGTACAATACCTTCCTTACAGGTGTGTTCATTTTTGATGTATCAGGAAAATCTCCTGAATTTGTCCGGAGCAGTTTCCAGACCGGGATATATTCGTCATCAAGAATGAAGGATAATATACTTTATCTGATTACAAATCAGAGCACCAGCTACGGTATGATAACTGATGAAGTGAAATATGAAGAATACATTCCGTGCATGGGTGATACCCCTGATACTATGGCATATCTTCCATGCGAAAGCATATATGTGCCGCGTGATCAGAACAGCGAATATTTTTCAGGTGCTTATACAAACATTTCGGCTATAGATATAAATGATACTTCAAAAGCAGTTTCTTCGATATCTGTTGTCGGATGGTCGGGTGAGATATACTGTTCGGCAGATAATATTTATATTGCAGCAAGTGATTACAGCAGCGAAGGGACAAACACTGTCATAACAAGATTTACTCTTGAGAACAACGTTATTGCCCCGGCTTGTTCAGGAACTGTAAACGGATATGTACTTAATCAGTTCTCAATGGATGAGTACAACGGATACTTCAGGATAGCTGCTACATCATATAATGATGAGAGTTATGAACCTGTGAATAATGTATATGTACTTGATATGGATATGAATGTGGTCGGTTCTGTAACCGGATTTGCGGAAACTGAAACTGTTAAGTCTGTATCATTTAACGGTGATACCGGTTATGTAGTCACATATGAACAGACAGATCCGCTATTTGCAATTGATCTTTCTGATCCGTTTAATCCGTATATCACAGATGAGTTTAAAATTACGGGATACAGTTCATTTCTGAGAAAATGGAGCGATAATCTTCTCTTTGGATTTGGAATAGACGCTGATGAGGATGCGTATGAAGTGGGCGTAAAGCTTGTTATGTTTGATGTTTCAGACAGCGGTGAACTTAAGGAATGCGGCTATTATGCTGTAAGCGGTGAAAATGCACACGGCATTGAATCGCCGGCGGTATACAACAGAAAGGCACTTCTCTTCAGTCCGGAAAAAAATATTATCGGATTTCCGGTAAATGATTACAGCGGATATTATAAAGAACCGGAAAACGTGTATTTTGACGATATCGCAGATTACAGTGCTTCGGAAAACGGATACCAGCTTAATCCGCTGTTTACCTACAGGATATTCTCATATGAGAACGGACAGTTTACGGAGAAAAAGGTTGTTCAGTCAGCTAATGGCGGATATTCTGGATTTGAAAGAGGTATTTATATAGGAGATTATATATGTATTTTCTCAAATCATGAAGGCGTATGCGTGGATATTAATAATCTGGAAGAAACAGACCGGGTAATATTTGATTAGGGAAAGGACGATTATAATGAAAAATTTTAAAAATTTCAGAACAAAGGCACTGG
>JAUNJJ010000093.1 GCA_030533325.1 Oscillospiraceae bacterium
ATGTTTGATTTCTCTGTGAATATCATTTATCTCGGATCTGAGAGAGAAAAATTTTGGGTCAGGCTGTGTGATATTTTTTTCTGCTTCTTCTTTAAGTGATTTATACTTCTGAATGTTGTTTTCTGAATTTGCAATTTCATTTTCAAGCGATGAAATCTGTTTTTTCAGAGTATGACTTGTTTTTTTAATATCTTCATACTGGTTTCTTGCGTAGGCTGATTTTGAAGCATATTTGTCATGTTCTTCACTACAGGAATTTTTCAGATTTCTGAGAGCAATCTGGGAAGATCTGAGCTGGTTTTCGTCAACACGGCTGTACTGTTTTACTTTTTTTTCCTTACTTATTTTTATAAATATTGTGTAGAGAACGCTAAGAATTCCTGCACTTAAAATTACAACTGCAAAAATATTTGTAATGAAGATAATCAGAAGAGTAACCAGAACAGCAAGAACAAAAACAGCAAATATAAGGTTTTTACTTTTGGCTATAGGTTTTACCTCAATAGTCTCACTTGAATCATGAAGCGAATTTTCAGCCTGTGCAATTTTATGCCTTGACATTTCATCATGTCTTACAAGTGCATTTTCAGCTTCTTCAAATTTATCTTTTGCTTCGTTAACCTTTTCCTTAAGTATTTCCATTTCACTCTGTTTTTCCGAAAGCTGTGAATGCAGAGCATTAATTGTATCCTGACACTGTTCTATATTGTCCTGAAGTTCAATGACTTTATTCAGGGAAGAAGGATCTCCTTTCGGAGTATATCGTCCAAGTTCAACATTAAGATTTTTTTCTCTCTGCAGGCAACCGAGCTGTTCGCGGTTAAATGATTTAAGACGCTTGTATTTTTCATGTGCCTTATCGAATGCTTTTCTGTTTTCGAGAACTCTTGAACGTTTAAGATCTGCAGCAGTCTCGTTGTATTTTTCAGAGGTGTTCTGAAAATTTTCTTCACTGTTTTCATCGTTTTGAAGAGCTTCTATTTCTGACATCATATCCTGAAGCTCTATGCTGGTTTTTATTTTTTCATATTTTCTGGTTTCCTCAGCAAACCGGGTATGAAGCTTATTACATCCAAGCTGATGTTCGATTTTCGCCTCTTCAGTTTCAAGAGCACTTTTCAGTTCTTCTTTAAGACTGTCAAGCATTTCTTTCTTTTCTTTAAGTTTGAATGTTATACTTTCCGGATCGGCAGGATCACAGTAACTGTTTAGCATTCTGGCTACATCTGAAATTGATGTGGTTTCTGACGCAGTTGAAATCAGATTTGAAAGCAGGGAAGACATAATCCGCGTGTGTGAAGTTTTCATCATGGACACGCTTTCTGATTCATTAATGTATGAATTTCTTCTGAATATTTCCTTGCTCACATTGAAAAGGTATTCACCCGGACGAACGTTGTACGGAAGTTCCTCAGATGTGCCTTTTGTATTGTTGGTAATTTTTATAGTATCTTTTTTATATCTGCCGGCATTGAAAACCCTGTCAAGAGTAATCTCTTCACCTTTATGTTCAAATATGATTGACCCGGACATGTCAGAACCATCATCAGGAAGATATTTTTCCCGGATATCTTCACGGTAGTTGTTCACTGTTCCGTAAAGCATAATTTCGATAAAATCAATGACAGTGGTTTTATCAGCTTCATTCAGACCGTATACATAATTTAATTTTTCAGATGTATTAATATTAAGATTTCTTATTGTTCCAAATTTTTCAATATGAAGCTCTTTAATTTTCATAGTAACTTACCTCACCGTCAAATGCTTTAAGCCCTATGTAAAGAGCGTTTTCATACATTTCCTTTTCTTCAGCAGTTTCACATGAATTAATTTTACTGAGCATTTTTCTGACAAATATTCCTTTTAAGGAAAAGTCAGATGAGAGAATGCTGATATCGGTATCAGGTCTTGATTTATTAATAATATTAACAAAATAAAGGAGATCCTGAAGCTCGGTATGTATGAATTTTATTCCAGGTAAGAATCCATCCGGTGTACTTCCGGTCAGCGTTATTCTGTAGAGATTTTCCTGGTATGAACTGCCGTATGTATTTTCAAGCTTTTTAATGATAGTCTGAATTATTTTGGAGTTTGAGGTAAGAGCAGATATATCAACTGAGACATTTTCATATGTTCTGCTGCTTGTTTCAATAAAAGCAAGTTCAGTTCTGTGTTTATAAACGTATCCGGCGTATACACCTTTTTTTCCGCATTCGTCAAAACCATTTCCGTCAGGTGTGCCCGAATAAGCATAAGTTGTGTTTCCAGTCTTCATCAGCGGTGTAGCACTGTGTATATGACCAAGTGCAGCATAGTCGAAGTTTGAGTTTTCAAGTGTTTTAACTGAAATTGAATTGTACTTGCTGGCTTGATTTTCTGATACCAAATCTCCGTGATAAACAAGGATATTGATCATACCATCGTCCGGTACAGAAAGATTTGAATCGCAGCCTTCCTGATAACTGCTGAGAAATGAAGAACCGCACAGACGAAGGTTTATTTTCGGATATTCAATTTTTGTGAATTTTTTATAAATAATTACTACATTGGAAGACCAGTCGTCATCACTGTAAGGAGAATCTACTGCAAAATAATCATGATTTCCGCATGCAATAGCAACAAGGGTATCAGGAATGCCGGCAAAAAGTTCTTTTACTGCAGTAAGAGTTGCAGAATCAACGTGATTGCTGTCAAACAAATCACCGGAGATTATAAGCAGCTCAATTCTCTGAGATGAACACATGTCAGTAATGCGTGAAAGTGTATTCAGAACTTCAGCTCTTCTGCTTTTAGCCTTGTTTTTTAGAAATGAAAGTTCTGCACCAAGGTGAAAATCGGAACAGTGCAGAATTTTTATTTTATTGTTCATTTTTAATAAGTCCCTTCAGATAGTATAAAACTGTACTAATATAATTATATCATTATTTTTATTGCAAGTAAAGAAGTTATTAACAACTGAAGTTATAAATAACTTGTTTTATAATCGTCAGTTTGCTGAAATAAAATGAACATCAAAAATATTTTTGATGTTCACGGGAATTGAAAGAAAAATTTCGTTTTACCACAGCGATGTCTATTGTAATATTTCAAAAAAAATGCTATAATGTAAGTTATAATAAAATGAAGTGAGCTATAAATCAAATACAGGAGAATCAGTTAGATATTATGAAAAAATGGATAATAGGAAATCCGGATGCAGTGTTGTCCGGTAAGATTTCCTCCGGAAGCGATCTGACGCAGATTTGTGCTGACGTTCTTGTTTCACGCGGAATAAAAAATCTCAGTATGGCTGCAGAGTTCTTAAGGACGGAGGAGCTTGAGTCACCTTTTCAGATAAAGGATATGGAAAAGGTAGCAGAGATAATCAATAATGCTGTTGAAGAAGAAAAAAGCATATGCATATACGGAGATTATGACTGTGACGGAATTACATCAACAGTAATATTATATTCATATCTTGAATGTATAGGTGCAAATGTTTCCTATTATATTCCGGAACGCTCAGAAGGGTACGGATTAAATGAAAATGCTGTACGAAAACTTGCCAAAGAGGGTACAGAACTTATAATCACTGTTGATAACGGTATTTCCGCGATTAGTGAAGCGAAGCTGATTAAAGAGCTTGGCATGGAACTTATAGTAACGGATCACCATCAGCCCGGAGAAGAGCTTCCGGAAGCCCTTGCTGTTGTTAATCCTCACAGAAAAGACTGTCCCTCATCATTCAAGTTCCTGTGCGGTGCCGGTGTTGCGCTTAAGCTTGTTGCTGCTCTTGACGGCGGTGATTACGAGGCTGCACTTGAACAGTTCGGTGATCTTGCTGCGATAGGCACAGTTGCTGATATAGTTTCTCTTACCGGCGAAAACAGGTATATAGTTGAAAACGGACTTATGATTTTGAGAAATACCGAACGATGCGGTCTGTTCGAACTTATGCGGATTTCCGGACTTATTGATGAAAATGATGAATGCAAGCCGCTGAATTCTGATTCAATTGCGTTTATGATAGCTCCGAGAATTAACGCCTCAGGAAGATTCGGATCTCCTAAACAGGCCTTTGAGCTTCTTATGTGTGATGACCCGGATGAGGCAGCTTCTATGGCTGAAGAGCTTAATACTCTTAATATCCGCAGAAAAGAAACAGAAGAAGAAATAACTGCACAGATTTTTATTCAGATAAATGAAAACCCCCGTCTCCTTTCAGAAAGGGTTCTTGTATTTCACGGTGAAGGCTGGCATCACGGAGTTATCGGCATAGTAGCCTCAAAGATTCAGGAAAAATACGGCAAGCCGTGTTTCATAATAACTGAAGAAGGTGAGTATTCACGGGGATCTGCACGTTCATTCGGTGATTTTTCTGTATTTGATTGTCTTACAGATTGTGAAGATGTTCTTGTAAAGTTCGGCGGACACAAGGGCGCAGGGGGATTTTCACTTAAAACTTCTGATATAGATTTATTTGCACAGCGTATACGCAGATATGCAGAAGAGAAGCACAGGGTTATGCCTGTATTCACGCTTAAGGCTGAGAAACTTCTGAAACCAGCTGATATAAATGTAAAAAATGTCAGGGGACTTGATATTCTTGAACCGTTTGGTGAAGGAAATGAAAAACCGCTTTTTGCGATTGCAGGAGCTGTTATTGAAGATGTTATTTCACTTTCAAACGGTATTCATACAAAGCTTAAGCTTAATTACGGCGGTACATTTTTCTATGCACTTATGTTCAGAACTCCTGCAGAGGATATGGTTTCGCTGAAGGGGCAGAAATTTGACTTTATTGTTTCTCTTTCAGTGAACAGTTTCAGAGGACAGGACGGCGTAGATCTTCTTGTTTCTGATTTCCGGAAGAGCGGTATTAAGCAGGAAAGCTTTTTTGCAGCTGAAGATGCGTATGAAAAGTATATGCGCAACGAATCTCTTCCGGAAGCATATTACAGAAGAATGTGTCCGGACAGAGATGAACTTGTTAAGGTATACACATCTCTTGGCAGCAGGGATATAATGACAGAGCAGCTCTTTATGAAAAATGATCCCAATTCGATAAATATATGCAAGCTCAGAATTTGTCTTGATATATTCAGTGAACTTGGACTTATAGAAATGAACTATGCATCTGATAAAGTGCACAGGGTAAAAGTGAATAAAAAATCTAATCTTGAAGATTCAAATATTCTGAGGGGGTTAAGAAGTAAATGGGAAACGAAAGCTGTACAATAAATATGCTCATCCAGAAGATTCTTGATGAGGATAAGCAGTATGACATGAGCAAGATAATTTCAGCGTATGAATTTGCTGATAAAGCTCATGAAGGACAGAAAAGAACATCAGGTGAACCATACATAGTTCATCCGGTTTCAGTTGCATTTATACTTCTTGAACTCGGTATGGATACAGATACTATCTGTGCTGCCATGCTCCACGATGTTGTTGAAGATACTGATGCAACACTTGAGGACATTCAGAAAAGATTCGGTCAGGATGTTGCGATGCTCGTTGACGGTGTTACAAAGCTTTCAAAGGCACCTATCTTCAATCAGGATGAACAGCTTGCCGAGAATGTAAGAAAAATTCTTCTTGCCATGTCACAGGATATCCGCGTAATGCTTATTAAGCTCTGTGACCGGCTCCACAATATGCGTACATTAGGCTGTAGACCTGGATTCAAGCAGAGAAAGGCCGCTCTTGAAACAATGAATATTTATGCACCTATTGCACATCGTCTTGGTATAAAATCTATTAAGGATGAACTTGAGGATCTTTCATTTCACTATCTTGATCCGTATGCATATTCAGAGATTGAGCATATTCTTGAGATAAAGAAGGATGAAAGAGAACTCTTTATTGAAAATATCAAGGAAAAAATCTCCGAGAGATTCAAGAGTGAGAACTTTATCAAGCCGCCTCAGATTGACGGACGTGTAAAAAGTATTTACGGTATTTACAAGAAGATATATATTAATCACAAGAGTATTGAGGAAGTATATGACAAATATGCTGTGCGGGTAATCGTATCAACAGTGCTTGAGTGTTACGATGTACTTGGTATCATTCACGAAATGTTCAGACCTATTCCTAACAGATTTAAGGACTATATTTCTACGCCGAAGGCAAATATGTACCAGAGTCTTCACACATCTGTTATCAGTAAGGAAGGCATTACTTTTGAAGTTCAGATAAGAACCTGGGAAATGCACCAGACCGCCGAATACGGAATCGCTGCTCACTGGAAGTACAAGGAAGGTATCCAGAACCGTGACAAGATGGAGGAGAAGCTGTCATGGATAAGACAGGTACTTGAAGCTCAGCAGGTAACTGATGACGTTGAAGAAATTGTTCGTATCATCAAGACTGACCTTTCGACAGAAGAGATTGTTGTATTTACACCAAAGGCAGATTCATTCACTCTTCCGCCGGATTCAACTATAATTGACTTTGCATACAGGGTACACACACAGATAGGTCACCGCATGACAGGTGCCAAGGTTGACGGAAAGATAGTACCGCTTGACTACAAGCTTCATACGGGTGATATTGTAGAGATTCTCACATCGAAGGACGAGAGCCGCGGACCTAACCGTGCATGGCTTGAGATAGCCAAGACCAATGAAGCAAAGGCAAAGATACGCGCATGGTTTAAAAGAGAATGCCGTGAAGAAAATATTCAGCAGGGTAAGCTTGAGCTTGAAAAGGAATTCAAGCACTACAGGATGAATGTTCCTGATGAGGATATTGAAAAACTTCTTGCCGATGATTTTAAACGTCATAACTGTTCAAGTCTTGAAGACTTCTATGCGGCAATAGGATACGGCGGAGTTATTCTTCCGAAGATGCTGCAGCGACTTAAGGACAGCTATGACAAGATGTATGCTGTTCCTGAAGAAAAGCCTGCAGATGAGATTGTACCTACAAAAACAATAGAGAGCAAAAATGACAGCGGCGTTATTTTTGAAGATGTATTCAGGGATATGCAGGTACGGTATTCCAGATGCTGCAATCCGCTCCCGGGAGATGATATTGTAGGATACGTAACAAGAGGACGCGGTGTTTCCGTTCATAAGACAACCTGTCCTAACTATCTTGCTTCACTTAAGGATGAGGAAAACCGGGACAGATGGAAGCGTGTTGAGTGGACAAATGCTCCTAAAACTGAATTCTATGCTGAGATTGAAGTTCTTGCGCTGGATTCAACGGGACTGCTTCTCCGTGTAGCTGCTGCAGTATCGGAGGCAAAGGTTCCTATCTTTAACTCTTCATCCAGAAGAATAAAAAACGGAAATGCAGAAATAAGACTTACAGTATCTGTTACTGGCAAGGAACAACTTGGTGCACTTATGGCTAAGATTCTCAAGATTCATGACGTAATTTCTGTTTCGAGAATCGAAGGAGGAAAAAAAGATGATTGATGTAACGCCTTTACTGCTCGGCTCATTTTTTCAGGCTAACTGTTATCTTGCAGTAAATGAAAACAGGGAAGCGTTTGCTGTTGATATCGGAGGAGATGCGGATATTCTCATAAGAAGACTTGAAAGAGACGGTATTACTCTTAAGAAAATTCTTCTTACTCATGGCCACTATGATCATATCAGAGGAGTTGCCCTTGCTGCTGAAAAAACCGGTGCGGAGGTATTTATCCACGAAGAGGATAAGGTTATGCTCACAAGTGAAGGTGCAAGTCTCGCCAGATTTGTGGGCTCGGATCAGTTCACTCCGGTTGAAAATTTTAATGTAGTAAAAGACGGAGATACAATCAGCTTTGGTGAAACAGAGATAAAGGTTCTCCATACTCCGGGACACACAAAGGGCAGCGTGTGTTTTATAGCTGATGATATGATTTTCTCAGGAGATACATTATTCTGCGGTTCGATAGGAAGAACTGATTTTCCGGGCGGAAGCTACAGTGAAATATGCGACTCGTTAAGAAAACTTGCCGCTCTTGGAAAAGACAGAGACTACAGAGTATTTCCGGGACATAATGAAACGACCACATTATCACGTGAATTAAAATATAATCCATATTTTGGTGAAATATAAATGACAATTATACTGAACAATAATTTATACAAATATGAAACAGAAGCGACGGTAAAGCTTTTTATTCCGGCTGAAAGATTTTCATTTCTTTCTGATGAGAGAGATGCCGAAGGCGATATCATCATGACAAGACTGAAAAAATGTGCGAAATTCACTTATTTTTACTCATATATCAGAGAAAACGGCAGAGTTATGAGGAGCGCATGGAAGGCTGAAACAGGAAGCTTCACCGAAAAAGAGGGAGAGTTTTTCATTTGCAGAGTGCTCTTCCTGATGCTTTGCAGATTTTATGAAACAAGACCGGGCTGGGGACTCCTTACGGGAATAAGACCTGTCAAAAAGGTCAATCTTCTTATTGATGAAGGAAAATCAGAGGAAGAGGTAAAGAAGATATTTACTGAGAAGTATTTTGTGTCCGGTAAAAAGGCTGATATCGCCTGGCGTACAGCTATGGTTCAGCAGCCGGTTCTTCCGAAGTTCGACAAAAAAACTGTCAGTATCTATGTATCCGTTCCGTTCTGTCCTACAAGATGCAGCTACTGTTCATTTGTTTCCCATTCTATGGACAGTGCGCTTAAGCTCATACCGGATTATGTTGAGTATCTTTGCAGAGAGCTTGAAATACTCGGTGAGATAGTTTGCGAAAACGGACTGAAGATTGACACGGTTTATTTCGGAGGCGGAACACCTACGTCCGTATCGGCAGACCAGCTTTACCGTCTTATGAAGAAAACTTCAGAGTGCTTTGATCTTTCTGCTGTACGTGAATACAATGTTGAGGCGGGAAGAGCAGACACTATCACAGCGGAAAAGCTTGCAGTTATCAAAGAGATGAAGGCTACAAGAATTTCTATTAATCCGCAGACACTTAACAATGATGTTCTGAAAACAATAGGCAGAAGAGGAACAGCTGAAGAAGTTCTTGAGGCATTTGCTCTTGCACGTAAAACAGGGTTCAAAAATATCAATATGGACCTTATCGCAGGACTTCCGACTGAGAGCTTTGACAGTTTTAAAAATACACTTGATAAAATAATTGAAATTGACCCTGACGGTGTTACTGTTCATGCTCTGACACTTAAACGTTCGGCCGGACTGTACAGAACAGGCAGGGAAAATATCAAAAATCCTGCTTCTGAAATGGTTGACTACGGAATTAATACTCTGATTTCACACGGCTACAATCCGTACTACATGTACCGTCAGAAAAATACCGTAGACAATCTTGAAAACATAGGTTACGCAAAGCCGGGCTGTGAATCGCTTTACAATATTCACATTATGGATGAAACCCAGACAATTCTCGGTGCCGGATGCGCTGCATCAACCAAGCTTGTTGACGAAAACAATCTCATTCAGCGCGTAATGAACTACAAATTCCCGTATGAGTACATAAACAGATTTGACGAGCTTATGAAGAAAAAAGATGAGATCAGAGAATTTTTTCAGAGATAACTGTTGGAGGAACGATGATTAAAAAAAATCAGATTGTTGAGTTTGAGATAACCGGAATCACCAATGAAGGAAACGGTGTAGGAAGATACGATGGAATGGCCGTATTTGTCCCGCAGACAGCAGCCGGCGATTATGTAAGCGTAAAAATAGTAAAAGTACTTAAAAGTTATGCCTTCGGAATAGTAAATGAAATAATAACCCCGTCACCATACAGAAAAGAACCGGACTGCCCGGTTTTCAGAAAGTGTGGTGGCTGCTCATTCCGTCATATCGAATACGAGGAGGAGCTTCGCGTAAAAAGTAGTTTTGTAAGCGACAGCTTTAAGAGAATCGGTGGTTTTGATATTGAAGCAGAACCTGTTTTAGGATGCGAAGATATAAACTATTACAGAAACAAGGCTCAGTATCCGGTTGCCATGGCTGACGGAAAAGCAATTTGCGGATTTTACGCAAACAGAAGCCATCGGATAGTTCCGTACACGGCCTGCCTGCTTCAGCCGGTTATTTTCCAGCAGATAGTTGATTTTGTCATTGACTATATTAACGCAAACAAAATACCTGCATACGATGAGATTACCGGAAACGGACTTGTGCGTCACATTTATCTGAGAAGAGGATATCACAGCGGTGAAATAATGCTCTGTATCGTTTCAACAGGAAAACGAATAGTTGACAGCATCAGAAAAATGACTGAAAGCACAGATTTTCTGAAAAAATTTCCTGATGTAAAAAGCGTCATTGTAAATCTGAATCCGGAAAAGACAAATGTCATTCTCGGGAAAAAGAATATAACAGTATGGGGTACTGATAATATAACGGACATAATGTGCGGAAACAAAATCTCTCTTTCACCGATGTCCTTTTATCAGGTGAACACTGAGCAGGCTGAAAAACTTTACAGCATTGCAGCGGAGTTTGCTGATCTTAAAGGTGATGAAGAAGTATTCGATCTCTACTGCGGAGCGGGCACAATAGGCCTCTCAATGATTGGCAAGATAAATCACTTGACAGGCGTGGAAGTCGTAAAACAGGCGGTTGAGAACGCCAAAGCCAATGCAGAAGCCAACAACATCAAAAATGCAGATTTCATCTGCGGCGATGCCGGTGAGATTGCAGACAGGCTCCAGAAGGAAGGAAAGAGGCCGGATGTCATTATCGTAGATCCGCCAAGAAAAGGATGCGACGCACTTTCACTTGAGGCGATAGTAAAGATGGCACCGGAAAAGATTGTAATGATTTCATGTAATCCTGCGACTGCCGCAAGGGACTGCAAGATTCTTTGCAGTGAGGAGAAGGGGTATGAGCTTAAGAGGGTAAGAGGGTGCGATTTGTTTCCGGGGACTTGTCATGTGGAGACGGTAGTCTTGATGTCAAGAAAAGTTAACAATGTTTCTTAGAGAAGACTACTTCTGAAATGGCTCATTATGAGAAGATATGAAGCCTGACAAGTAAAAATTATACTTGATATTATTACTTAAGTAGCAAGGGGAAAGCCTGATTGAATAAGAAAAAAGATGAAATAACCATTCGTTCCAGTGCGGCGGAATATCTTACTTACGTTGCTTCTGTTGGAGACCAGCAGGACAGCGTTGAGATGCGCTATGAGGATGAAAATATATGGCTGACACAGAAAATGATGGCTACATTATATGATGTGGATGTTCGTACAATCAATGAACACATTAAAAAAATTTATTCAGATTCAGAACTTGAGGAAGATTCAACTATCCGGAATTTCCGGATAGTTCAAACGGAGGGTTCCCGTCAGGTGAGTCGTGATACGAAGCACTACAATCTTCAAATGATAATTGCAGTTGGCTTTAAAGTGAATAATGAGCGTGCAGTGCAGTTTCGTAAATGGGCTAACAGTATCGTGAAGGATTATACCATCAAAGGCTGGGTCATGGATGATGAACGCCTGAAAAATGGTGGTTCAGTGCTTACAAAAGAATACTTTGACCGCTTGCTGGAGCAGATTCGAGAAATCCGTCTTTCCGAGCGTAGATTCTATCAAAAGATAACAGATATATATGCCACATCACTTGATTATGACCGTAATGCAAAAACGACGAAACAGTTTTTTGCAAAGGTACAAAATAAAATGCATTATGCTGTACATGGACATACGGCAGCAGAGCTGATTTATGAGCGTGCAGATGCAGATAAGCCACATATGGGATTAACCACATGGGCAGCAGCACCGGACGGCAAAATAGTAAAAAGTGACGTGAGCGTCGCAAAGAACTATTTGAGTGAGCAGGAAATGCGTTCATTAGAGCGTATTGTATCTGCTTATTTGGATTTGGCAGAAGACCGTGCAGAACGTCATATTCCGATGACGATGGAGGACTGGTCAAAGCGTCTTGATTTATTCCTGATGGCAGATGACAGAGAGGTTCTTCAGGATGCAGGGAAAATCACCGCAGAAATTGCCAGAGCAAAAGCTGAAACTGAATTTGAAAAGTATCGTGTTGTTCAGGACAGGCTGTTCATGTCTGATTTTGATAGATATCTATTGGAATTAGAGAAAAATACAAAGAAATGAAGAGCATAAACAAAATATTCGGCGGTATAAAAATTCCCTGGAGAATCCTGCTTCCATTCTCTGTTTTGATAGGTGCTTATACAGGATTCATTCTTTCCGTGCCTGCTTTTCAGAATACATCTTTTCAGGATATTGGAATTGGTTTTGAATGGTGGATTTTCTTTGCTATGTTAATCATAACAAATTCAGAAACTCCTGAAGAATCGGCGATAAAGACTTTTATATTCTTTTTAATTAGCCAGCCGATTGTATTTCTGGTACAGCCAAATGGCATTGAATTATTTCAGCGTTATTATTTTAACTGGTTTATTTACACGTTATTTACTTTTCCAATGGCGTGGATAGGCTGGTATACAAGAAAAGGGAAAGTATTTTCACCAGTTATTCTTTCTTTTGTTTTGGCATATTTGACAGGTCATTTTATTAGCTATATTAAACTGCATCATATTTTTTCGGCTATCTTTTGTTTTGTATTATTTGTTACATTAATATTTGGAGTTATGAATAATCGCAGACTCAGAATGATTGCTGCTATACTTGGCCTTGTATTTGGGTTTTCCGTGTGTATCATTACTTATGTATCTTAGTATTATTGAGCGTTAAGAACTATAAATTGCCAGGATGTATAAAAAGAATGCAGAAGCTATTGCCACTGCTTTGAAGGTTTTTAAGTTTTACGTGTAAATTTGGTTCACAATAAATCAGGTCAGACTAATAAAAAGTCTGACCTGAATTTTTATCTTGAAAGATATAGAACAAATAGCGGTATAATATGAAATGCATTCCTGATAGTTACAATGATTTATGTTGTGCTGTCTGTGGCGTTTTATTTGTTGCTATAAAAAATGATACCTTAAAATGTCCATGCTTTTAAATGCAAATTTTTCTATATCTGTTGACTTTGTTGTATGAAATGAGTATAATATGGTTAGAATATTACTATCGCAGCTATTTTGAGGAGGTGCCAATATGAATATTCGTCCATCAGCAGCAATCCGCCAGAACTATAACGAGATTGCAGATATGTGTCGTAAAACGGCAGAGCCGATATTCCTTACAAAAAACGGTGAAGGAGATTTGGTTGTTATGGATATTGAAACTTATAACCGTCGGGAAAAAATGCTAAAGCTAAGAGAAGAACTGCTTGCTGTCGAAGAAGACAGAATAGCAGGAAGAAACGGATGCACTCCCGACGAGTTAGACGCTTACCTTGACGATGTAATAGCATAGGTATAAGTCTATGTCAGATAAAAAATATAAAGTCATTGTTTCCGACAGGACAAAGCGAATGTTGGGAACACACATTCGCTTTATGGCACAGGTTAATAAAGATGGTGCCAAAGCGAAAAAGAAAGAGCTTATGGAAGCAATACGTTCTTTTGAACGTATGCCGCAGCGTTTTCCGTTTTTGGAAGAAGTGTATATACCGATGAATAAATATCATAGGATGTTTGTTGCAAAGTGGTATCTCGTTCTTTACCAAATCCAGGATGACACTGTTTATGTGGATTATATCCTTGACTGCCGCAAAGATTACAGTTGGCTTATCCGTTGAAACAGAATATCAAAATATTAAAAAAATGAGGTAGAACAGATGAGCAGATTTTCAGAATACATAGGAAGTCAGTTCGGTAATCCGAGGGGCATTATTGGAAAAATATGCTGTATCGGTATGAATATAATTAATCAGCCGATGTACAGAAATACCGTTGCAGTAATGAATCCTGATAATGAAGACAAGATACTTGATATAGGTTATGGGAACGGTTTTCTGCTGCGTGAAATATATAAGAAGAAACATGTGGATATGTACGGAATTGACATTTCAGAAGATATGAAAAAAGTCGCTTCAAAGCGAAACCGAAAAGCACTTGAAAACAATCAGCTCTTTCTTGAAACTGGAGACTGCTGTAATCTCCCGTATGAAGATAATATGTTTTCAGGCATTTCTTCAATAAATACAATATATTTCTGGAACGACGCTGTTAAAGGTTTGTCTGAAATAAGAAGGGTACTTAAACCCGGAAAGTCATTTTATAATGTTGTGTACACCAAAGAGTGGTTCGGGGATTCAACATTTACAGAAAAGGGATTCAATAAGTATGGACCTGATGAACTAACAGATTTCGGTAAAAAAGCAGGCTTTGAAAAAATGGAAGTACGAGACATTGTAAAGGGTAAGAGTTTAATGGTTATATATACAAAGCAGGATGAACCGTGATACGAAGCAATGCAACTATTTTAAGGAGGCTATTTTCAAATGAAACGCTACATAAGCGATTATCATATCGGTCATTCAAATGCGTTAAAATTTGATTCAAGACCATTTGCATCACTTGACGAGATGCACGAGACGATTATCCGTAACTGGAATAATACAGTAAACAATGATGACGAAGTTTACGTTCTTGGAGATTTTGCGTGGAAAAACGATGCCGGACTTGAAGTTCTGAAACAGCTCAAAGGACGGAAATATCTTATTCTTGGAAATCATGACAGGCTTAACGCTGAACTTACGGGACAGTTTGTGTGGGTTAAAGAAATGGAAATTGTCAGAGATGGTGAAAATCACGTTGTTCTTTGTCATTATCCTATTGCTCACTGGAGAAATGCAGATTATGGATACATTCATTTATACGGTCATATCCATATGGGAAGAGATGCAGCTCCATACGAGGAATACGCAGCAAAAATGAAAGAACGAAATATCCCGTATGAATGCTATAATGTCGGTTGTATGATGCCTTATATGGATTATACGCCGAGAACGCTTGAGGAAATAAGAGCGGGAAGAATGAGTGATATAGACTAATATCGCAGGAACCGGATTGAAATATAT
>JAUNJJ010000094.1 GCA_030533325.1 Oscillospiraceae bacterium
GAAGCAAGTATTCGATATAAGGATGAGGCAAGGCTTCTGGAAAAGGCGGAGAATGTAGATGAAGTATATGTAAATGAAGTGCTTCCGGGGAAGATGAAGTATAACCTGGAGAGTATTAGAAAATTCAGTTTTTTCAATGATTTAAAAACCATGATAAAAACTGTATTTGCAGTCATTAGTTAAAGGAAATTGTGTTATGGAAGGGAAATTAATATCAATTATAACGCCTACATACAACTGTGGAAGCTTTATTGGAGAAACAATAGAGTCTGTTCTCGCTCAAACATATACAAATTGGGAGATGATCATTGTAGACGATTGTTCTACTGATAATACAGAGCAGATTGTAAACCAATATAAAAAGAAAGATAGCAGGGTACATTATTATAAATTAGAGCATAATTCTGGAGCAGCAGTGGCAAGGACAAAGGCTATGGAATTAGCTTCCGGAAATTATATGGCTTTTCTTGATTCTGATGATTTATGGCATCCGGATAAGTTGAAAAAACAATTTGAATACATGGAAGAACACGGAATTGCCTTTACTTGCACGATGTATGAGCAAATTGATGAAAATGGGGAAAAACTTAATAAGGTAATTAAAGTGGTTCCAAAAACGACTTATAATAGATTGCTTCTGGATTGCCCTGTTGGTAATTCAACAGTCATGTACAATGTCGATAAAATGGGAAAATTCAAGGTTCCAGATATAAGAAAAAGAAATGATGATGCCTTATGGCTGCAGATGCTAAAAAAAGAACCGGCAATATACGGAATAGAAGAAGTGTTGATGCAGTATAGAATCCGATCAAATTCTATCTCAAGTAACAAATTTAAATTAATCAAATATCATTGGAAATTATATAGGGAAATAGAGCACTTGAGTGTTCTGAGATCGGCATTCCATGTAGCATACTGGTGTGTAATAAAGGTATTGAAGATAAAATAGAGAAAACGCAATTAGAGCTATAGACGTATAAGAAAACGAGATGTTATGCATATTTTATAAAAGAAAATTTAGCTTTATACAGGGTTAGGAAAGTAAATATTAGGCACGATAAGTTTAGAAGGAAATGTAGGAGTCATTATAACTTGTTTCATGTGTATGATGAAAAGTTGATAGATTTGGCTATGTGGTATGCCTGTTGGAATATGTGTAAAGGGTATAGGAAAAACTATGAGAAACGTATTTAAGAAAACAGATTTTGCGTGTAAGAGTAGTAATGAGAGATAGGGAATTATTATGAAGAAAATACTTGTGTTAGTGGTAGATTATCCGAATAATGAGGGCGGTGTGGCTTTAATGTACGTTCATGTCCGCAATAAATATTATATCCAGCATGATATAGATGTTACAGTGTTGAACTTTTCATCAAACGAAGATTATGTTATAGATGGTATTCCAGTTATTACGCTGAAAACATATGAAAAGCAAAATGGATCATATGAGATACTCGTGCTACATGCACCTAATATTCGCAATCATTATAGGTTTCTAAGGAAATACGCTGAGAGATTTTCTAGAATGATATATTTCTTTCACGGCCATGAAGTATTAAAAATCAATGAAACCTATCCAAAACCATTTAACTACATGAAAAAAAATGGAATTTTGCATGTTAAATTTCAAGATGCTTACGATACATTTAAGTTATTGGTATGGCGTAAATACTTACCAAGCATTGCTGAAAAGGCAGATTTTGTTTTCGTTAGTAATTGGTTTTATGGGGAATTTAGGAAATATACTAAGCTTGATGATGTCAAATTAAAAAATCATGTACATATCATTAACAATAGTGTAGGTAAAATATTTGAAGAAAAGAGCTATCAATATCAAGGGAATGCTATGTATGATTTCATCACAATCAGGAGTTATATGGATGATGCAAAGTATGGTGTTGATTTGGTAGATGGATTGGCACGTAAGTATCCTCAGTATTCTTTTTTAATAATAGGGAGAGGGAAATATTACGAGATACATGAAAAACCAGAGAATGTCACATGGGTAAATAGATTTCTTTCTCATGAAGAAATTATGAAATATATTGATGCAAGCAGATGCGGGTTGCTCTTGACTAGGGAAGATACACAGGGAGTAATGACCTGTGAACTGTCAGTATATGGTATTCCAGTAATTACATCAGATATTGAAGTGTGTCGTGAAATATGTTCAAAACTTCGTAACGTTGAATTGGTAGAAAATGATGTAAATAAGATTAATCTTCCACAAGTATATGAAAAGCTGATGGAGTTGCCTATGGTAGAAAAGGAAAGAGAATACTCCTATGAAAACACAGTAAAGAAAGAAGAGAACTTGATTAGGGGGGGGTATGACTTCATAACAATACGCAATATGCTTGATCAGTCAGTATACTGTATAGATTTGCTTTGCCGGATTGCGGAACACAATCCGGAGAAAAGATTTTTGCTGATTGGCCGAGGAAAGTACTTTGACTTTAATAGAAAGCCAGAGAATATTATATGGGTTAATTCTTATTTGACTCATGAACAGATGCTGCATTACATTAACCATTCAAAATGTGCATTGATGCTCACGAGGAGGGATACTCAAGGAGTTATGGCATGTGAGTTAGCAACGTATGGAATTCCACTTATTACATCGGATATTCCGATATGTCATGAGATATTTGATGATATGGAAAAAGTATATTTTATTGATAATGCACAAGTAGGTTTAATTAAACTAACAGATTATTTAATTGCGATTCCAGAAGGTGAAAAAAGCAAAAAATTTTTCAGCGGAAGTACAATAAAGAGGGAAGTGGATCTAATAAAATAAGCAACAAAAGATGAGGAGCGAACGATTAAGTATGAAAATATGTATGTTTAGCATAGGTGATATCTATGGAAAACAGACTGGTGGTATAAAAAGATTCAAGGAACTATATTTTTATTTAAAAAAAGCTGGGCATGATGTTAAGTTATATTGTGCTACAGATATAGAGATTTTGAAAAAAAATGGAATTACTGAAGCCGAAAGTGTTAAAACTGACGGTCGATATAAAGGGTTTCTTCGAATTCCAAGCTATGTGATATATAAGAACAACCAGGAGATTTATAAAAAAATATCAAATGAAAAATATGACTGTGTTATATCGTTTGATGTTCCTTCGACGATTGGGCTTTGCCTGAAAGGAATTCCCAATATATACTATTTTGTTCGGCAGGATTTGATACAATATCGCAAGATACAGTATGAAAATATGAATATGAAGCCTTTGAAAAAAAATATCCTTCTAATAGCAGGTTGGATTATGGAAGGCATTTGTGTAAGAAAATCATATAAGATTGTGAGTCAGTGTAAATATGATTTGAATCAAATTAAGATACGCCATATTTTTTGCAAATGGATGATAAAGAAAAAATCTATAATTCAAATTAATAACATTAACCCATCATGGATAAAAAAATGCGAAAATACAATAGATAGAAGCCAATGTAGCTTTGATGTAATTTTTGTTGGGAATTTTGATGACTCAAGGAAAGGCTACCAATTATTCATTGATGCGGTTCAATTATTAAAAGAAAGAGGAACCAAGTTGAAAATAGTTATGCTTGGTGGGGGAAAGTATCTTGATGTATGCATACAAAAATATAGAGATATTCTATTTACAGGGTTTGTAAATAATGTCGGAGACTATATTTCGCAATCGAGATTAATGGTAGTACCTTCTTATGCGGATTCTTGTCCAAACACGATTATGGAAGCATTGCAAGTTGGGATTCCTGTGATTGGGGCAGATAGCAGTGGGATTCCAGAAATATTAACAAATGCAGAATGGAGATTTGCTTTAACGCCTGAATCATTGGCTGATAAAATTCAAAATATACTTATAAGTGAAAACTATGCAGCATGTATGAATGAGCAGAAAAAAAGAGCTGATGAATTGACATTTGATTGGGGACAAGCTATAGAGAATATTTTATGTGAACAAAGACTTGTATACTAGGAAATATGATAATTGATTTATTCATAGATATGGATACTCTTTATAATTTTTAATGAGGGATTTTTTAAGTATGTATTTATTTTTGACTAAGTTTTGTAGTATACCATTGAGCATAATGCTATCGGGTTTTTTAGTCGCCGCATTTGGCATTCAGAAGCTATATGTGAATGTTTACACTGTTATTGACTCCAAAGGGAAGGCAAAAAGCTGATCAATTAGTAGATGGTTATCACGAAGTACAACTTGGTTTTGAAATTATGATATATGAGGAGAGAATTATTTTGAGAATAAAGACAAATATAGATCATATTATTTGGATTCTGACAGTGTTGCTTTTAGCTTCGTTTGTAATTCTGGAATTAAATGGTGGTGCGGCTGCGTTATTTGCAATATCAGCAGTAACTCTTTTGTTGGTAATGAAAAAAAATCATGGGAAGATTAAAGTGGATTATTATCAGATAATGGTAACTATCTTTGCGATATATTGTTGTATGACTTCTCTTTGGGCAAACAATTCTGGAAGATCGATAGAGGCAGGATTAGCCATTATTAAAATCATTATCTGTTTAACTGTTTACTATACTTATTATTGTAAAGAAGAATCTATAGATCGGTTGCTAAATGCCGTAATGTGGTCTGGATATATAGTAGTTATATACGCATGGATCTTTTATGGACCATCGATGGTTGTGGAAATTTTGACGGGCGGAGGCAAGCTTGAAAATTCATTTGCAAATATTAATACTACTGCAATGACTGCTTCAACATCAATTATGCTTTCTTTTTTTCTGATGTTTAAAGAAAAGAAAAAGAGGACAGTTTTGATAGTGTTCGATATTTTATCAATTATGGTTGTTGCAGCTTCGGGTAGTAGGAAAGCTTTGGTTTTAGCTGTAATTGGGGTTACTGCAGTTATACTAATAAATAATGCATCAAAAAGCCTTATCAAGACGGTAGTAAAATGGATTGGAATTGGAATTGTATTGTTAGTTTCATTTAGGATATTATTGTCATTGCCTGCCTTTTCAATGGTGAATCAACGTATGGAAGGTTTGTTTGCAATGATTCTTGGCCATGGAGAAGTGGATCATTCCAGCTTTTTGAGACAGAGTTATATTAGAGTCGGTATAGAGCAGTTTAAAAAATCTCCATGGTTAGGATTTGGGATGGACAATACATACCTTATTACATCAGTTGTAGAAGGAAATAGAACATATTTACATAATAACTATGTTGAGCTTTTAGCTGGTGGCGGTGTAACTGCATTGCTGTTATTTTATTCAATATATATATATTTATTATTTGAATTTTTAAAGGATTGGAAAACTGGTGATATTTATTCACGACTCTGCATTATATGGATGGGAATACTTCTTATTATGCATTATGGAGCGGTTGTATATTATGACAAGACAAGTTATTTTTATATGATGATATTCTTTTTACAGACAAATATTATAAAAAAACATAAAGAAATGGAGAGAATGAAAAATGCATGTATTAGAGAAGGCTAGAAAATTTATCATAGATGCTGATTATAGATTTTTAGTCCTTTCTTCATTTGGAATGTACAATAGTATGTCGGACGAGGAATTTTTAAAGAGAAAATTCAAGGCTACACTTGGGTATGAGCTTAATCTCGATAATCCGAAGTCATTTAATGAGAAATTGCAATGGCTTAAACTTCATGATCGAAATCCAAAATACACCATGATGGTGGATAAATACGAAGTGAAAAAATATGTTGCAAGCATTATTGGCGAAGAATATATCATTCCAACATTAGGTGTGTGGGAAAGGTTTGAGGATATTAATTTTGATACCTTGCCAGATCAATTTGTTCTTAAATGCACACATGATAGTGGTGGTTTGGTGATTTGCAAAGATAAGAAAAAACTAGATATTAATGCTGCAAGAAAAAAAATAAATAGATGTCTAAAAAATGACTATTATTTGGTGGGGAGAGAGTGGCCTTATAAAAATGTAAAAAGAAGAATCATCGCTGAACGTTATATGTCTGACATTAATAATGAAGGATTGATGGATTATAAGTTTTTGTGCTTTGATGGAAAGGTACATGGGGTTTTTGTTTGTTCGGAAAGATTCTCGGAAGATGGATTAAAAGTAACATTTTTTGATAATGATTGGAATAAATTGAAATTTGAAAGACATTATCCAAGCAGCAGAATAGATATTCCAAAGCCAATGAAACTAAAGGAAATGGAGGAACTTGCAGAACGAATTTCTAAGGACATTCCGTTTGTAAGAAGTGATTTTTATGTGATTTCAGGAGACTTATATTTTGGAGAACTGACTTTTTATCCAGGAAATGGATTTGAAGAGTTTACTCCAGAAAGTGTAGACTATGAGATGGGTGAATTGATAAAACTTCCGGGGGGGGTTACATCATAAATAAAAATGATATATGTATATGGTTGCATTATGAGAATAAGGATGCTTTTTATGATGATCAGCTCCGAGATTATAAATTTTATTGCTGTGACGGAAAAGTCAAATTTATGATGATTGCTTCGGAACGATTTTCGGCTGAAGCAACTAAGGCTACATATTTTGACAGATGCTTTAAAAAATTAGATTTTAGTTGGGGCTATAAAACAGCTGATATAATACCAGATAAGCCGTCTTGCTTTGAGGAAATGTGTCTGCTAGCAGAGAAATTATCAATAGGAATACCACAAGTAAGAGTGGATTTTTATTTGATAGGAGATAAAATATATTTCGGAGAACTGACTTTCTTTGACGGTGGTGGATTTGATAGAATAGAACCACGTCATATGGATTTTGAATTGGGAGAATATATACATTTGCCTGAACGTGCTAATTGATTCTTTACAAATTTGGAGGATAACAGAATGCATATTATGATTGGTGCTGATATTGTACCGACAAAAAGTAATATAGATTTATTTGAAAAAGGTGATGCTATAAGTCTTATTGGAGAAGAACTATGTTCAATATTGGCATCTGCCGACTATACTATGTTTAATTTGGAAACACCTTTAACGGATGTAGAAGCGCCAATTAAAAAAAAAGGCCCTGCACTCAGGGCATCGAGTAAGTCTATTGAAGGTATTGCAAAAATAAATTCTTGTTTTTTTACTTTAGCTAATAACCATATTATGGATCAAGGAAATATTGGCTTACACGATACAATTTCGTTATTAGATAGCAGAGGCATTCATTATGCAGGGGTTGGAGAAGATAAGAATTCGGCATCGACTCCTTATATATTTTCTAAAGATAACAATACAATAGGAGTATATTGTTGTGCTGAAGAAGAGTTTTCTGGGGCTTCTAACTTTACAGCAGGAGCTAATGTGTATGAATTAATTAGAAGTAATGACGAAATAAGAACCTTGTCAAAAAAATGCGATTATACAATTGTTTTATATCATGGCGGAAAAGAAGAATATAGATACCCAGCTCCATATTTACGAGATATTTGCCGAATGATGATTGATTCGGGTGCTGATGTTGTTGTATGTCAGCATAGCCACTGTATTGGATGTGAAGAAAAATGGAATAATGGGCACATTATCTATGGGCAAGGCAATTTTCTTTTTGATGCAGAAAGTAATGACTGCTGGAATTCTAGCCTTTTGATTAATTTGCAAATTGATGACAAACTGTCAATAAGCTATATTCCAATTATAAAAAGAGAAAATGTTATTCGACTTGCAAAGGGAGCAGAGGCTGATAGTATAATGAAAGATTTTCTTAAAAGAACAGAAGAAATATCGCAAATGGGATTTGTTGAAGAAAAATATGCCGAACTATCTATAAAACAGTTAAAAAATTATTTACTTAGTTTTTCTGGGAAGACACATAAAATGTTTTGGTTTCGGGCATTAAATAAAATTTCAGGGTATAGATTAATAGATTGGTACATTTCTAAAAAATATGATGAACAGTCACTTTTGTGTATTCTTAATTATATGCGATGTGAAACACACCGAGATTTGATTATGCAAGGATTAAAAGAGAGCGTGAAATAATAATGGATAAAGTGTTGCTAGTATCATGTGAGGGGCTTGGACGTGGAGGCGTACAGTCTGTTATCATGAGTATTGTAAAAGGGCTAAGTGATAAGTTTATATTTGATATTGTTCTTTTTACAAACGAAAAAAGATATTATGATGATGAATTTGAAGCATACGGTGGTAAAATTTTTAGAATTCCTCATTATAGTGGGAAAATATGGATGCGGAAAAAACTTGATTATTACATCAGGGGGCCGCATATTATGTTGGACTTAAAAAAAATTATTAAAAAAAATGGGCCAGATAAAGTAATTCATTGTAATAATATTTATGAAAGTGGATTGTGTTTAAAGGCTGCTAAGCAATTAATACCTATAAGAATATGTCATGCTCATGTAATAGCAAGTAAAGGAAATGTAATAGTAAACAAGCTGAACGGTGTCTATAAAAGATATATAGAGGAGAATTCAACTTGTTTGGTAGGATGTAGTATAGAAGCCAATCAATCTCTTTATGGGGCTGAAAAAAGTAGTAGTGTTATATTGAATCCGTATGATAATAACAGATTTAACCCTCAGATGTTTTCTATGGAAAACCGAAAGCATCCAAGATTGATTCAAATTGGATATTTTTGCGAAAACAAAAATCAATGTTTTTCAATAGAAATTCTTTCACAGATTAAAAATAAATATAGGGATGCTGAATTGGTATTTATCGGTTTTGATACTGAAAATTATTTGTCAAAAATGTTAGAACTAATTGAAGAAAGAAACCTTCAAAATAATATAAAATTTTATCCGCAAGATGCAGATTCTCCTAAGTTGTTGGCAGAGTCAGACATATTTTTGCTACCGTCTTATAATGAAGGATTTGGGATTGTACTGATAGAGGCACAAGCAATGGGTGCAAGATGTTATGCGTCTAACAATGTACCAAAGTTGACAAATGTTGGAAATTGTATGTACATACCATTAGAATATGGGGCGGCTAAATGGGCTAAAATCATACTTGATGATTTCGAGAATAAAAAGGAAAGACAAATTGTAGATTGTTCGGCATTTAGCATGGAATCTTTTTTAAAGAAAATTGATAGTATTTATTCAGGTGATAATGTATGAAAATTGGCATTTTAACATTTCATAAAGTTAATAATTTGGGTGCTATACTTCAGGCTTTTGCTTTAAACAAATATATAGAGATGCACATTAATAATTGTAATTGTGAAGTTATTGATTTTACTCCAAACAATGCAAATGTATCAAATGACGGTTTATTAATTAAGATGTTGAAATTAATAAAACATTTAATTTTTTGGAGGCAATACAAAAATGATCGAAAACGAAATGAACGTTTTGAAGCATTTAGAAATAATAGAATGACAATTTCACCAGTAACATATCATGGCGATGAGGAGATAAAAAAATGCTCTGGTGTTTATGATGTCTTGATTTCAGGAAGCGATCAGATATTGAACATCACTTTGACAGGAGAATCTACAAGTTTTTATTTGGATTTCGATGATAAAGCGAAGAAAGTATCCTATGCTTCTAGCTTTGGGCGAATGGATATAACAGATAAAGAAAAAGAATTAATACGGAAAGAATTAATTAAATTCCGCTTCTTATCATTTCGTGAAAAATCAGGTGCTCAAATAGTACAAAACTTGATTGGGGTAGAAGGAAAAGAAGTGTTAGATCCAGTTTTTCTAATGGAAAGAAAGTGTTGGCTCGGTCTTTGTAATAATGAATTAATTCTTCCCAAAAGGTTTGCTTTTGTTTATGCAATGGAAATGACAGATGGAATAAAGAATGCTGTATTAGAAGTAAAAAATAGATTTAATTTGCCAATCATTATAGTTAATGGTAGTGGACAACATAACGCAATTAAAGGTGATGAAGATACGACGTGTGGCCCTATGGAGTTTTTAAGATATATAAGGGATGCGGAGATTGTTATAACTAATTCATTCCATGGAACAGCATTTTCTTTAATATTTGAGAAAAAGTTTTTGTGTATAGCACATTCGAAGAGAAATGTAAGAATAGAAAATTTACTTAAGAATATCTACTCTCAAGATAAACAAATAGATGTTGATTGCAAGAATGTATTATTAAATGAATGTATTATTGATTCAAGGCTTGTAATATTTCGTCTAAATGAAATGATATCGAATTCAAAAAAATATTTGATGTATGCTTTAAAACCGTAAGTAAGAATATTTCGCAAGAAAAATCAGCAATGTATCCTGATAGTATAATGCTTTGAAAAAATATTTGCTCTATTGAAAGAGAATGTAAGATAGTTAGTGCTTCACGTCAGGTGCATTATTGGAAGAGATGTAAAAAGAAATAAGAAGGAAAGAGGTAGAATAATGTATACGGATAATAAGACAGTACAAATTATTATAGCCTTACTTAAGTCACATGGGATAAATAAAGTTGTTGTTTCACCCGGAACAACAAATTTTATGTTTGTTGCAAGTGTGCAGAGCGATAGTTGGTTTGAACTACGTTCTTCTGCTGATGAAAGATCCGCCGCATATATTGCTTGTGGATGGGCAGCGGAGACTGGGGAACCGGTTGTTATTTCCTGTACAGGCGCAACGGCATCGCGTAATTATATGCCGGCACTAACTGAAGCATATTATAGAAAGCTTCCGGTTTTAGCGCTTACTTCAATAAATAATAGTTCATTGCCTGGAAATAATACCCCACAGGTATTAGATCGATCTGTAATCCCTAATGATATTGCAAGAATCAGCGTAGATATTACGGAAGCGTATGATGATACCGGATATAAGAAAAACATAGTTCTTGCTAATAAGGCAATTTTGGAGTTGTATAGAGCAGGGGGAGGACCTGTCCATATAAATTTGGCAACGAAAATGACTGGTGCAATGAATACCAAAGAATTGCCTGATGTGAGAACGATACATCGATTCTTTTCATATGATGAACTCCCTGGTTTGGATTCGTTTAGTAAAATTGGTATTTTTGTCGGAGCACATTCGAAATTCACTCCTAAACTAACGGCTTCGATTGAGAACTTTTGCGAAAAGTACAACGCTGTGGTATTGTGCGATCACACAAGCAACTATCATGGTAAGTATAAAATCCTCAATGCACTAATTGACGGACAGGAATACTTGGACAGGAATTCCTTAACATTTGACTTGATGATTGATTTGGGGGAAGTGACGGGCAATTACTATTTACCAGTTACTAAATGCACATGGAGAGTGTGTATTGATGGTGAAGTTAAAGATCGGTTTGGTAATTTGAGTTGTGTATTTGAGATGCCGGAGGACTACTTTTTTGAGTTTTATAATAAGTTGAAATCATGTGAAAAGCAAGGGCTGTATAATCATTATGCAGAATTAGATGTTTCACTGAGAAAGAGGCTGCCTGAAATACCGTTTTCTAATATTTGGATAGCTAGCCAAACCGCAAGCAGGATCAAAGAGGGTAGTGTCCTGCATTTAGGAATACTTAACAGTCTGAGAGCGTGGAATTTCTTCCCTATTTCTGAAAGCGTTGCGGTATATTCTAATGTTGGAGGATTTGGTATAGATGGACCAGTTTCAACACTTATCGGAGCATCGTTTGCAGATCCTAAAAAAACATATTATGGAATTGTTGGTGACTTAGCATTTTTTTATGATATGAATTCTATTGGTAACCGTTATGTGGGAAATAATATTAGACTGATTGTTGTGAACAATGGAAAAGGGACTGAGTTTAGGAATTATAGTCATCCGGCTGCAGCATTAGGTGATATTGCGGATGAATACATCGCAGCAGCTAGGCACTATGGGAATAAATCATCATTATTATTGAAACATTATGCTGAGGATTTGGGCTTCTATTATTTATCGGCCAGAAGTAAAGATGAATATGTGAAAGCTATTGAAGATTTCTTTGATGAAAAAATTGATGGTTCTATAATTTTTGAGGTATTTACAGATTCAAAAGACGAAAGTGATGCATTATATGCAATAAGGACTATTGTTGAACAAAACGCTGCAAAAAAAGCAATAAAGACTGCATTAGGAGAAAAGAATTATCAAAAATTGGCAAAGATAATTAGAGGATGAGTTATGAATATTGATATAGTAAAAAGAGCATTTCGATATATCTTTCGTGGAATACCAGTACAAACGGTCAAAGTGGATATACAACAGGTTCTGTATAAAGGTTTGTTGAAAGGTAAAAAGATAGTAATTACTGGTGGAGGACATGGGATAGGTCGAAATATTGCTGAAAAATGCCTTGATGAAGGTGCTGAGATTCTAATTGTTGGTTCGAATGAGGACAAGTTAAGAAAAACAGCTAATGAACTTGGCGGCATATCGTACATTGCATATGATTTAGAGGATGTAACTAACCTGGATAGTTTGTATTCACAAATAATTGATATGCTTGGACGTATTGATTGTTTAGTATGTAATGCGGGGATAAGTTTGCATGAGGGCACTTTGCTAAAGGTTACGCATGAACAGTTTGAAAAACAAATCCGTATTAATTTAGAAAGTGTTTATTTTCTTACTCAGATTTCAATAAAGAATAGGGTGGATAAACAACAACCAATCAATATTATATGCATCTCATCTGAACGTGGACTTCAATGTGATGACCTACCTTATGGATTGTCTAAAGCAGCTTTAAACTCATTTGTCAAAGGGGTTACGAGAAGATTTTACAGAGAAAATGTAAGGATTAATGGGATTGCACCTGGAATTACAACATCGGACTTGACAAAAAAAACAAATGAAGATGATTTATTGCTTGAGAGAGTTGTTTCTGGGAGATATTTTCTGGGAGAAGAAATTGCTGAAGTGGCATGCTTTTTACTTAGTGATGCAACGAAGTGTATTTCTGGTGAAGTTATAGCCTGTGACGCAGGGGAGTACATCAGCTCGTATATCTAAATTTTAAAAGGAGGGTTGAATGTGTCGGAAGGGAAATATACAAAGTTAGGAAAGAATACTCTTTGGATGACAATAGGAACATTTTCAACAAGATTGCTTTCGTTTTTTATGGTTCCACTCTATACAAGCTGTTTGTCAACTTCTGAGTATGGTACATCGGATTTGCTGACAGTAACAGTTTCGTTATTAATTCCTTTGTTAACAGTAACTGCTGCAGAGGGAGTCATTAGGCTTACGTTAGATAAAGAGATGAATAAATCGCAAGTTTTTGCAATTGCAACTAACTTGTTTTTTGGAGGATTACTCGTTTTATTGGTTGTATCACCTTTCTTGTTAAAGTGGATCGGATTGCAGGAGTATTCTATGTACTTTTTTCTGTATTATATCTCAGCTGCTTTTTCATCTATATTGTTACAATTCGTAAAAGGATTAGAACACATTAGAAGGTTTGTATTTTCGGGTATACTTAGTTCGGCAACTAATATAGGGTGCAATATTCTATTTCTTCTATTATTTAAAATGGGAATTGAAGGATATCTTCTTGCGATGATAATAGGAAATGGAATACAAATATTATATCTTTTTTTTACAGAGAACATTTGGAAGTATTATGTGGTTCCGTGGAAAATTGATAAAAGAATGCTGAGAGTATTTTTGACTTACTGCATACCCTTAATTCCGAATTCTATAAGTTGGTGGATTAGTAATTCTTCAGATAGATATATGTTGTCGTATTTTTCAAGTGCAGCAATTCTTGGAATATATTCGGTTGCATACAAGATTCCTTCAATTGTATCAGTTATTTCAAATATTTTTACTGGAGCTTGGCAAATTTCAGCAGTGGAAAATTTTGGTGACGATGAGTCTATTCATTTTTTTTCAAATGTTTATCATAAATATTCAACATTATATGTCATCGGGTGTTCGTTTGTAATTTTGTTTATAAAGGTTTTAGCAAAAATACTATTTGCAAATGAGTTTTATAATGCATGGCCATATGCAATAATCCTTACGTTTGCCGCTATTTTTCAGGCTATGGGAGGATTCTTAGGTATAATATATGGCGCAGCGATGAAAACGAAAGAGATTTTTACTACGACAATGGCTGGTGCAATAATTAATATTGTATTGAATTTTGTACTGATTCCGTTTTGGGGGGCAATGGGCGCTGCAGTTTCGACATTAATAGGTTACGCAGTGGTATGGTTTGTCAGGGTAGTATCGTCAAAAAAATTTCTGCCGATAAAATTAAAGTGGAAGGCCATTGGATTGTCATATTTGATATTGACCTTACAATGCATCGTTACAATAGCAGGAATTCCATTTTGGTATGTTTTTAGTGTATTGCTTACAATTAGCCTGATATTAATAAATCGTTTTGAATTTATAGATATTATGAGTGTTATTATTTCCAAAATTAAAAGGTAGTATACAAAGTGAGGAATAAATATTGACAAGGGTTTTTAATTTGGCATCATGGCATAGAGCAGAAAGTATAGATTTTCTAAAAGCAAGATGTTCTATTTTTATACACATGAACTTAATGAGGAAAGAAATCACTATATAAGTGCAACATTACTATCTGTTGAGGCATTTTTCCATACTTCTGGTTAGTGGAATCAGACAATGGTATTTCGATATCAGACTGTGTGGAAGAAAATATTTTTACAAAAGTGGTGAAGATCATTCAGTCTTACACTAGAATTGTGGATAAGTTGGTCTGGAGAAAAACTGAGTAGCAAAACAAATTTTAAGCAGAGGTTATTCCTCTGTCAATGGAAGGAGTAACCATTAATGC
>JAUNJJ010000095.1:0-8858 GCA_030533325.1 Oscillospiraceae bacterium
AGATTCAAACAACTATTACTGCGGGATGGTACAAAAAAGGCAGTGCTCCGAAAATCAAGTCGTTTCCAGGCAGACAGAAGGCGTCGTATAGCGGATTTGTTATTCCGGAAACCGGAGAACAGTTCACTTCAAAGCCAACCACATTCAATTACGAAACAACTATAGAATCCATCAGAAGTTTCTTATCTGCTCATCCTGCACCAGCAGGTAAAAAGTACGCCATTGTTATGGATAACGCTCCATGGCATAAGAAAGTAAAATTTTAACCGAAATATCAGATTTAATTAGCGAAAATAAATCAGCTAACGGAACAGTAGTATTATATACAGATCTGAAACCATGTATTAGCTGTGAGAATGTAATTATTGAATTTTCAGAATTATATCCTAATATTAAATTAAAGGTAGTATATGGTGATTGATGATGAATTATTTTAAAAAAAAATGCGAAGTATTAGAATGGTTTTATCATTGGATCGATCAAGGTCAATCTTATGATAATGCTTTTTCACAGGTTATGTGTTATTTGAATAGAGAATATGAAATAGATAATATTATAATTCCGGTAGTTATAGGAGAAAGACTTTCCAGAAATTATAAGCCAATATCCAATGATAACGCATTGCAAATAAAAAATGCCGTTTTAAAATTCGATGAAATCAATAAAGAAATCTTAGATTTTTCACAAGATGATATTGAAGCTTTTTGTTCTGATGTCGAAGAAACAAGAGTCTTAATCGACTATTTATTCAAAACAAATAAATAAATCATTTCGTATAATTTTTCGCAATAAGAAATAAGCCTATCATTATGCCAACCGGCACAAAAATAGCCAGTAATTTCCTTCTGTGTTTATTTTCACTTAACCTATATGTTTTTATATAAATAACGAAAAGTAATAATAATACTAAAATATTAATTATGATTATAGTAATATCAAAATTATTTATATGAGTTTCCAGAGCAAAAATAATATTTGCAGCAATTATTGCTATAATATTTATTATACGCATTTTATTATTGGTTTTAATATAAATCAACTCCTAACTAAATTGCAAACTCAACACCTGAATCTGAAGCTGATGTCCAACAAATCTTCATACAGGAGCCATAAAGTAACCAGCCATTGTGGTAAATGCCATAAGACTTCCGAGTGTTAGATTTCCGTCAATTACCTGCCTTATACCAAAATACATAAGTATAAGATTCCCTGCAGTTGAAATAAGACCGGAAACTTAACTCTGCTGCATCTGTTCTTCATTTATCTTTCTACTTGTCTTTTTCTTAGTTCGAATATAATTTTATCATACAATATTTCAAAACACAATACTTTTCCGGGGAACGGTCGATTCTTTCCGGGAAACGGTCATTTTTTCTCATAAAACGGTAATACCGACTGAATCTTACTCAGTCGGTATCGCTTACGGTATTATTATTTCACATGATATATGAATTTTCTGCTAATCCGTAATATTAATCTTCCTTAACAGCCAGTGTATCACCTTTTCTGAACCGCTTATCACCTTAGCGGGGCATCAAAATCATTGCCTGATTCCGCTGTCTTTTCAAGAGCATTCCTGTTATTTTCAAGACTTCTGATACTGATTGCGGAAATCTGAAATTACATTATCTTTTAAATTTATTCTGAGACTCAGTACATTTTCAAGGTTTAAAGTTTTATTGTTATTTATGTTCTTCATTTATACAAATTTCCATCTACGATTTTTTCTTAACATAAAAAAATATAAATACGTTAATACTCCCAAAAATATTAATACATTTGATACAATAAACTTTTTTCTATTTCCTTCCACATCAAACAAAAATACTGAATCAAGTATAATATATGCAATACATACGAAAAACAGGAAACCTAATATTATTCTAATTAGTAAGTATTTGTTTTTTTTACTTTCCTTCATCAATATACATTCCTTTATTTCATAACATTCAAAATATATTCTTATAAGAACAGTATGTGCATTTTTACAGTATAATTGCAATGAGTGACACGAGCATATAGCCGAACGGCGGCAGATCCTTTTCATACAGGATTCTGCTGTCCTTCAGCTCACTCATGTTCTTTACTGTTTTTTTACTCATCTGTTTTCTTCTCCACGAATATATCGGCTACGATATTATCATCCTGTTTGTCTACAAAAATAGTATAGTTACTGTTGGAAAGTTCTATGTCTTCTTCAAAAGCAGTAACGTTTATTTTGTCATAGGCAAGTTTCAGTTTTTCCTCCGGTCCGGTATAACGTGCATACATACAATTCTTTACTCGCAAAACTGATTCCATTGTGTATGGCGGTTCTACGTTGTGAATAAAGTTGTTTGCCTGACGCATGAGTGATATCTTAACATCGAACTGACCTTCATCGTTCACATGGTATTCTGTTTTCTGAATGAGAGGGCCAACGGGGGATGTGCCTTTGCCTTTTAAATACGTGTCAATTCTACAAATATATTCATAAATATTACCCAATTTATCATACTGGACATCTATCACTACTACATTTGTGAGCTTGACAGTTTTATTAAAAAACATTATTATTTCATTTTTCAAACCAAATCTCCTCAGTATATTTTAAATTACTTTTTACAAACAAATGTAATGTATGTTCAAGTATATACTTTAAACATACATTACACAATTATTAAAATAATGTCGTAAAAAGATACTATATATTTAGCATAAAATATAAAAACATTATCGAATTTTTCTTAGAATAGCCATACATATAATAAGTATTATAATATCAGATCCACATATCAGAGCACTTGTATTTTTCGTTATAAGATTTAACTCTTTATATAATTGATCATTTGAAAACTCTATTCTAAAAAATAAAATTCCAAATATAATCAGCGATATAACCGCTATAATCATGACTATCATACATATCTTTTTCATAACATTTATCTCCAAATATTTAGCACGCTCTAACGCTTGCAATCATTGTAAGGCCTGATGTATGAGCCTCAAAAACACACCTTCTATGTCCAAGTTGCCTTGCTTGATCTGCAGCAGTATCATATGCACTCGCCCATGAGTACATAAGACAACCTCCTATAACGCTGGTAACTGAACCTATTAATGCACCTACACAGCCACCTATAGCTGATCCAAGTGGTCCACCATGTAATCCAATATATGCACCAACTATAGCTCCCAACACGGATCCACACAGTACTACACCTCCGGCACA
Organism: Oscillospiraceae bacterium; assembly: GCA_030533325.1. Lineage (GTDB taxonomy): Bacteria > Bacillota > Clostridia > Oscillospirales > Ruminococcaceae > HUN007. The sequence continues at coordinate 3,212 of JAUNJJ010000095.1, forward strand.
TACATACCATTAGCAGCAGAACGAACAGCTTTATACATATCTGCAGCATCATTTGCATATATAGGTCCTACACTAATTCCACCCTCAACATAAGTCATCTCTTCCTCATTAACCACAGCGTAGTTTTTTGGCATTACTAATGCCCCATCGTAGCAAATTTCCATTGTAATTTCCTTTCTGATACACTTAATGTAACGACAAATATTTTTCCCTGATATGTTGCAGACCATATCATCTATATGTGATCGCTTTTTCTGCACAAAGCGTATTCACCAGTCATGTATAAACCAGCGTATCCTAATAATCGAAAAACTCTCCCACAGCAAAATCAGTTTTACCAGAACCAGTATTTTCTTTTGTTGAAAATATATACAACTGACATTACGAGAATAACTCCGGCAGCTCCAAGTACCCATACTATATTGATTCTGAATGATTCTGCACGTTCGGTTGTCAGCAGATAATCACCGGCGCTGTTAATTGAAAAGGTATTGTCACCGGAAAGAGCGTTCAGTTTTCTGAAACTTTTTCCGTCATTGCTGCACATATAAAAGTATTTGTAGTCTGATTTGCTGTTCCTCAGTTTAATACTTATTTTGCCCGGCAGCCTGTACTGTTCACTCTGACTAAGCATTATTCCCTTATCCGTTTCAGTAAAATCAAGTTCAGTGAAAAGCTCGTTTTCAGCATTTGATATGTCGCGTCCATTCAGATAAATATCATATCCGTCACATTCTATTATAAGCTTTTTATCTGTACCATACATTTCTCTCAGTACTTCAGATGAGATTTTCTTTACGTTCGAGGCAACTATTGTCTCCTCTGCTGAATTCCTTATCTTTTCCGCAAGCTTATCCTGAGACTTAATGCTGCTGTCATTAATATCATTTGTTTTGCTGTCATCAGCATTCACTTTTCCGTCTGTGTTTACTATAACATTTACTGACATTGTATAGTCTTCATTAGAGATTACTATCGATGTACTTCCGTTATCATTGGCTGTTATGATTCCGTTTTCGTCTGCAGATGCAATATCTTCATTCTGTGACTTATACTTTATCACCTGTGAAGCTCCCGAAGGCGATACTCTGGCTTCAAGTCCGAACTGCTGTCCCGGCTTCAAAACTATGTACTTGCTCTTTACGCTTATACTTTCAGTTTTAATCTTTACTCTAAGGCTGTAGCTTACTGTTAATCCTCCGCATTCAACACTAACATAACATGTTCCTCCTCCGACTGCAGTAATTTTTCCAAGCCTGTCGATACGGGCTACAGACTGATTTGAAGTGGAATATGTAAATCTTTGATCTGTTGCATCGGACGGAAAAACTGTCGGAGATATGTTCTGTGTCTCATCAACATACATGCTGTCCTTAAACTCTGAAACAACGATATCTTCTACTGCTACATATTCTGTTTCCGGCATTTTAATTTCATTGTCATTTACCGCCGGTAATTCAGTTACTGTATTCTCCTCTGTTACCGGCTCATATATTTCAGTCTCTGATGAAATTTCTGTTATTTCAGTTTCGTTTTGTATCTCTGTTACTTCTGTCTGCTGTTCGCTTCCATTTATTATATCATCCGATAATATTTTTTCATCTGAATTTTCTGCTGATACTACATTTCCGGAACAGCATACAAGCATCAGAGATAATACCAGACTCGTTATTTTCTTCATAAGTTATTCCCTCGTTAGTATTCCGATTGATTCAAGGAAGTAATCAAAGTAAGACAGTTCATCATATATTATTCTTGCTTCTACCGCCATACCGTTTGATATATTGACCTTATTTCCTTTACTGCTGATGAGATATGGTTCATCTACCTTTATCTTTGATTTGAAGTAAGTTTCTTTTCCGTCCTGACTGGATGTAATATCGCTCTCCACTGAAACAAGTGTTCCGTGAATATTTCCATAAACGTTCTGTGCAAGACCTGCTACCTCAATATTCACTTCATCTCCAGGATTTACCCTCGGACGGTCATTTACGCCGAGATATGCCGTTACGATATATTCATCATTTTCACTTGCAATACTTCCTACTGCTCCGGCCGCCTGTACAACCATGCCTTCCTTGTAGTCATTCATCATATGAACAATACCTGAAGCTGCTGCGGTTATCTGATATTCAGACTGTCCTCCGGCAACTGCATTTTTCTGGACTTCAAGCTTGTCTATCTCATTTTCATACTGCTGAATGCTTTCATTGATTCCTTTCAGCATAGAATAATATATTTCTGATATTTTTGCATTGTTTTTTTCAAGTTCTGCTTCTATCTGTGCATCTGTATAGCCATAGTTTTTATATGTACTTGTATCAATATCATTCTGACCTATCTGGCTCATGTAGACTTCATACTGATTATAATACTGCCGGTCTTCCTCGTTTGAAAGATCAAAATAGTTCTTTCCGTCCATAACTGACTTTTCAAGTTTTTTCAGCTGTTCCACATTTTCTGTATACTTCGATCTGACCAGTGATCTGTTCTTCCTGCAAATCAAGGTCAGTGCTTTTTACTGTAAAAAGAATATCACCTTTTTCAACATAGCTTCCTTCCGAAATATTCATCTGACTTATTTCTCCGGTGTATGCCGACATGATATAGTTTTTATTTGTACTCTCTACTGTTCCGCTGCTTTTTATTACATATGTTTTCGGAGTATTTATGCTCCAGATTACTACTGCTATAAGTAATATTGCAATGAGTGACACGAGCATATAGCCGAACGGCGGCAGATCCTTTTCATACAGGATTCTGCTGTCCTTCAGCTCACTCATGTTCTTTACTGTTTTTTTACTCATCTGTTTTCTTCTCCACGAATATATCGGCTACGATATTATCATCCTGTTTGTCTACAAAAATAGTATAGTTACTGTTGGAAAGTTCTATGTCTTCTTCAAAAGCAGTAACGTTTATTTTGTCATAGGCAAGTTTAAGTTTTTCCTCCGGTCCGGTATAACGTGCGTACATACAGTTACGAACACGAAGCACTGATTCCATGGTATACGGTGCTTCTACGTTATGGATGAAGTTGTTAGCCTGACGCATGAAACAGACTTTTATATCAAGCTGTCCTTCTTCATTTACACTGTATTCAGTTTTCTGAATGAGGGGGCCGATAGGAGTTGCACCTTTGGATTTTAAATAATTATCCATTTGTATAATTGAATGTTCAACATTCCTATTATCACACTTTATATCCACATATTGTATCAATGCGTTTGTTAGCTTTAGTATCTTATTAATTTTTATTTCAATTCTGTTATTCATTAGTTTCTTTTTCTCTTTTCTCTTTTCTCTTTTCTATTTTCAGATTGATTATCGAAATAATAATACTTAAAATATTTAACGCTACCACACTAATTGTAACTTTTCTAAACATTGATCTAATTATTTGACTTCCATTCATCAAATTAGTCAACCTTGTAAAATATAAAACAAGTGAAAATATAATCAGAAAAACTGACAAGCACAAGCTAAAAATCCATACTTTTTTTCGCATAACTATTTATCCTTTCCTGCACCAAAATTGGATACTTAGAAACTGTTCATTAATAACTTGATTATTTATATGAACGCAAAAAAGAATTTTGCATTCACTATAGTATTTTTATTTTATTGCCTTACAAATCCATTCCTTGCGGTTACTCCGTGCATATCAGCTAATATTAAACAAAAAATATATTTTTCGTTTAATATAATTCTAATTAAACACATGCTATTATGTATTACCACATTGAAGAGAATCAAGTAATTTTGCCATATTTCCTTATTTAATGAATAGATGGCAGCCACTCAGTTATATAGAATAAAACGGCTGCCATTCATTTCATACAATCAGAAATTACATTTGATTTATCTCATTATCCACAAACTATTGCCTGAAATATGCCTATTGAAAGAGTACCATGATTAACCTCTATCTCAGCATATACAGGAAGAGAATACTTCTTTGCTACTGTTGCAGCTGTATCTAAAGCTTGTTTCCACTGCCACATACAACTGCCAGTTATTATACCCCCAGCAAACCCAACTATTGCAGCCATTGCTGACGACAAAGCTCCTCCAATACCCATAAAGGTTGCACCAACTATAAATGTTGCAGCACCCGCATACTTAGAGGCTTGATTTAATTTATTATACGCTTCACTTCCTGAGCTAAATCCTACAATTTCTCTGGAATATCCGCCCTCAACATAAGTCATCTCTTCCTCATTAACCACAGCATAGTTCTTAGGCATTACTAATGCCCCGTCATAGTACATTTCCATTATTATTTCCTTTCTGATACACTTCATGTATCGACAAATATTTTTCCCTGATATGTTGCAGACCATATCATCTATATGTGATCGCTTTTTCTGCACAAAGCGTATTCACCAATTATGTATAGACCAGCGTATCCTCATCATCGAAGAACTCTTCAACAGCTGAAGCTATTTCATCAGAACCAGTATTTGCATCCTTTTCATCTGAAATAATCCCCTGCTGCATATTCCACAGTCTGGCATATCTGCCTCCCTGTGCAATGAGTTCATCATGCGTACCCTGTTCTATAATCTCGCCCTTATCAAGCACCAGTATCAGATCACAGTTCCTTACTGTTGCAAGCCGGTGAGCAATTATAAGCATTGATCTCTTTTTGAATTTATTGTAAATCATATCAAAAATGATATTCTCTGTCGCAAAATCAAGATTACTTGTTGATTCATCAAGTATATAGAAATTGCTCTTTTTCAGAAACGCCCTCGCAAGGGCTATTCTCTGTTTTTCTCCGCCGCTCAGACCGTTTCCTGCTTCCTGAAGATAAGTATGATACTGCATCGGAAGCTTTTTGATAAATTCATGTGCATCTGCTTCCTTCGCTGCCTGCTTTACTTCCTCAAGTGTTGAATTCATTTTTGAAACCCGTATGTTGTCATATATGCTCTTCGAAAACAGTTCTATCGTCTGCGGAACATAAGAAACCGTTCTTCTCACAGACTCATTTTCATACTCGTTTATATCCACACCGTCAATCAGTATCTCACCTGATTCAGGTTCATAGTATTTTAGCAGCAGTTTTGCAATTGTTGACTTTCCGCTTCCGCTTTCTCCTACAAGTGCAACTTTTTTTCCCTTTGGTATTGTAAACGAAATATTATTCAGAACCGGTTTTCTGTTTCCGTATCTGAAAGTGACATTTTTTATTTCAATATCACCATCTATACTTTCAAGTTCACTATACTCGCCTTCGCTTTGTTCCGTATCATAATCAAGTATCTCTGTCAGTCTCTTCATTGAAATATTTGCTTCCTGAATCTGCAGCTGAAGTCCTACAAGTCTTCCTACCGGATCCATGAAATATCCTGCCATTGTGGTAAATGCCATAAGACTTCCGAGTGTTAGATTTCCGTCAATTACCTGCCTTATACCAAAATACATAAGTATAAGATTCCCTGCAGTGGAAATAAGACTGGAAATCGAACTCTGAGTTGTGGAAAGCATACTTTCCTTCATTCCGATACGAAGAGATTTGATGTATTCCTTTTCAATATTCTCAAGTTCTGTATCTTCGTTTGCATTTCCCTTGATTGTTTCAACTGCTCTGAGTCCTTCAATTATCTGCGAATTCAGTACTGAACTCTGCTGCATCTGTTCC
>JAUNJJ010000095.1:8875-14678 GCA_030533325.1 Oscillospiraceae bacterium
TTTATTTTCTTGTATGGCTGCCTGAAAATAAATACCAGAAGAATGCTGCATATTGTCAGACAAATTATTATTCCGAAAAGTGACAGATTCATGTTGAAAAGAATAACACCTGTAATCAGTGCCATTGCTACATCCATAATAAGTGTAAGTGCAATGTTTGTGAAAATATCCTTGATAGTAAATGCATCACTGAACCTGGTAATAATGTCCCCCGTTTTCCTTGAAGTAAAAAACTTCATCGGAAGCTTGTATATATGCTCAAAATATCCGAGAAGCAGCGGTATGTCTATCTTCTGGGAAAGATATATCATTATCCACTGTCTTACAAATCCTATCACCGTCTGAACGACTGCCAGTACTGCAAATATTATAACAACCAGCAGCAACGGATTCTTCAGCTTATACGGAAGAATTTCATCCATAAGAATTTTATTGAAAAGTGATGATACAATTCCGAGTATCGTAAGTATTACTGACGCTATTATGGAATAAACAAACAGTTTTTTATGCGGAAGAAGCAGTTTAAGAAATCTTCTGAACACTTTCCCTTTTTCAGTTTTACCTTGTTCAAATCTTCCATCGGGTTTGAGGATATCCTCCTTTTCACATCTGATTATTATTATAAAGCTAACGATTTTATATTGCAATACCTTTCTGGGGAACGGTCGATTTTTTCTGGGAAACGGTCGTTTTTTCTCATAAAATGGTAATACCGACTGGATTTTACTCAGTCGGTATTGCTTCCGGTATTATTATTTCTACTGTAAACAGATTGTCATCATATGATTACAATTTATAGTGCTCCACAATAAAGCAGATTATGACGGAAAAAGTGAGGGGATCTGATACATCAAAAGTATCAATTCCTCACTTTTTTATAATTATTTTATGCTTTTATCAATTTCAATAATAATCATATACATCAATTACCTCGTTTGGCGCAATAACAACTTTGTCGATTGTTTTTGCGGCAAGTTTGAGATTGTGTACCTTGCCCGTTTGATATTTCATATCGAATCCGCTTTTCTCATTCAGCATAAGGGAGGCGGTTTCAAACACTATATTGAGCAATAAGACCTCGGATTTTGCCCTTGCGTATCTGTTTCCATCTAACAGCATTTCTAAATAAAAGAGCTTCTTTGCCATTTTCTAAGCGGAAGCAGAAACGGAAATATCTGCGTCAGTCTTTTCCGGTCATTGCTTTTCTTCCAAATATTCTTCAAGGCAAATTCCTCTTTCGTATATCTCTGTTGCAGCTTCAACGCCAACATAACGGTAATGCCAAACTTCTTCGGCTGTACCTGTTATATCTGTTTTGTTGCCGGGATAGCGGAAAATAAAGCCGTATTTGTAGCTGTTTTCTTGCAGCCAAAAATAAACATCATAGGTTGCCCCGTTAATATCTACCGCTAAACCAAGCTGATGTTCGCTGTAACCGGGGACGGCCACCCATTGCTTTGCCTGTTCTATAGCTTCGCTTTCGGAGTATCCTTCTTTTTTATTTTTTGCAATTTTGTCATCATATAGCTTTTGCTGTGTTGCTTGCGTTCGATAGCCGGATACTACCATAGGAAGCTGATCCCAATTTTCCTCTTTCGCAGCCTCTAACATTTCCATCAACGGCTCATAAATCCGTCTGTCAACTTTCTCTCCTCCGGAAACTTCAACCAAATCTGCTTTATAATTTGCGGGAACAGCATTTTGCCCGTTCACCAATATCAGATTCCAATCTGTTTCGTCTTCAGGACTTTGCGTGTCGTTGGAATCCGTTTCATTTTTTACCGTATGGTTTTTGGTAATTGTTATAGGCGGATTGTCAATATTCTTATCCCCAGCCTCTTTTCCGTAATTCCATAAAAGAACCACGCTGAATAATAAGGTTACGAATAAAGCGCAGCTTATCAAGGTATATTTGCGCTGCCTATTGCGTCTGCGATTAAGTTGAATATTTCTGTGTTCCATATTTGATTCTCCTTTCAAAAAAGCACAAGTGCTTCTGTTCAGTCATAATTATACCGAACAGAAGCATCTGTGTTTTTAATATGAATTTGTTTATTTCCTAAGAAAATCCTAATATGACATTGATGTTTTCCTAATCTGTTGCCGGAAGCCTTACGCCAAAGATAACCGTATCATTTTTGCTGATAACATTGATTTGTCCTCCATGCAATAGCACAATTTCTCTCGCAATCGCCAGTCCTAACCCTGTTCCGCCTTTGTCCGAGCCTCGTGCCTTATCCGAGCGATAAAATTTATCAAACAGATGCTTTTTGTCATTTTCCGGGATCGTTTTACCCTTATTTTGGAAAAATACCGTTATGTGCTTATCTGTTTTTTTAGCCGATATTATAATGGGGGTTTGGGGATAGCTGTATGCGGCTGCATTTCTTAAAATATTACTGAATACCCGTGCAATTTTATCAGCGTCCGCATATATAGTTAAATCTTCCTCCATATTTAATACAACAGAATTTCCTCTGACTGCAAAGCTGGGCGATAATTCGTCCGTTAATTGCACAAGCATAAAATATAAATCAATAGTAGACTTGGACAGTGTAATCTGCCCTGAATTATAGCGGGTAATCTCAAAAAACTCATTGATCATTTTCTCTAAACGGCAAGCCTTATCCAATGTTATATGTACATATTTTGCCCGCTGTTCTATTGGCATTTCGGGATCTTCTTCCAGAAGATTTAGGTATCCCATAACAGATGTAAGAGGCGTTCGTATATCGTGCGCCAAATACATAACTATTTCATTTTTGCGCTGCTCCGCAAGAAGCGAATCCTGTTTGCGCTGCCATAGCGTCTGCTTAACTGTATTGAGCTTTTTCTCCATCGGTTCCATTTCGGGCAGAAGATGAAGCGGTTGATTGTCGTCAATAAGCAGCTTGTCAATACCGTCGTTAATATGATTGAAATAACGGACAATCCACACAAAGAGATACCGGAGCAATATCATGAAAATCAGTATAATTGCAATCGCAAAAAAGACCGATTTGTTTTGACGAAGCGAAATATGATAAAACTCAAATGCTTCGTGTTTTGTCATTCCAAAATATTGAAGGACCGATACAATCCAATCACCGACACGCTCATACCAAACTAAAAAATAAAAAAGCAAGACAACGCCTGTAGCTATAAATGCTGTAATTAAAAAGCGCAGCATTATTTTTCGTTTGAATACTTTGTATTCGTCTGTCATTTTAGATTTCAATTTTATAACCGACTCCCCATATTGTTTTAATAAACTTGGGATCATCTAAAGTATCATTTAGCTTTTCCCGCAAATGCCGTATGTGAACCGTTATGGTATTATTTGCCTTGCTGTAATATTCATCTTTCCAAATACTATGGAAAAGTTCCTCGGCACTGACCACATCCCCTTTGTTTTCTAAGAGAATACGCAGAATTGAAAATTCCGTTGGGGTTAATACCACTGCTTTTTCGTTTAAGGTGCATTGGTGCGTCTTAATATTCATTACCAAACCGGAATGCTCAATAATATTCTTTTCTTTTTCCTCGGATTGTGGGGAATTATACTTTTTATATCTGCGTAGCTGGGATTTAACCCGTGCAAGTAATTCAAGCGGTTTGAACGGTTTTGTTATATAATCATCCGCACCCAGCGTTAAACCTGTGATTTTATCCGTTTCTTCGTCTTTTGCGGTTAGCATAATGATAGGATATGTATAGCTTTCTCTGATCTTTTGACAGATATGAAATCCGTCTATATCAGGCAGCATGACATCGAGTATTGCTAAATCCACTTCATTCGACTGTGCAAATGTCAACGCTTCAACTCCGTTGTAAAACTTATTTACGCTATATCCGTCGTTTTTAAGATAGACCTCTATCAAATCAACGATTTCTTTCTCATCATCTACAATTAAGATTCTTTCACTCATTATGCGACTCCTTATCTTCTGGCACAGCTTCCATAATGTCTCCAAAATTGCAATTCAGATACTCACATATATTAAGCAAAACAGGAAGTGTGACATTTTCATTTTTTCCAAGCTTAGCAAAAGTGCTTTTGCTTGCGCCGACAGCTACTCGTAATTGACTTTTTTTCAATCCTTTATCTATAAGCAATTTCCAAAGCTTATTATAACAAACTTTCATTTTGCCCCTCCAAATAGACTCATTGACTATATTATAGCACTTAAAGAACTAAAATGCAAGTGTTTGGTCTGTATTTGCGAACTTATTGAAAGGGTATGTAATCGGCTGTTCGCATTAAACAGCCGAGATAAAATTTAATACTGCGGCACACCATATCGGCGGCGAACGCCGTCAGAATTTGGGTACACAAATTCTATGCTTGCTAAAATCTCCCCTCATTCTCCCGAGTTGAATAAACTTGCTATTCTCTCCGGTTGAAAAAATATTCTCATAAGTTGAAAACCACGCAAATACGTCATTACAACCGAATATCCGCAAAAAAATGAAGCTCTGAAGGCTGTTGCAGCCTTTGGAGCTTCGTTTTTTTATACCCATATATAAAAGTGACAGCATTTTTATTGAAATGACACCACCCGTTAATATAAGTGACGTCAGAAAAGTCGGTTTTGACATCATAAATGCAGGCGGAAATCACGTTTCAAACGCAAAATGACATCAAAATCCGAAAAATGACACCTGTGCGACGTCAAATTTATGCCAAATGGACGTCAATCGGAGATTTTTACTTTGTGATAGAATTGAAATCAGGATAAGGGAGGTCATTTCCGATGAAAATGACACCATTATCCGCAAGATGCTCATTTTCGGCCGAATATGACTCTTAAAGAATACAATATATACGACAAAAAGCGGAGGTGCAAAATGCAGGAAAGAACCTACAAGCCCGATGGTGCTGAACACAGCGTTACCATCGGCAAGACAACTTTTATTGTAAGCTCATTTACCGACACACAGGCGACTGTTACAGCGGAAGAGCTTATCATCAGAATGTTAAAATCGAAAGTCGCAGAAACGGAAAAGGAGGAAAAAATCGCATGATCCCTTACAACAATTCTATCATTGTGCCTGTTGATACAGGATACGGAAACATCAAAAACTCGCTTCACTCATTCCCCACGGGAGTAGCAGCCTACAAGACCAAGCCCGCCTTTGAAGGCAAGATTCTTCACATTAACGGTATGTATTACCGTATCGGTGAAGGTCACAAGGAGTATATCCCTGACAAAACCGTTGACGAAGAATTTCGCCTTCTGACCATTGCAGCAATTTGTGACGAATGCCGCAGCTGTGGATATTATGAGGGCAATATCTATCTTGCGGTAGGCTGTCCCACCACTATGGTCACAGCTCAGCGTGAAAGCACAAGAGAGTATTTTCTGAAAGAGCCGCATATCGACTGCGAGTATAATAACGTTCACTACCATCTCACCATAGTCGGCTGTTTTGTTTATCCCCAGGGATATGCAGCAGTCACGGAATACCTTCACAATATGACAGGCGTGAATATGGTCATTGACATCGGAAACGGAACAGCCAACATCCTTCGGGTCAACAACAAAAGGGTTATCGAGGATAAATGCGTAACTGAAAAGCTGGGCGTAAATCAGTATATGATCGCAGTTCAGAAAGCGGTTATGGCTGCATACGGCAAGAAAATTGATACGGAAGTTGTTGAGCATTTCATCAAAACCGGTAATACCGATGCTCCCGACAATTACAAAAACATTTTTCTTGAAGAAGCCGAGAAATATTGCCGTAAGATTTTTGATGCCCTTTACAGATGCGAGTATGATCCCGATTTTATGAAGCTGTATGTCTGCGGCGGCGGTGTTCAGCT
>JAUNJJ010000258.1 GCA_030533325.1 Oscillospiraceae bacterium
TCACACTATTACCGATAAGGTATAAGTAACCTAAAGCTGAGGCTGCTGGAGCATAGCCTTTTTGGTAAGAGCGTTTTAAGTAGTCAAGAGCTGGTTGAAGTTTGGTTTGTGTACCAATACCACCTAAGATCATTTGAGAGACTTTGTACATAGCCTCAGCATTACCTTGATCAGCTAATTGCTTTAACATATCGAAAGCTTTTGCTTCATCTTTAGCAACACCTTTACCATTTAAGTACATCAAGGCTAAATTAAATTGCGCATCTTGATTGCCTAATTGAATAGCTTTTTGATAGTAATTAACCGCTTGTTGAAGATCAGGGTGAATCCCATCTCCATGCTCATACATACTTCCTAAACTAAACATTGCATTGGCATTACCACCATCTGCAAGCTCAATCAGTGTGTCCATTGTTTTGACATAGTCACCACGATTATAAGCATCTCTTGCCACTTGCAATTGCGGATCAGTATCTGAAGCTTTCTGAGGATGATATGGCTGAAAACTCACGTTAGAGGCATCATTACCAGTACTTACACATGAGCTTAATAAAACTGAAAGCATCAAAGCAGGAAGCAAAGCTTTTAATCCAGAAGTATGTTTCTTCATTTCAAATCCTTTTCGAAATTTTTTTCAATATTGAATAACTTTAGTTTATCACTTTTAAAATTAAAAAATTAAAAAAATAGCGCAAATTCAATGAATTTGCGCTATTTTTTTTAAAAACATATTGTAATCAAGGGTGCTAAGTGTTATTATAAATCAATATATTGTATTTATAAGATTGATTTATAATGGCTTACATAAAAACACTTAAAACCCGTGATAAAAAAACTTACATTTATTTATGTGAAAGTTATAGGATTGGCGACCATGTAAGTTCTCGCACTATTAAAAGTTTGGGCCAATTAGAAAAATTAGAAAAAGATGAACCTAATGTATTAGAAAGATTAAAAAGAGAAGCAAAAGAAGGTTTATTAGGTGGTACAGAACCGAAGAAAGTTATAATCGAATATGATACAGAAGAAGAGATAAATGATTTGCTATATTATTATGGTTGGTTACTTATCGATTCGATTTATAGAGAATATCAAATTGACCGCTTAACAAAGGAACTAGTTAAGAAAAACAAGATTAAATATGATCTTAATAAAGTTCTTAAGCTTCTTGTATATGGAAGATTTTTATTTCCTTCATCAAAAAGCAAAACAGTAGAATTGCAAAGTCAATTGTATGGAGATTGGGAGATTAACCAGAATTATATGGATCGATCTCTTGACTATCTACCACAAATAAAAGACGAATTATTTACTCATTTACATCAGAAACAAATAGAAAAAACTGAACGTTCATGTTCTCTCGTCTACTATGATGTTACAAATTATTATTTTACGAATGATATAGACGATATCGATATTTGGAATGAAGATACAGGAGAATTAGTAAGCGAAGGTTTACGAAAAAGAGGGTGTTCTAAAGAAAAGAGACCTAAGCCAATTGTTCAAATGGGTTTGTTTATGGATGAAAATGGAATACCTATTAGTTATAAATTGTTTCCAGGTAATACCCATGATTGTGCAACATACATTCCAGCATTAGAAGAAATAAAGACATTATTTGGTATAGACAAAGTTATTGTTACAGCCGATAAAGCTATGAATAGCAAAAAGAATATTGAGCTAAATAATAATTTAGGTAACGGATGGTTATTTTCGCAAAAAGTTAGAGGTAAACGAGGTATCCCAAAAGACATTCAAGAATTTGCTCTTGATCCTAATGGATGGACGTTTGCATCTAAAGGACAAACAGCTTACAAGTCTATGATACATGAAAGAGTTATTAACAAAAATTGTACAATCAAAGAAAAAGTAATTGTAACATGGAACGGAAAATACGCATTACGTGAAAGAATTAGAAGAAAAAATGCCGTAGAATATGTAAAAAATTTAACTAAACCAGAAGCATTCAGAGCATCATGTAGAAAAGGCGGAAAAAGATATCTTATCGCTGCTTACACAGATCCAGAAACTGGTGAAGAAAGAGAATTAAATTGTGAATTGAAAATTGATGATGAATTAATTGAATACGATTCGATGTTTGACGGATTAAATGTCTTAGTTACAAGCGAACTAGATAAAAGTGATGAACAATTAATTAATCATTATCGACAACTTCATTTAATTGAAGATTGCTTTAGAGTGATAAAAAGTGAATTTAGTGCTAGACCAGTTTATGTATGGACAAAAAATCACATTGAAGCTCATTTTTTAATTTGTTTTTTAGCTTTGTTCATTATGAGAACAATGCAATTTAAAATAGATCGAAAGATGAGTGCTGGTAAAATCTTAGAATGTTTAGGTAGATCAAAATGCGATAAAATTGGTAAAGGATATTTAAGATTGGCTGCAAATAAGGAATTGCAAAAACTAATGAAATTGTTAGATTACAACGTACCTAAAAAGATCGAAAAAGAAGAAAAAATTAAAAATTTTGATAGATTCTTTAAAATAACTAAATGATAGATTCTATCATTTACCTACATTTTTTTATGCATTAAATTTAAGCTGAAACCATTATCTAATAATGGTTTCAGCTTTTTTCTTTGTCCAAAAAGTGATAAACTCGAG
>JAUNJJ010000259.1 GCA_030533325.1 Oscillospiraceae bacterium
GATTTTTGGTTGAGCATAGGAACACCTTCAGATATGCCGTTTGAATTACAATGTGTTAAGAATGACATATCTCCTGAAAAATATTTTTCTTTGGATAATATCAGGAACGTTATAAAGGCTCAAAAAAATTGGTTAATTACAGAGTTAGCATTATTACGATAAAATCCTGAAGATTATTAAAAATATCTCAGGAATCGTCATTTAACTGGCGGTTTCTGAGATATTTGCAATATGATTATGAGGATTTATAGTTATAGTTGAATATAATTTCATATACTCCAGCAGATCCGGATTTTGTCCGGATTTTTTATTTAAGAAAAATATTTCAGATTACCCGCACATTCCAGTACTGTAAAACGTTATACATAATAGGAGGGGAGGTCAGGATATGATGGATAATATTGAAAAACAATATGATAAAATATATCGTTACTGCTATTTTAAACTACATAACAGGCATACTGCAGAAGATATCACACAGGAAACATTCCTGAAATACTTTGACAAATATAACGATTCTGAAGACATAAATATGCTTCCGATGCTTTATACCATTGCCGGAAATATTATAATCAGTGAATACCGGAAAAAGAAAAATGAATGTACAGTCAGGGAAGATGATGCGGTTTACAATCCTGCAGAAGAGTGGGCGGAATGCATTGATATAAGAACTGCTGTTTCTGCTCTTTCAGAAGATGAACAGGAACTGCTGCTTCTAAGGTATGCAAATGATGTTCCTGTAGCTGATATCTGTAAAATAATCGGAATATCACGGTTTGCTTTGTACCGCAGATTGAATAATACAGTAAAAAAACTCAGATCTGAACTCATGAAAGGTGGATACGAAATATGAAAAAACGGCTGATAAATCTGATAAAACAAGCATTTGAAGCACCTGCACCTGAAAACAGGGATGAATTTATTCGTTTACTGTCTGAAAGAAATAAAAATACGGGAAATGCATGCAGAACAGTATCTGAACCGAAGGAGAACAATATTGAGATCTCAGGAAAAGTAATCAGGAAGAAAAAAACATACTGGAAAGAAATTATAGCTGCTGCGGCTGCAGTAACAGTATTTTCTGCAGTGGGAATTGCAGGTGTTATTAATAAAAATAATATCGGAACCGGAACTGAAAGTATATCTGTAACAGAATCCTCAGAATCAGTAAAAGATGATAATTCAAATTCAGAAATTCAGAATCCAAAATCTCCTGAAAGCTATAAAGCAGAAAAAGTGGAAGTGTCGGATACTTCGCTTATAGGTTCATATGGAGGGAAAAGTTATTTTTTTATAAGTGGACACACGGAAGAAGCGGGTGCGGATTTATGCAGTCTTACAGGTAATTCTGAAGAACGAAAGATACTGAATGAGGAAGGACAGGAATTCAAAATGATACTGGACATAACTCAGTACGGTGACAAAATTCTTGTATACGGAAATACCCTTGATTACGAACATTTTGAGGTCTGCGTTTATGACAGTACACTTACCAATGTATTATTTTACACATATACAACACTGGAGTCGGAATATTTATCAGATTACTGTATAAACGATGAGATATTGTATCTGGCATATTCGGATCGCATAAGAGCCTTTAATCTAAACACATCAGAATGCATGGAAATCGGATTTGACGAGTTTGGATATGATTCTGAACAGATCTTACGTTCGGGAATCAGGATACTGGATTCCGGAAATGCAGTTGTTGCTGTACAGCAAATATCAGAAAGTTCTGATGAAAACGTTGATATTATTTTACTCGACCAAAACCTGAAATATAAAAAAACTGTAACTGACAGCATCAGCGCAGAATTCCTGGATTTTTCTGTAAAAAACAACAGAATTACTCTATTTTATGAAACATATGCAGACTCTGACAGCCGTAATCCGGGGCTTATTGCCAGATCATACTGTTGTGACAGCGAAGAAAATGTTTCTTATGATACTGAAAACAGAATATTTCTTGAAGATGAAAGTAATGGAATAACATTTATAATAAGATGTACAGATGAAAAAGAAAAATACGATATATTATACGGTGATTTTCATAATGTTTACGGATACAGTTCAGAAACAGATACTACGGAAAAAATTGTTTCTCTGAGAGACTTAGGTCTGTCATATGAACCGGTTGTTTATATAAACGGTGAGTTTTTCTGTGTATTGGATAATACCAATTATTTTAACCAAATTTGTACAGACCCGTATGGGAATGATATTATCAGTGAAGTAGTCATATCAGAAGTACGTAAAGAAGGATATGTTCATAATACCTGTATGAATAACGGCCATATGTATATTTTAGCTTTACGAAATTTCACCCCGGATTCTGAAGGCATGATAAAGTATGAAATTTTTGATACAGATTTATCGACTGGCATAACAACGCAAACAGAGTTCTCAGCATATGATTTTTTATGGTATAACAAGTTCTATGCTGACGAAAATTATATCGTTTTTGTTTCAATGGCCTCAGAAAAAAAATCAATAGATGCATATATATATATTTATGACTGGAACGGAAATATGCTGAAAAAAACAGAATATGATAAGAATTACAGCATCACAGATATTTTTATGACTGCTGAAAACGAAATCAGGGTAACGGCAAAAAATACAGC
>JAUNJJ010000096.1 GCA_030533325.1 Oscillospiraceae bacterium
CTATTCGTTCTTTTATAACATAAAACAATGGTGCTGTGATACTGAACGAACAGAGAAAATAATTGATCAGCAGGGAAAAGAAAGACTGTTCCCTCCGTTAGTTTCACTTGATCATGATGAGTTTAATCCGCTGGAAGTTTATGCGTATTATCTGGGCTTGTATATAAATAATATGTTCAACGGAATTTTCCTTGATTATGTTCTTTCATTCCCTGTTACTTTTGAAAAAACAGTTAAAGAAAAGATAACAGAAAGTTTTGAATCAGGACTTAGAAAATCGCTTCCGGAAACAATTGTGCATAATGAAGAAATCATGGGTAAGTTTCGTGTACGTCAGGGGATAAGTGAGCCGGCAGCTTATGCGATTACTGCTCTGAAAAATTACAAGTTTGAACCGGAAGAAGACGAAAAAGTATTGTATGGAATTTTTGACTTTGGCGGTGGTACAACAGACTTTGATTTTGGTATATGGCGTGCAGCAGATGACTCTTTGAGAGAAGAGGAATCTTATGACTATGTAATTGAGCATTTCGGTTCGGAAGGCGATAAATACCTTGGCGGTGAAAATCTTCTGGAATTACTTGCTTTTGAGGTTTTTAAAGCAAATGCAAAGAAACTTCAGGAAGGAAAGTATGAAGAAAACTCAGCGGAAAGTGTTGGATTTTCTTTTTCATTGCCAAAGGAATGCAGTGAATTTCCGGGCAGTGAGACACTTATCTCAAATACTCAGGAGGCCAGAAGAAATACAAAACAGCTTGTTGAAGTGCTGAGACCGTTCTGGGAAGGGATTATCTCAGAAGCTGATGATGTTGAAAATGATAATAATGCGAAAAAAATATATAACGGATATTGTTTTGATAATTCAGACAATAAATTTCCGATTGACGATGACGGGAATATATCTGTTGATTTGTTTGATAAGGACGGAAATTTCCAGTCCGGTTTTAAATTATCTGTAAAGAAAGAATCGGAAAACATAGATGTTGATCTTATAAAAATTCTTTCAGACAGAATAGAACGTGGAGTATCAAGTTTCTTTAATGCCGTTAATAAAGCATTTGACAATACGGAAACTGATGATGAAATACAGATTTTCCTTGCCGGAAATTCGAGTAAATCGCCGATTGTAAAGAAAATATTTGAACAATACATCAATAAAACAAATGGTGATGAAAAGAAACATAACAACTTTGTTTTATTTCCTCCGCTTGGTACGGAAGAGGCATTTATTATTCAGAGGAAACGCGGAATTGAACCGGATACAGGTATATCTGCACCAACAGGTAAGACCGGTGTGGCTTATGGACTTATCGAAGGACGTGAGGGCGGAAAGATTAGAGTTATATCTGAAGTCAGAGCTGAATCTGAAGCGAAATTCAGATATAACATCGGTATTGAAAAACGTGGCAAGTTTATAATGAAACTTGACAGGAATGAAGTGGAATATGGTAAATGGAAGCGTTTAGTCAATGCTGGTAAGGAACTTGAATTTTATTATACGTCTTTACCTGATGCAGATAAGAGACCGGTTGATAATCCTTCGGTTTATCTTATACATGAACAGTCAGAGATAGATATCAGTTCAGATATCTATATTCGTGCCGTGAGTCCTTCTGAAATAGAATACATACTTTCACCTCAGGACAGTATCCCTGAAGATGATGCAAATGGTATTCTGATAAAACTTGGGGAATAAACAAACTATAGTAACCGCAATAAATAAATTGCGGTTACTATTAGCCGATTTGCCGGAATGACGTAGTCATCGGATGTGCAAGGCAAAATAAATATATGGAGTGCTGAAAAATGAGCAATGAAACAAAAGCGGTTAAATGCGTAGTTCTTCGCGACAATGTACCTGAAAGTGTTAAACATGCTGAATTATACAAAACATTCAGAGAAATACTGACTCAGAAATATGATGAAAAAGAGAAAGAATATTTCAAAGAAGTATGGATTCCTTTTTCTTTCAGAAATCAAAAAGGATACTGGAATAAAAATCTGCAGACTGCGGTTCCGGTTCAGAAGGTATATGAAGTTTTGGAATCAACTTATTTTGATATAGAATCTTCTGAGATGGACGATAATCTTGTTGCTAAGCTTTTTGATAATAAAAGCAGCTGTCCTTCAGAAATAATGAACGGAATTAAAAAATCAAAAAGTTTTAATGGTGGTCACTGGGTGGGCTGTAAGGAAGGATCTTTTTGTGTTGAAACAGAACGATATTCCAACTGGAATGATGATGATTCAGTTCATGTAGGGGTTGTTTCCGTCAAAAGCAAGGATTTTAAAAATGCGATAATCTCCGGAAAATATGAAATAACTTCAGATGATATCTTAAAAAAAGCAGTTAGTGTTATGAAAACACGTTCAGTCAGTGAATTGTCTGAAAATGAAATAGATGATCTTTTGAAAATTTTCAGTGTTGACAGGGAAAAGATATCTGATGAAGTTGATGAAAGAGTTCTGAATAATTTTGTTATGACCAAAGATGTTTCTGAATTGTACATAAAAGGTCTGCTTGAATGTGATACCGTACGTGCTGATCTTGAAAAGTATGACAGCAAATGCCTTGAAGATGTAAATTCAGGGCATTGGGAACTCTGGTCAGATGATGAACCTGTTGCCAAAGAAGGAAAGATTCTTGTAGAACTGGAGCAACCGTTAAGAGCAAGAAATCCTGTAAATGATATTCATGAAAACGGACTGATTGGTATTGATTTTGGTACTAAGAGTACGATAGTTTCAGTTCAGGACGGGCATGAGCATATCACACTTCTGCGTGTCGGAGTCGGCAGACTTAATAAAGCTCCGGAAGCACATCATTATGAAAATCCTACTATTATGGAGTTTATTAATCTTGAAAAATTCATAAGAGATTATAACAGCAGAAGTGGCAGACCGGAAACAAGTATAAATGACCTCAGAGTTTCACATTCAGCGGAGAGAGATTTAAAATCATGTGATAACAATAACTTCTTTGATTCATTTTTCTATGACATAAAGCAGTGGTGTGGTGATGATAAGCGGAGTGTGAAGATTATTGATCAGCAGAGAAACAATACAGAACATGAACTTCCGCCTTTTGTTTCGCTTGACCATGATGAATTTAATCCGCTTGAACTGTATGCGTATTATCTTGGACTGTATATTAATAATATGCATGAAGGTATTTACCTTGAATATGTTCTTTCGTTCCCTGTAACATATAAACTTGATGTTAAGGAAAAAATCCTTGAAAGTTTCAGAGCAGGTTTGTGGAAATCCATGCCTGAATCAATTCAGAATAACGAAAAAGTAAAAAATCAGTTCCGCGTAAGAATGGGTGTAAGTGAACCGGCTGCCTATGCCATTACAGCGTTGCAGGGATATGGTTTTGAGCCGGAAGATGAAAAAGAAAAATATTTTTATTCCATATTTGACTTTGGCGGTGGCACAACTGATTTTGACTTTGGTATCTGGAGAGGTGCGGATATTTCCGTTCGTGAAGAAGAGGACAAGGATTATGTTATTGAGCATATCAGTTCAGAAGGTGACAAATACCTTGGCGGTGAAAATCTGCTTGAACTTCTTGCGTTTGAGGTTTTCAGGGCAAATAATGATTTTATGAGAACAGGTAAGATATCTGAAACTGATGATAATGCTGAATCAGCAGGATTCTCATTCACTCTTCCGCATGGATGCATTAAACCATCGGGTTGCGAAATGACAATAAAGGATTCGCCTTCTGCAAAACGAAATACCAAACAACTTATGGAGGTACTGCGTCCGTTCTGGGAGGGGATAATCAGTACTGCAGAATCAGACGTTAAAATTTCAGAAGATGAAAAAGCTGAATCTAAAACCATAGAATATCATGGCTACATATTCAGAAACGATGAAAAATATCCTTTCCCGGTTTCAGATGACGGTGCATTAACGGTTGACCTTTTTGACAATAACGGAGAACTCCAGTCCGGCCAGAAACTGTATATTGAAAATCAGAAAAAAGAAATTTCCGTTGACCTTATAAAAATACTTGAAGCCCGGATAGAACGTGGGGTACAAAGTTTCTTTGAAGCAGCTGCACCGTTATTCGATGATGAAATTGTGGATAGTGTAGATGTTGACGAAATGCATATTTTCCTTGCCGGAAACTCAAGTAAATCTCCGATTCTTAAGAAAATCTTTAATGAATATATTGAAAAAGAAAATAAGGAATTAAACGGCGGTGAATCAGGTAAGAGTCATTTTATTCTGTATCCGCCTCTCGGTACACCTGAAGCGATTGAATTGCAGGAGGAACTTGGTGTTGAGGTGAATACGGATATAACGGCTCCAACTGGAAAAACAGGTGTTGCATACGGACTTATCTATGGCCGTGAAGGCGGTCCTGTAAGAGTTATTTCTGAAGTAAAAGCAGAAAGTCAGACTAAGTTCAGATTCAATATCGGCAAAGCAAGGAAAGGTAAGTTCAGTGTTGTACTTGACAGAAACGATGCTGTTTACGGTGAATGGGTTCGTTTTGGTGTTGCGAGCAGTGAAGATTTTGAAATTTATTACACTTCATTACCAGGTGCTGCAAAGATGTCAGTTACAGATCCATCAATCCACAAAATCCGCTGTCGCATTTCAGATGTAAATCCGGATGCAGATATCTATATCCGCACAGTTGAAGAAGCACCGGAGGATATTGAATACAGCGTTAGTGCAGGTAAGAAACCGGATAAGGATTCAGAGGTTGTTCATGTGCATTTAAGTGAATGAAAGAGGGATAAAAGATGAGTAAGCGTGTGATTACTTTAGGGACATGGGAAGGGAAACCGATTGAGTGGATAGTACTTAAAGAAGACAGGGATAAAGCATTGGTGATTACTAAAAGCATTTTATTTAATCGAAGTTTTGATAATCAAAGAAGCAATAATGGCAATATGTGGAACAATTGTAGACTCAGAGAATATTTAAACAACGAGTTTTTTAATTTATGTTTTAATGAGAGTGAAAAAAAAAGAATTATGAATACTAAAATATCAGGAGAAGAATTTCCAGAAACAAAAGATGATATTTTTGTGTTAAGTTGTGATGAAGCCTTACATTATTTTAATTCGGATGCTGAAAGAGTATCAACGGGAATTTGGTCGCTAAGAAGTAAACATCTAGATGGGTTGCAGTATACTAGTCATGTTGACTTTAATGGTCTTGTAAAGAACAGAAGTAGTTCAAGTACATATACAGATCATGCATATGGTATCAGACCAGCTATGTATATGAAGTTATAGGTGTTAGTATGCAAGAATTAAAAAAAGAATTTATTAAACTTTTAAAATCTAATGATAAAGAAATTATAAAAGAAATAATAAGAATAGTATCTGAGAATAAAGAATTTTATGAAAAAAGAATGCCAACTAAAAGAAAGATAATTGCAAAGAGAAAAAAACAAAAACCTGAAACTCACGAATCATTAATTTTGAGTGATGAACTTGGTAAATATAAAGAAATAGACAAAATATATTCTGATTTCTGTTCGCTGGACAGACAGATTCTTTTAAGTTTATCGAATACTATAGACATAACTGATGTAAACACATTTATAGTTTCATCAAGTCAGCTTGAAAATATAAAAACGTTATGGGAATATATAAAGCAGCAGCTTGATAATGCTGATCTGCATGATATCAGTATCCTTAAGAATACATTTGATTATTTCTTTAGTACATATAACAGATATAAAAAAGTATATTCTATGCTTGAAGTAAAACCTGGTGATGAATATGACTATGATATTCATTCAAAAGGCAGCAACAGTAATTCATCCGGTATAATATCCGAAGTCTTACTGCAGGGATATAAAAATGATATTACAGGGAAGATAGAAGCGAAATCAGTAGTGAGGGTTTAAGTATGTATACAAGAAATGTGAATAAGGTTTATTTGGACTTTGAAGATACGGACACACTTCTTATGGTAGAGGAGATAAAGAAAATATATGACTCAAATCAGTGGATAGAATTCGAAAACAGCGATATTGTATTCAATAAATCTTGTAATTTGTTTATGCTTAATTTAACCAAACATTCAAGTTACGTAAGTTACAGCGGTGAATGGCCGGAGAAAATTGTTACAGATGTTGAGATAACCTATAACGAATTGAAATTTACATCTATAAGTCGAAATCAGGCTGTAACTTTATTCTGTGATTCGGATGATAATCCATTTATATCTGATTCAAAAGTTATTTGCAAAAACTCTGCGAGTGACTGGATAATATTCAAAGAGGATGATGGTGATTACAAATATTTCTCAATAAACAGTAAATCCGAGGGAAGAGATGGATGGGGAATAGTTGTACCTGTTTATAACCTTGAAAGCAGAAATTTTCTGGATAATATTTTGAAGTTCAGGTTAATTCCTAAAAATCTGAATCAATCTTCAAAGGAGAAACTATCTTCTTTATTAAATTTTAGTGCTTATATTGGTGCAGATGAAGATTATAACATTATATGTAAATATAGTGATGCGGCAGCACCATTAAAAATTGATGATGATAATCTCCTCAGATTTTTTGCTAAACCGTACCTTGAATGTGACTATCTCCGTGCCGATATCGAACCTTATGATCTCCGCTGTCTTACTGATATAAACGGTGGTCACTGGGATTTGTGGTCGGAAAAAGGAACTGACGATAAAACTATGATTGAGATAGAACCCGCATTTGTCGGTCGTAATCCTGAAGCGGATATCCGTTGGGATGGTCTTGTTGGAATTGACTTTGGAACAAAATCCACAGTAGTATCCTATCAGGATGGAACAGATAAAACTTATCTTCACAGAATCGGTGCAGGCAAGTTAAGTAAAAAAGCAGAGGCAAGGCATTATGAAAATCCAACTGTAATGGAATTCGTTGATTTTGATAAATTTATGGAAAGATATAATGCTGCAGAAGGGAGACCGGAAACTCTCTGGAATGAACTTACTGTTTCCCACACAGCTCAGAATAACTTTAATGATTATATAGACAGCAATCTTTTCTATTCATGTTTCTTTGACCTTAAACAGTGGTGTAATGATACTTCATCTGAGCACCAGATAAAAATAAAAGACCAGAACGGGAATGAAAAGATCCTTCCTGCATTTGTACAACTTGATAAGGGTGACTTTGATCCAATTGAAATATACGCATATTACCTCGGTCTGTATATCAACAATATGAGAAACGGAATTTTCCTTGATTATCTTATGTCATTCCCGGTTACATATGAAAAGAAGGTTCGTGAAAAAATTCTTATCAGTTTTGAAAGAGGTCTGAAAAAATCACTTCCAGTTGAAATACTTGAAAATGATGAAATAATGTCACATTTCAGAGTACAGTCCGGGGCAAGTGAACCGGCATGTTATGCAATATGTGCACTTCAGCAGTTTAATATTGAGCCAATTGAAGATGAAAAGATTTTCTACAGTATTTTTGACTTCGGTGGCGGTACAACAGATTTTGATTTTGGTATCTGGAGGCTTGCCAATGAAGATGAGCCGGAGGAAGAGGACTATGATTATGTTATAGAGCATTTTGGAGCCGGCGGTGATCAGTATCTTGGCGGTGAAAATTTACTTGAACTGATGTCTTATGAGATATTTAAAAATAATACTGATGTTTTGCTTGCGTCAAGAGGTGATGAAAAAATACCTGATTCAGTCGGATTCACTTTCAGTAAACCTGCGGAATGTGAATTATTCGATGGCCACGAATCACTGGTCGCTAAATCTCAGGAAGCAAGGAGAAACACAAAAAAACTCACAGAAAAACTCAGACCTTTCCTTGAAGGTCTTGAATTGAGAGATGAAAAGATTGTCCCTCCTGCTGATTTTGCGAAGAATGGATGTGTTGAGGTAAATCTGTTTGACAAGGAAGGCAACATGAAAACTTCTGTCCAGCTTAAAGTTGATACTGATGAACTTATAGATATCCTTTATAAAAGAATAGAAAAGGGCGTATCAAATTTCTTCCATGCACTTAAAACTAATTTCGAAAAGTGCGAATGCGATGAAATAAAATTTGCATATATATTCCTCGCAGGTAATTCAAGTAAATCACCGATTGTCAAAGTTATTTTCAATACCTACATGGAAAAATGTGCAGAGATAATATGCGAAAAATATAATCTGGATAAAAACAATTTCTTCATCATGTTCGCACCACTCGGCACACCTGAAGCAGATGACCAGCAGAGAGAAAACGGAGTTGAAATTGATGAGAACTGCATAACCAGACCAACAGGTAAAACAGGTGTGGCCTATGGACTGCTCGATGGCAGAAAAGGTTCCAATATCCTTGTCAAATCAGAAGTGGATTCAAAAGATGAAATCCCGTTTAATTTCTATGTTGGCATTAATCGTAAGAAAGTATTCAAAACAATTCTTCCAAAGGGAACCGAATATAATAAATGGATAAGGTTAAAGAATGCACTTACAACCGACTTTTACCTGTACTATTCAAATCTGCCTGTTGTTGAAAGCGACGCAACACCAATTGACGATATCAGAAAGAAGAAATGCATTCTTCCGGAAGAGTTTGGAAAGGAATATTCAGTTTATATTCGAGCTGTTAAACCGAGCATAATAGAATATACTGTTTCTGATGAAGAAGGCATAAGTAATGATGATTATATGTTTGAACCACAGAAGGTTGAACTAACACTTTAATAACTACAGGAGCAAAGAAATGCCAGCAAAAACTAATTCCAAAACTTCGGCGGCTTTCCAAATTAAATCACTGGAAGCCATAAACCAGAAATATCTTCAGCAGGAATCCCCCTCTGTAATTTCCTATTCCCGTTCCTTACAGCAATGGGCAGACGAAATACAGAAACTCCTGTTTGAATACCAGACAAGCATAAAAGACCAGCTGAAACACTGCCGGAATATCATAAGAGAATACAAACTCCATTTTAATAATGCACCCATCAATTCAGAAGAATATTATTATCTTGAACAGCGCCAGAATTCCTTCGCAGAATTACTTGATATTTCCGGCTATATCAGAAGTGCAATAGTTAAAGTCGTTTCAGTAAAATACAGAGCAGAAATACTTGAGCATCGTATCAGCAGCCTTGATCCGTCAACAGATGACTACTCTGCAAAAATTTCAGAAATCTGCAATGAAGAAAAACCGGATCTGACCTTTGTTATTGACAGTATAACTGATGAAATAAAGAAAGCCTTTTCCATTGCTGATGAATATGTCAGAGACAGCAGATTTACAGAAAACTGTATGAGAATATGCAGTTTATGGACAAATGACTATCTGAAGTTCATTGAAAACTATGCGTATCAGCCGTTCTGGAAAGAAGTAAGGGACCTCGCGGAGAGTAAAATCTATCTGGTTATCGAAAGAGAATTCAGAAAAGGATTCAGAGTAATAACTGCTGATGAGATAACCGTATCGGAAAAACTGATTGCAGAACTGGAAGTTTATAAAATCTCGGTTGATAAAATATTTACTGAGGAAAAAGAAGAAAGATATCCATTGTATTGCAGTGAATATAATAATTTCAGGAGGGCGATAAATTATTTTCATGCACTGAACAAATGCCTGTCGGATTTTCTTAACTCGATAAAAGATATTTTCTTTGAATGCGTGAATTATGATGACAGGCAGTTCATCTCTGATTGGGTGATGGATTTTTACAGTCTTTATAAATCCCTTATTTTACAGCTCTGTAATCGTAAAATAATTTCAGAACCACAAAGTGCGAAATTATATTCTGAAATTGATAAAATTGATTCGGATACAGGAATTTTAAATTCACTTGACGAGGACGAATATGCTGATTTCATTTTAGCCCGTGAAGAATTAATCACCGAAATATTAATTCATGCGTTGAACAGGTATACTTCAAACGCAAAGGGTGGTTACGGACTGGAGCTGATATAATGGACGCATTTCATACGATATGGACCGAACCTGCAAGAATAAAAGGTGTGTACGGAATGCCTGACTATGAAATTCTTGTTATGATTATCTCTGCCCTTAACTGGCGAAAATACAACGGTAATATTACTCTTTACGCTGATGATTATGCACTGGAATATATTGAAGACCTAAAACTTCTGAACCTGTGGAATGACATCAGACCACTTGCTGTATCAGATATCAATCCGGTTCAGTTCTGGGCAGCAGGGAAAATCGCAGCACTTTCTCTTCAGAATACCCCTGCAGTAATGTTAGACACCGATCTCATCGTATGGAATGATATTACTGAAGAACTTCTGAAAAAAGATATCGCCGTAATGCACCTTGAAGAGATAAATCATGTCTACCCTGATATTTCTCATTTTGAAATGAAAAACGGGTACTCCTTTAACCCTAACTGGAACCTGAAAGTGAAACCGTGCAATACAGCCCTGCTCTTTATCAAAGACAATGATTTCAGAAATTACTATGTTTCAGAATCCCTGAGATTCATGAGAAACCGTATTGCAGACGAATCAGATTTCCTTTACAGCATGGTATTTGCCGAACAGCGTCTGCTGTCAATGTGTGCAGATGAGAAAGGCAAGTCAATCAATGCAATTCTTAATCACAATGATCTGGATAACCAAAAATCATTTACTCACCTCTGGGGATACAAGCGAACCCTTGAATCCGATCCCAATGAACGCCATAAATTCTGCCAAAGATGCCTGAACAGAATCAGAGAAGACTTTCCGGAGTTTTATGGAGTAGCAGAGCAGGTTGTATCCTGATTATCAGTATTCCACTCAAAGCCAAAACAAAAATCATTCTTAACCGCAACACTCATTCTATCCTCCTGCCACAGCATACACCCCAGAACACACAAAATATCATACCCAGGTGCTCCCTCAAGTTATCCAGAAAAACTGGCAAAAGGGGAGATTGAGGGAAAGAAGAGCGCGAGAGGGAAACCGATCAAGAGGGGGAAATGCCAGTTTTTGCTGGATTTTATCTTTCCCCCTCTTGAAGAGGTGTCTCTCTCGCATTTTTTTAGTATTACATCAACTTGGGTTCTGTGCGATTACTTATCGGAATTCGAATTACTACTCTTAAAAAGCATCCGCATTTTCAAAGGCATAACTTGAATTATTTTATTTTCGATTTTATCCTGTAGATAAGCTTTATTAATAAAGTCTTTCTGATATTTAAGATAAGTTCCATCAGATTTTGAAATAAGTAGTTTAGTGAAATATTGTTCCCAGCTGAAATATTTCTCGCTATCAATAAACTGTTCCGGATGTTCTAAGATTTTACGTACTTCTTTATCATCAAGAATGTCTGATTTTAAAATTACCCATTCAAATGATTCCGGAAGATACAAAGCAATATGTCTGCCTGATTCAATCAACTGTATAATTCTATCCATTTCTGCTCCGAAAGCTGCACCGTCAGCGATTACAATGCATTTATCTTCAGCATTGTATCCGAGCAGAAATTTATAGATATTTGACTTGCCGTTTGATGATTCACATTTGATATTATCGTTCAGTATGGCTTTGAAAAATTCAAATCCTGAATTGGAATCTTCAACAAGAAGTAAATCCGCTTCCTCGTTAAATACTTTTTCATATTCCCCATAAATCTGATAAAACTCATTATAAGTTTTCTTCAATCCCGCATACTGCTTTGACATTCTGATTCCATAAATCTCTTCAACGCTGTAAGACAAATTCGGAAGATCGTCCCTTGTCACAAGAACAAAATAATTATCAGAACGCTTTACCTCACTTGCAAATTCTTCACGACGAATAAAATCATTGCATTCATCGATGAAAACTATACTGTTATGAGTATAGGATAATTTCTGTTTCCAGTCACCACCATGCAGCACTATACAGGGAACATTGCATTTTAAATCAATCCCGCTTGAGATTCCGTTCTGAGAATAGGTTTCAATCATTTCCAGAAGTGTTGTTTTACCGGTTGCACTGTCTCCGCGAATAACTGTAATGTTTCTTTTTATTGTAAACTGGTAGTGAATACGTTTGTTCTGGACTGTTAATTCATAGGCACCTTTCATTTATTCACCTCAAACATAATCAAATACAACATCAAGCCATTCCTGCCTGTTGTGTACAATCTTTCCGGTATTCATTATCATAATCTCATACGGACCTTCTCCAAAGCGCATTCCATGATGAAGCGTTACAGTCAAATCCTTGCTTTCTGCAATCTTAAGTATCCACTTTGCACAGTTATCGCCGCATGCAGTTGCGTTAAAAATATTGCCGCTGTCATCATATTTCATGAGAATAAGTGTTTTTACACCGCCGGATAATTCTTTTGGTGTTATTGCTCCAAGGAAAGGGCTTTCTATTATATGAGGTGAAACAACAGTTGATTTGTCTATATCTGAAATCATTTTTTCTGCAAATTCATCAGTAATCCATTCATCTTCATACTGATTATCAAAATATACAGGCGGATTGTAAATTTCGCCTTCCATATCTCCAAGGTATACTTTGAGCATTTTTATCTCTCCATTCAGTTGCTGAAAATCTTTGATTTTGGTTCTGTTACAGCGAATGAGTAAAATTTATTTTCGTTCACTATGATATTTATTATATCATTTTTCTTAATGTCTTTCAATACGGTTATTTACAGCATTTCTGAAAACTGAAAAATTTCCCTGCCTGTGTCTTGTTTTAGAAATATGGATAAGAATCAGAGAAGACTTTCCGGAGTTTTATGGAGTTGCGGAGCAGGTTGTACGACCGTAAAATTTTTTCATTGTATTAACAGACTTTATATGATATAATGAAATTTAATAGAATTTCATCGGAAAAAGTTATTGAAAAAATAAGATGGAAAAGTAACGGAAATAATCAGTACTGCTTTAAAACTGTTTTATCTCTTACAGCACTTGAGCGTACACAAACTATTGTTCAGGTTAGAGAGAAAAATGGTTCATGGGTTCAGGAAAGGAATTGATGTTTATGTATGGAAGTAAGAGATTTGCACAGCTGACTTTTATTTTTTCGGAAGTTACTGGCAAAAACCTAACTGAATCAGAAATGATAATTAAATCTACATCGACTGGTAAAAAAATTCTTGAAGATGATGAAACACTTCTGTACGAACAGCATACTGAAAATATTTTCGAGATTGTTGAAGAGTTAAAAGAAGATAATAATAATTTATCTGAGGCATTTACGATTGAAAAAGTTATTTCAGCAATTAGAAAAATGCCTGAAACCGATTGCAGCATAGATTCGTTTTGTGTACAGAAAGCTCCTGAATTAAAAAAATTTCACAGGAGAGTTTTGAACAAAAAGGTAAATAGAATGCTTTTGACAAAAAAGCAGAATAATATTAATGCCTGGAGGATGCAGTAATGCTTTTGAATTTAAGAAATAAAAACAATAAACTTGTGATAAAGGATATACTGGATATTGACTTTAATATGTCAGTAAAGGAAAAAGACGGAAAATACCGAATTGCAGTAAACAATTCATATTATTTTGATGAAGATTTTGATAATGAAAAAGATGCAGAAAATCAGATGTTGAAAATAGCTGATTCAAGAAATTCTCTTGAAAATGAACTGCGTAATTTCTAAGGTTGAATTAAATTAGTCCTTAATGATACCCGCCCCGCAGCATATACGCCAGAACACCCAAAATATCATAGCCAGGTGCTCCCTCAAGCTATCCAGAAAAACTGGCAAAAGGGGAGATTGAGGGAAAGAAGAGCGCGAGAGGGAAACCAGGAGGTGTCTCTCTCGCATTTTTCGTATCTGTTATGTCGTTTCATAAATAAGGATAAGAAGGTTTCCTGGAGTTTTATGGAGCGGCGGAGCAGGTTGTGAATCCGAAAAATATTTTCATTGTATTTACAGATTTTATATGATATAATGAAAT
Organism: Oscillospiraceae bacterium; assembly: GCA_030533325.1. Taxonomy (GTDB): domain Bacteria; phylum Bacillota; class Clostridia; order Oscillospirales; family Ruminococcaceae; genus HUN007. The sequence goes on from JAUNJJ010000096.1 coordinate 13,849, forward strand.
TGAATCAAAGATTTTGAAAAAGTGTGTTTTTTGAGATAATAAATATTTTACGCGGGAGGTATATTTATGAGCACAAAAGAAATGCTGCATATTGAAGTTGACGATCTGACAGAGGAGCAGGCCACAGCAATTTATACTTTCATAAGACTTATGAAATCACAAACTACAGGAAATAAGACCAGGGCACAAAAAGCTTATGATACGATTGCAAAATTAAGGAAAGCAACTACTACAATTACAGATCAGGATTATAGAGAAGATTACTATAATGAACTGGAGAGAAAATATGAGAGTCTTGATTGATACAAACGTACTGATTGATTACCTTTCAGGTCGTGAACCATACTTCAGATACGCTGATGAGATAATAAAATTATGTACTGAAAAACAAATTTGTGGATATATGGCTGCTCATTCCGTTCCAAATATTTTCTTTATACTTAGGAAGGATTATGATTCAAAAACAAGGAGAATCATGATAAAAAGCCTCTTTGATATTCTTTCCGTTTCCGGCATAAATGAATCTGTACTGCTGACTGCACTTGATAATGAGAATTTCACAGATTTTGAGGATTGTTTGCAGGACGAATGTGCGGTTTCTGTTTTTGCTGATTATATCATAACACGAAACGTAAAAGATTTTTCTGTTTCTCATATAAAAGCCGTTACACCAACAGAATTTATAGAAAAAGAATTATATTGTCAAATTTGAATTTGAATAGCTGATTCAAGAAATTCTCTTGAAAATGAACTGCGTAATTTCTAAGGTTGA
>JAUNJJ010000260.1 GCA_030533325.1 Oscillospiraceae bacterium
TGTTCGGTGCAAACTACACACCAAAGGCTGCATATAACGCAGTAATGGCAGTTAATGTTCCGTCCGGCGGCTCTTCACAGAATCCATCAACTCCTTCAGAACCTGCTGACTTTACATTCGGCGATATCAATGATGACGGAAAGATTGACGTAACTGACCTTTCATGTCTTGCAATTCATCTTGTAGACAAAACAGAATTAACATCAAAGCAGAAACTTGCCGCTGACGTTGAATACAACGGAAAAGTTGAACTTGCTGACCTTGCACGTCTCAGGCAGTATATCTCAAGAATTACAGACAAACTCGGGGAAGGCTATGTTCATCCAGCGGTGTGATACAGCTGACTGGAACAATGCAAGCAAAGACCAGATTGTAAACAAGATCATGTCAGGTATGCAGGACGGTTCACTCCGTAATCAGGTAGTTCTTATGCACGAAACATACCAGACAACAGCTGCTGCTATGGAAGAACTTCTTCCATATATGAAATCCCAGGGCTGGCAGGTTGTTTCAGTATCAGAACTTTTCAAGGCAAACAACAAACAGCTCAATGCTGGCGGAACATATAATAACGCTAGATAATTTACCTTTCATCAAAAGACCTTTCCGGTATCCCGGAGAGGTCTTTTCTTACTGTATTAAGCTCAGCTGGTTTTATATATAGTAATTTAAATCTAATTTATGTTTGAAATATTTACATTGCCCTTTAGTAATCTCCATAAAAAAATATATATACCACCTATATATATAAGTCTATTAGCAAGCACAATAAATGCCATATATAGACTTTTATGTGTTGTTATTTTTTTCCGGTTTGTTCATTGTGTAGATTTTTTGAAATTATTTCTTTTTTAAAAACTACATTATTTACACAACTCTTTTCTTTTATCTATAGTCTATAATTAAATTATTTAAAATCACGTTTATTTGTTCACGCTTGACAAAGTTGTATTTAAAGAGTAAAATGATAGCCAGAAAGAGGTGGTAAAATGAAACACAAGAAAAAATTATTAAGTGGTTTCATGGCAATGACAATGGCACTTTCAATTGTTCCGGTTTCGGATCTTCTCAGCTTGTCTGACATTACTGTAGTACGTGCTGCCGATCAGCAGCAGACAGGTAAAACACCAGACGGCTATGACTACGAACTCTGGAATCAGTACGGTCAGGGTCAGGTAAATATGGAGCTCGGAACAAACGGCGGTTTCAGCTGTTCGTGGAGCGGAATTGAAAACTGTCTCTTCCGTACAGGTAAAAAACTCGGAAGTACAAAAAAATATCAGGATTACGGAAAGATTCAGATCAACTATGATGTTGATTACGAACCAAAGGGCAACTCCTACATGTGCGTTTACGGCTGGACAGAAGATCCTACCGTAGAATACTATATAGTAGAAGCATGGGGCGACTGGAGACCACCGGGAATGACAAATTCCAAGGGCACAGTTTCTTCAGACGGAAAAAAATACGACATCTACACTTCAACACGTGTAAACCAGCCGTCAATCCATGGCACAGAAACCTTTGAGCAGTACTGGAGCGTAAACCAGACAAATCCTGCCAAGGTATATTCAAAGACAAACCTCACAGGTACTATCACAGTTTCAGATCATTTCAAGGCATGGGAACAGTCCGGAATGAAGATGGGACTTATGTACGAAGTTGCGCTTAACATCGAAGGCTACCAGTCAAGCGGTTCCGCTAACGTAAAGAAGAACGAACTCATAATGGGCGGAAGCGACGACGGCGGAAATACAGGCGGCAGTGATACTCCTGCTACACCACCGGCATCGAACATAACAGGTGACAAGCCGACAGGCACAGGTACCGGTGTTTCTGATGACTTCGAAGGAAGCGGAACATCCTGGATATCAAGAGGTGACTCTGTTGAACTTCTTATGTCAGGCGACATGAAGCACGGCGGTTCAAAGGCTCTCGCAGTAACAGGCAGAACAGCTTCATGGAATGGTATTCAGAACACATCTTCTGAAATCAAAGCAGGAGGCTCATACTCACTCAGCTCGTATGTAGGCTACAACAACAGTGCCTACAGCTCAGCCGGCTTTACATTCGGTGTTCAGTACGACCTTAACGGCACAACAAATTACGACAATATAGCAGATGCTACTGCTTCAAGCGGAAAGTGGGCTGAACTTGCAGGTGACTTCACTGTTCCGGCAGGTGCGGAAAATATAGCTCTCTACATCCAGACATCTTATTCGGAAAATGACACAGCTGCTGACCTTATTGACTTCTTCGTTGATGACATTAAGCTCACAGGTGGTTCTTCATCAACAACACCGGGTGACGGAAATGATACTCCATCAAATCCTGTAACATCTGATTCACTTAAGGATAAATTTGCAAACTGTTTCAAAATTGGTACTTCTGTAAGTCCGAATGAACTTAATTCAGGTGCTGATTTCATTAAAAAACACTTCAACTCAATAACACCTGAAAACGAACTTAAACCGGATGCACTTCTCTCCCCTGGTACAGACAACACACGTGCAAAGGTTTCTCTCGACCGTGCCGCTGCAACACTTAAATTCTGTGAACAGAATGGTATCCCACTCCGCGGACACACATTTGTATGGTACAGCC
>JAUNJJ010000097.1 GCA_030533325.1 Oscillospiraceae bacterium
CGTTCATTCGAATTTGAAAAGCTGGTGTACAGGTCTATCTTGAATAAAGCATAATCCTTTTTAACAATCTGCATATAACTGTAAGATATAGGTTTTCTTATCAAACGAAGCGTAACCTGTCCCGGATATTCTTTTTTCAGCTCCTTAACAAACTGTATGCTATCATTTACTACTTCAATGGAGCTGGAATAGTTATTATAATAGTTGAATTCTTTTAATAAAAAATTTGTCAGTTCATAATCCGGATCAAGAAATACAAACTCAAACTTTGTTCCACTCCTGAGATTCCGAATCAGGGTTCTGTATGAACTTTCCTTGAAAAATCCTACATACTTTTTCATCAGTGACGGAATTGATATCTGAAGCATGCGCACCGTTTCGGCATCACGCATAAGTATATCCAGATTATTTTCGATTTCCGGTTTGTTATATACTTTAACAGAGGAACCACACTTGGCAAGATCATATTTTTTAGCATTAATACCTATCTCCTTTGTCTGAATAAACATAAGCAGAATAGAGAAAAAAGTAATAATGTCATAGTATTCAAAATCAAATCTTAATTCCTTGTCAATAGCATTTTCAACAAATGGATTTCCATAACCAGCACCAAAAACGCACTCTTCAATTATGTTTTCAAATTCAGATAAAATATGTTTCCTGTTTTCAAAGATACCATGAATATGATTTCGACATAATTCAAAAGAATTATGATCTTCAAGAATATTCACCCCGTTATATGTAAAAAAATTCTTACTTATACATCCGTTTTTACTCCATTTTGAAGCAATATTTGAACAGTTGAATCTGCACTCTTCAACCTCATTTTTTTCCGGAAGCCACTTATACAATAAATAAATAAGATCATATCTTGTCGATATACCATAATAATTTTTAAAGAATTTTTTCAGAAAATTTAAAGTGTAATCAAGATAGTTATTGTATCTTTGCATTTTTCCAATCCCCCAGCTTGTATATAATGAATTTTTATCTATCTGATTTATCTATATTTTTTTACATTTTTAACAGTACTTCTATTATATCAAAATATTTTTACTTCATCAATGACTAAAAAATCATTTTTTTCGCCCTCATTACAACTGTACAGCTACTTTTGTGAAAAAATATTCGATTTTATTTATAAGTTATGTTGTATTCTTTTAGATTTATTATAAACTGTTTGTAATAAAAATAATACCCCTGATATTTCTCATTTTTTACTCTGTTCTGATAAAAAACACCGCTTGTTAGAGTAAACCCAAAATTTTTTCCTCTGCTATTAGCAGCTATGTATGGAGCTAACGAAATGAGCTGGCGTGTAAGACAAAAAAATATAGTGAAACGTAATTTTTTTACATTTCACTATATTTTCAGGCAGTGTCTGAACTGAGGTGTTTCAGTTTTTCCTCTGTTACAGAACGAATTTCTTTATTATGGTAAGGCATATCCTGAATTATTTTTAGTGTCCTGAGATACTGAGCACGAGCGGCACATTTATCTCCACTCTGCTCGTAAATTTCTCCAAGTTCAATATTAAGCTTTATTGTTCTTAAATCAAACTTTCCAAAATATCCTTCATATTCATTTAACGAATAAAGCATATGTTCAATTGCTTTTTTATAATTTCGTTTTCTGAGTTCCAGATGTGCACGTACATAGTCTGTAAAATAATAAGTAAAATTAACGCCTGGTTCTGAGCATTCCTTTTCTGTCCGTTTAATATACCATAAGGCCTTGTCATAATTATTTCTGCTAATCTCTATCCATGCCAGATTACGGTAAGATATGGCACAGTTTACATATAATTTTTCACTTACATGGCTGCTTAGCATGCTGCGAATCAAAATAATCTCATTACAAAGCTCCTCCGCTTTATCCAGCATATCATCATTCTGAGTTTCCTTATAGTATTCCATGTAAAAATTACTCAGTACCACATCTATATCAGAAATATACAGTTCTTCCATAACTGTTTTGTTTTTCAGATTAATTATGGTTTCCCTGCTTTGCTGAAGAAGTATCATTGATTGACTTCTGTTATGTAACTGAGATTCTCCACATCCGACTCTGCAAAGCATTCTTGCTGTTCTGAAGTGTTCAGATCCAAACTCTTTCTGATAAATTTTGAAGAGTTTTCTTGAAAGATCAATCGATTTTTTATACTGGCAGCAATGAGAGAATATTAATTCCAGCCATTCATAAAAATCATATAATCCGGGAACAGGTTCGGGAAAAGTATGATAAAAATGTATTGCTAATTTCTCTATCATATCCTTTTGAGAACGGTTTATATAATAACACTTAATTGCTGTGAACTCCTGTATTATTCCATCTATAAATTTCCGGCATTTTAACAGATTCGGCCTGCACACAATCTGAACAGTCTCTTTTACCAGAGTATGCACAGACAGCATTCCGTCTGATTCACAAATCCAGGATCGTTCAATCAGATTATTTATCTCATTATAATCTTTGAGGCCACAGCACTTCCTGAAAATATACTTTTCCATTCCTGAAACAGAAAGCAAAGACATGCACATCATTATGTATTTTTCCGTATCTGTCAATAAAGAAATATCAAAAAGCCGCTGCATATGACATACCAGATTCAACTGTACACTGTCATAATTCAACATCAGAAAACCTTCCTGTAATTCCCTGGCTGTATGTTTTTCCATAACTTCAAGCATTTCTTCCGGTGTCAGACAGCTCGCTTTCATCTGTCTTGCAATCAGCTCCAGTGCCATTGTATGGCAGTGAAATAATTCTATCAGTCTTTCCGCATATACACTGTCACTGACATTCTTACCATAATATTCTGAAAATATTTCTTTAAGTATATTTTTGTCCTGTATCTCACTGATTGTAATAGTGTTTTTAGGATAAACATTCTGAGATTTCCATCTGGTCGTTATAATCAAATGAAACGGTCCTGAAAGAATACTCTCAAGTTCCGGATCATAATTTTCAAGATTATCAAGTATAACAAGAGTTCTGTTGCATGCAGACAACCTGAACTGTGTAAGTTTACGAAGATAAAATTCCGTATCGCTCTCTGATTTTCCATCCGAATAAAAAATCCTATCAGACACAAAAGGTTCAGTTAAAGTAAAAACAGAATTATCATTCACAAGAGACATAATTGAATCTGAGTATTCTGCAAAAATTACAGTATCATACTGTTGCCTGTATCTTTCCGAATATTGCTTTGCACACTCACTTTTCCCAATCCCGCCCATTCCCTGAAGAAACAGAAAAGTTTCTCCGGAGGAAAAATGTGTATGAATCTGCTCAATAATATTATCCCTGCCCTTAAAAACAGGTCTGCACGGCTTGACACGTGAGAGCAGTCTGACATTCTGCTCATTTCTGGAACATTGCACTCTTTCATATATCGGATAAAGCAGATCGATTTGTTCCTTTCCGTATACGGACCATAATATCATCATCAAAATTGCCGAACCATGATTACTATGCTTTATACACTGATCAATATAAATTTTCAGAGAATCAGGCATTTCACACCGTTCTGGTTCAATCAGCTGGTATATTGCATGATGTTCATCCACGTTATATGCTTCCGCCATAGCCTCAACCGGCTTCTTCATTTCATTCAGAACAGCATCCTCGCACAATATTTCGGACCATAATTTTAATTTTCTGACATTCAATCGTTTCCGGCCATCATGATTTCCCTTCATAAATGAAGAAAGATGCTTTTCTCCAAAAGAATCCGTAAAAGTCAACTGATAAGGATCTTTAAGCGGCTTGAAAATCATATTGACAAAATCTTTGTTACTTTTTTCCTGACATAAACTTTTCTTTATTTTCTCCAAAGTAATAAAATTCTTATACAAACAACTGCTTTCCGATGTAATCTCTATATTCTTCATCAAGATGTTTTCACCCTTCTTATTACTTTCGGATTAAAACGACCTACAGCTAACTCTGCAGCTGTCGGTAAAAACTCCATATTATATAGTGAACGTCAAAATAAATTTGACGTTCACTATAATTATTTTATTAATATTGCCTTGCACATCCGTTCCCTGCGGTCACTCCGTGCATATCGGCACCGGTGAACGAAAAAATATTTTTTTCGTTCACTATATCTTTTTAAAGACTATCAATATTACCTGATAAATACCTCATATAGTGTGCCAGATCCGCCATATCAAATTTACCGCTTTCGTCCACATCGCAGATGGTAATCTGACCATCATCGAGAGTTAAATCACCAATCATCGCAAGACACATCACGGAAAGGTCTGTAACGTCAGCCTTTCCGTCACAGTTGATATCGCCTTTAACATCACTTTGATTAAATGCATATCCGCTTACAAGTGTTTCGCCTGTTGTAAGGTCTGTAAGAGTCAGGTTCGAAAATCTTACTGTTGCTCCGGGAGCAAAACAGTCACTTGCTGAAGTTGCACCTGCTCCCCCGAGGAAGAATGACCACTCGGCTTCGGGGATAGTTGCTATTCCTTTGAAGTTACATGTAACATTGAGGGTGTCACCCATTCCTATTTTCTGATTATTCCATGCACTGCCGTATGATGTTTCAGCATCCTGCTGTACCGTTCCTTCAGTATAACTTGTTATCGTTGAAATACCGAACTGATTGTGCCATACCTCACCTGCCACAGCTTCACCAACCGTTGATGAATCAAGGTTACCTATCTTTGTGTAGTAGCTTCCTTCGGTGTCCGAGGAAATACGATATGTTATTCTGTAATCATGTCCTTCTTCAATTGATATTCCTCTGATTCTGAACTGAACGTCCCACTTATCAGTTCCTCCGCGGGCTTCACCTCCCGGATTGATGACAAGAACTGAGTATTCTCTGTTTTCTGTATCGTCTGTCATTTCTGCTTCTGCAGGTTCATTAAAATTAACATGCCAAACAGTAGTATCAGTTTCCTCTTCTCCGCCTTCTTCAGCAGAAGTATCTTCAGCTGATATCACTGTGTCTTCTGATGTTTCCGAATATACAGCAAAAGCCGGAATGGAATATATCATGGCAAGTGCTGCAGAAAATGCGATAAGTCTCTTCATAAAAAAACCTCTTAATTTGTATTTTTTCTAAACCCTAAATAACTTTCAAGTATTATTGTTGCTGCAACCGCATCAACAACCGCTTTTCTTTTTTTGCCTCTGGTATTTGTCTGGTTAAGGTAGTAGTGGGCAGAAACTGTAGTGCTTCTTTCATCCCATAATTTCACAGGAACATCAACGAGTTCTGCGAGTTTTTCAGCAAACAGAGCACATTTCTGTGCTCTTTCGCCAATTGTATTATTCATATTTTTCGGATAGCCGACCACAATTTCCTCTGCTGCATTTTCCTTAGCAGCTGCAGCTACCTTTTCTATGCATTTTTCAAAATCTTTTTCTTCAATCACACCTGCCGGTGAAGCAAGAAATTCAGACTTGTCACAAACTGCAAGGCCTGTTCTTGAGTCACCGAAATCAACAGCCATTATCTTCATACGTCAGATTTCCTTCCGGTTACCATGGCTTTACTGAACCGATAATGTCCTTTACAGAACTGATGCCCTTTTCATCGAGGAACTGGTTCATCTCTTCAATAATCTTTACCGGTGCAAAAGGATCTGTAATGATAGCTGCACCTACCTGCACTGCAGAGGCACCGGCCATCATCATCTCAATGGCATCTCTGCCTGATGAAATGCCACCCATACCTATAACAGGAATCTTAACTGCATTTGCAACCTGCCATACCATACGTACAGCTACAGGAAATACTGCTGGACCTGACATACCGCCGCAGTTGTTTCTCAGAACCGGTCTGCCTGTGTTGATATCTATACGCATTCCGAGAATTGTATTGATAAGTGATACAGAATCCGCACCCTCTGCTTCAACAGCCTTTGCTATTGAAGCAATGTCCGTTACATTTGGTGAGAGTTTAACGATGAGCGGCTTCTTTGTAGCATTTCTTACTATCTTTGTTACTGCTGAAGCACCTTCACAGGATACACCGAAAGCTGCTCCGCCCTGCTTAACATTCGGGCATGAGATGTTGAGTTCTATCATGTGTACATCTGTTTCATCAAGCTTTGCTGCAACTTCAGCACATTCCTCAGGAGTTGAACCAGCAATGTTTGCAATAATTACTGTATCCTTCTGCATAAGGTTAGGAAGTTCGTGGCTTATGAATCTGTCTATTCCTGGATTCTGAAGGCCTACGGAATTAAGCATACCCATAGGAGTTTCAGCGATTCTCGGAGCAAGGTTACCCGTTCTCATCTGACCGGTTGTGCCCTTTGTGGATATACCGCCGAGTTTTGAAAGCGGATAGAATTCTTCGTATTCACGTCCGTATCCAAATACACCTGATGCCGGAATAACAGGATTTTTAAAATCTATACCGGCTACATTTACTGAAAGATCAGCCATTACCACATTACCTCCTTTGAGTCAAATACAGGGCCGTCCTTGCATACATGTCCGAACCGTTCCTCACCGTTCTTCTTTACCTTGCATGCACATACAAGACAGGCGCCTACGCCACAGCCCATCCTTTCTTCAAGTGAAACCTGACACGGAACGCTGTTTTCTTCAGCAACTGCTGAAATAGCCTTAAGCATCGGCATAGGTCCGCATGAAAGAACCTGAGATGCTCCTGAGATTTTTTCTGCAAGAGGAACCGTTACCATACCGTGAACACCATATGAACCGTCATCTGTACAGATAATCACTTCTGCACCTGTTGCTTCAAAATCCTGCTTCAGAATCACCGCATCAGCACTTCTGAAACCGAGAATAACCACAGCATCTTTTCCGTAATGCTTTGCAAGTGGAAGGAGAGGCGGAACGCCTATTCCTCCGCCTGTTATTATTGTCTTTCCTGATACATCGTTCAGAGTGAAGCCATGTCCGAGCGGTCCGACAATATCAAGGTTTGCACCCTTTTGAGTATCAGCAAGTTTAAGTGTACCCTCACCCTTTGCCATAAATACAATTCTGAGTGTTCCCTTTTCCTTATCAATTCCGCAGATGGAAATCGGTCTTCTGAGTGTATGACCTTCCGGAAGAATATTTACAAACTGGCCCACGGAAGCAGCCTGAGCTATTTCCGGGCAGAGTATTGTAAAATCATATATCTGTTTTGCAAGAGTTTTTTTCTCAAGCAGGAGATATTTTCCCTGTGTATATTTCATGTTTATTCATTCCTTTTCTCACATTAGATTTTTGTAATATCCACAAGCTCAACATCTGCTATTGTTCTGTTTGTCATAAGAACATTTGCAAGTGCTCTGGCTGTGTCTATTGCTGTGAGAGAACAGATTGAACGTTCTACTGATTTACGTCTCATCTTAACACTGTCTCTCGCCGGAAGTCTTCCTTTTTCAGATGTGGAAATAACATAGTGAATCTTTCCGCTCTCAAGAAGGTTCATTACATTTGGTTCAGCTTCAGATACACGGTTTACCTGGTTTGTAGCAATCATGTTTCTGTTAAGAACGCCGGCTGTTCCGGCTGTTGCGTACAGATCAAATCCCATCTGACTGAACTTATCTGCAATTGCTATAACTTCCTGCTTGTCTGTATCACGTACAGTTATAAATACTCCGCCTTCCTTCTTCAGGTCAAATCCGGCAGCAACAAGCCCCTTAAGAAGTGCATCTTCAAAGTTCTTTGCAATACCGAGGCATTCACCTGTTGACTTCATTTCAGGTCCGAGCATCGTATCAACATCATGAAGCTTTTCAAAGCTGAATACCGGTACCTTGACTGCTACATATTCGCCCTCCGGATAAAGACCGCTTTCGTAGCCGAGTTCCTTAAGTGTTGCACCGAACATAAGCTTTGTAGCGATGTCAACCATAGGTATTCCTGTAACCTTGCTGATATACGGAACTGTTCTTGAAGAACGAGGATTTACTTCGATTACATATACTTCGTTGTTGTATACAACATACTGGATATTTACAAGTCCGACTACCTTGAGTTCAAGAGCAAGCTTCCTTGTGTAGTCGATAATAGTTTCTCTGATTTTCTTTGAAAGAGTCTGAGCAGGATATACTGAGATGGAGTCACCTGAATGTACACCGGCACGCTCGATGTGTTCCATGATACCAGGAATGAGGAAATCTTTTCCGTCGCATATTGCATCGACTTCAACCTCAGTACCCATCATATACTTATCAATAAGAACAGGATTTTCAATCATTGTCCTTGTGATGATACCCATGTATTCAACGATATCCTTTTCGGAATGTGCGATAATCATATTCTGACCGCCAAGTACATATGAAGGTCTCATAAGTACAGGATATCCGAGGTCTTCGGCAGCGGCAACAGCTTCTTCAGTTGTCATTACTGTGTGCCCCTGCGGACGCGGGATACCGCATTTTTCAAGAATCTCATCAAATCTTTCTCTGTCTTCAGCTGCGTCAATACTGTCAGCCTGTGTACCAAGAATTCTTACTCCCATATCTGAAAGGTGCTTAGTGAGCTTGATAGCAGTCTGTCCGCCGAACTGAACTACAACACCGTAAGGCTGCTCTGTTTCGATAATTGCTTCAACATCTTCCTTTGTAAGCGGGTCAAAATAGAGTCTGTCACCTGTATCAAAGTCTGTTGAAACTGTTTCGGGATTGTTGTTGCAGATAACTGCTTCATAACCGAGTTCCTTAAGAGTCCATACGCAGTGTACTGAACAGTAGTCAAACTCAATACCCTGTCCGATACGGATAGGACCTGAACCGAAAACGATAACCTTCTTCTTTCCTGTATCAGTTCTTTCGATAAACTGTTTAGCCTCGTTCTCCTCGTCAAATGTTGAGTAAAAGTAAGGTGTTTCTGCCTTGAACTCGCCGGCACATGTATCAACCATCTTGAATACAGCGCTCTTATGCATCGGACATTTCTGACCGCTCATTCTTTCAATTGTGCTGTCAAGATAGCCGTAGTTCTTTGCAGTGAGATATTTTTCTTCTGTTAGTTCACCTTCAGCAAGCCACTTTTCAAGGTTTACCATGTTGCGAAGCTTATTAAGGAACCAGCAGTCAATCATTGTTATTTCATGTAATTTTTCAACGGAAATTCCCCTCTTAAGTGCTTCATAAACCTGGAATGATCGTTCGTCATCTACGGTTTTGAGTTTTTCAAGTATTTCTTCTGTTGAAAGGCTTTCAAGCTTCTTAAGATTCATAGAGTCAATACCAAGTTCTATTGATCTTACCGCCTTCATCATAGCCTGTTCGAAGCTTGTACCTATAGCCATTACCTCACCGGTAGCCTTCATCTGTGTACCGAGAGTTCTCTTTGCGTATACAAACTTGTCAAACGCCCACTTAGGGAACTTTACAACAACGTAGTCAAGTGCAGGTTCAAAACATGCGTATGTCTTTCCTGTTACCTGATTTATGATTTCATCAAGTGTGTAACCGATAGCAATCTTTGCCGCAACCTTGGCAATCGGATAACCTGTTGCCTTTGAAGCAAGTGCTGAGGAACGTGAAACTCGCGGATTAACTTCGATTACGCTGTATTCAAATGAAGTCGGATGAAGAGCAAACTGACAGTTGCATCCGCCTTCAACCTTGAGTTCTGAGATAATGTTTATAGCTGCTGTACGAAGCATCTGATATTCGCGGTCTGTAAGTGTTACTGCAGGAGCAATAACGATACTGTCTCCTGTGTGAACACCGACCGGGTCAAAGTTTTCCATAGAGCAGACTGTGATACAGTTATCCTTTCTGTCTCTGATAACTTCAAACTCAATTTCCTTCCATCCGCTGATACATTTCTCAACGAGAATCTGTGTGATTGGTGAAAGTCTGAGGCCGTTCTTTGCTATATCACGAAGTTCATCTTCATCATTTGCAATGCCTCCGCCTGTACCGCCGAGAGTAAATGCAGGACGTACAATTACCGGATAACCGATTTCTTCAGCAAACGCAACTGAATCTTCGATTGTTTCAACTACTTTTGAAGGAATGCAAGGCTCACCGATTTTTTCCATTGTGTCCTTAAACGCCTGTCTGTCCTCAGCTTTGTGAATTGTTTCAGGATCAGCACCGAGAAGCTTTACATTGTTTGCTTCAAGAAATCCTTCTTCAGCAAGCTGCATTGAAAGTGTAAGACCTGTCTGACCGCCGAGTGTTGAAAGAAGACTGTCAGGCTTTTCTATCTGAATTATTCTTTTAAGCACTTCAAGTGTAAGAGGTTCGATGTAGATTTTGTCTGCCATCGCCTTGTCTGTCATAATTGTAGCAGGGTTGGAGTTTACAAGAACAACTTCAAGCCCTTCCTGCTTAAGCGCACGGCAGGCCTGTGTGCCGGCATAGTCAAATTCAGCTGCCTGACCGATAACAATAGGACCTGAACCAATTACCAATACTTTTTTAATGTCTTTTCTTAACGGCATTTACTTTTCCTCCATTAACTTAATAAATTCATCAAATAAGTAAGCTGTATCAAGCGGTCCTCCATGAGCTTCCGGATGGAACTGAACCGTAAAAGCTTTTGCATTCCTGTATCTTATGCCTTCACAGGTTTTGTCATTTGCGTTAATATGTGAAACTTCTGCGATGTCTGTATTTACGCTTTCATTTACAACGGCATATCCGTGGTTCTGGCTTGTTACAAATGTCTTGTCCAGTCTGAGATCGATAACCGGCTGGTTGGCACCGCGGTGACCGTATTTTAATTTTTCCGTCTTTGCACCGTGTGCAAGAGCCATAATCTGATGTCCCATGCAGATTCCGAAAATCGGAATCCCGAGTTTTGCTATCTCTGCGACATTCTTTATTACTTCTGTGTTTTCAGCAGGATCCCCCGGACCGTTTGAAAGCATAATACCATCAGGATTTATCTGTTTTATTTCTTCTGCAGTAGTTCTGTCCGGTACTACTATGACATCACAACCTCTTTTCAGAAGTTCCTGACGGATATTTCTCTTGTATCCGAGGTCGATAAGAACTACTCTGTACCGGCTGTTTTCTGCCTTGTATTCATTTTTTTCCGGCACTGTTACAGTATGAACTGCATCCTTTATTGTATATTCCCTTATCTCCTTAAGAAGTTCTTCCTTCTTTGAATATACATCTTCCGTTGTGATTGCACCGTTCATGACGCCGTATTCTCTTATTTTTCTTGTGAGACTCCTTGTGTCAATGGAATGAATACCTATAATATTCTGTTCCGCTATAAAGTCATTAACATTTCCTTCGCTGCGGAAGTTTGAAGGTGTATTGCACCACTCTCTTACTATATATCCGCTTACGTAGGATTTTTTTGATTCAAAATCTTCCCTGTTTACGCCGTAGTTTCCTATGAGCGGGAAAGTCTGTACTACAATCTGTCCGTAGTAACTCGGATCTGTAAGTGTTTCCTGATATCCTGTCATACCAGTTGTAAAAACTACTTCACCGATAACCGTACCCTTTGCTCCGAATGACTGTCCTTCAAGAACAGTTCCGTCAGCTAAAAGAAGATAAGCTTTGTCGCTTTTATTGAATAATGCCATTATATCAGATCCCTTCAAAAGTCTAACTTTCTTACTTGTTAATTACTGAATTTATATCATCGCGCATTCTGAGAACTTCACGTCTGGCAGCCTTTGCAAATTCTCTTTCGTCGCAGCCTTCCTTTTTGTATGCACACATAACTGCTCTTGATGAGTTAATTACTGCACCAAGTCCGTTTGCATCAAATGCACCCTTAAGGCCTTCGGCACCACCGCCCTGGGCACCGTAGCCAGGAACAAGGAAAAATGTGTGCGGAAGTCTCTGTCTGAGTTCTGTGAGCTGTTCAGGATATGTTGCACCAACTACAGCACCTACTGAGGAATATCCGTATTCTCCAATCTGTTCACTTCCCCAGTTCTCGCACATGTCACCCATTACTGCGTAAACCGGTGTTCCGTCAATTTTCTGGTCCTGAAGTTCACCGCTTGACTTGTTTGAAGTCTTTACGAGTACGAAGATACCCTTGTCCTTCTTTTCACAGATTTCAAGAAGCGGTGCGATACCGTCTGTGCCAAGATATCCGTTTACTGTAAGTGCATCTGCACCGAACGCTTCGATAAGATTGCCTCCGATTGCTGTACTGCCGAGATGTGCAGTGGCATAGGCTGTCATTGTTGCGCCAATATCATTTCTCTTACCGTCTGTCATTACGAACATGCCCTTGCCCTGAGCATATCTTATAGTCTTTTCCAGAACCTTAACGCCTCTCCAGCCTAACATTTCATAATATGCAGCCTGTGGCTTGATAGCAGGAACTACATCGTAAATTTCATCAATGATAGCCTTATTGAATCTGAAGACAGCTTTTGCAGCCGCTTCAAGTGTCTGACCATCCTTCATAAAACATTCGTTTCTGATGAATTCCGGAACATAGTCGATTAACGGATCAAGACCGACAACTGTAGGATTGTTTGTTTCGATAATTTTTTTTATAAGTCTGTCAAATGACATATTTTCGTTCCTCCCTGAATTAACTTAATTCTGAAAAAATAATTCTGCCTTTTGAAATAGTCATAACCGGCTTACCCTTAAGCTTTACGCCCTTGAATAATGTGTTATGGGATTTTGAGTGAAGCTTGTCCGGATCAACGATCCATTCTTTTTCTGTATCTGCTATACAGATATCAGCGGTACAGCCTTCTCTTATATATACAGGCTCAAGTCCTAAAAGCTTTCTTGGATTTTCAGACATGAGCTCGGATATTCTGCCAAGTGAAATCTTTCCTGTGTGGTAAAGATAAGTAAGTGTGGCAGCAAATGATGTTTCAAGACCAACAACACCGTTCGGTGCCTTTTCAAAGTCTGCTTTTTCCTCTGCTGCATGAGGAGCATGATCAGTAACTATACAGTCAATGGTTCCGTCAGTCACTGCCTGAGTTATCGCTTCCACATCCCTTTTTTCTCTGAGCGGCGGATTCATTCTGTAATCTGCATCACGCGCCTCAAGCTTTTCATCAGTAAAAATAAAGTAGTGGGGTGCTGTTTCACATGTAACCTTAAGCCCGCGTTTCTTTGCGTCCCGGATAAATCCGACACTTCCCTCTGTACTTACATGTGCAATATGAACTCTTACACCTGCTGCGCCTGCAAGAGCAATTTCCCTTGCTGTTATACTGTCTTCAGAGGCTCGGTCCATACCGCATACGCCGAGTTTTTCTGATACAGCACCTTTGTTCATTATGCCTTTTCCGATAATATCCATATCTTCACAGTGTGAAGTAAGGAGAAGATCCTTTTCCTCAGCAGCTATAAGAGCCTGTCTCATAAGTTCCGCGTTCTTAACCGGTTTTCCGTCATCGGAAACAGCTTTTACGCCAAGTTTCCTGTACATATCAAAGTCTGCAAGCTTTTCACCCTTCATCTGTGAAGTAATACACGCAGTCTGATATACATCTATACCTGTTGAAGCTGCTTTGTCATTTATATATCTTATGGTTTCTTCGTTGTCCACCGGCGGATTTGTGTTCGGCATACACAGAACGCCTGTTACTCCTCCGGCAGCAGCTGCTGCTGCTCCTGAAATAATATCTTCCTTATGAGTAAATCCAGGATCTCTGAAATGAACGTGCATATCAAAAAAAGACGGAAACGCTGTAAGACCGGTACCGTCAACAACAAATGCTGAACTGTCATCCGGAGCGATTCCGATTTTTTTTATTATTCCGTCACAGATATAAATATCACAGTGATCTTCTGGGCTAACGTTTTTATCAACAACTGAAATGTTTTTTATAATTATGTTCTGATTCATTTTTACTGATTCACCCTTTCATATTTTTTCATCCGGCTCAAATATGATTACGCTGTCGCAGCAGTCTGCCTCGGTAACCTGAACCCTGACCGTTTCTTCATGTGAGGTCGGAAGATTCTTTCCAACAAAATCAGGTCGTATCGGAATTTCCCTGTGTCCTCTGTCTATCAGGACAGCAAGCTGAATTCTCTGCGGTCTGCCTCTTTTGATAACAGCATCTATAGCGGCTCTTGCACTTCTTCCGGTATAGATAACATCGTCAACTAAAATAACTACCTTGTTGTTTATATCAAAGTCTATTTTTGTTCTGTCACTTCCGGATATTTTTCTCTTATCATCTCTGTAAGGCGTTATATCAAGTATTCCGCATTCAACTTCAGTGCCTTCTATCTCTGAAATCTTCTGAGCTATTCGTTTTGCTAAAAATGCACCTCTTGACAGTATGCCGACTATACAAAGTGAATCTGCACCTTTATTCTGTTCAAGAATCTCGTATGTTATTCTGGTTACAGCCCTCTGAACTGCCTTCTCGTCCAGGATAACTGCTTTTTTCTTCAAGGAAACACCTCCAAATAAAAAAACCTGTCTGTTTGAGAAGCAGACAGGTTCAGTAATTCCAAGAAAATAGTTTAAAATTATAAAAATATATAATTATTCCTATAATTGATTATAAAAATTCTTATCATTAAATGCCTTGTCAACCTCTCTGGATCAACTTAAAGGAGTTTTTACTGAATTAATTATATCACATTAACACTGGTTTGTAAAGTAATCTG
>JAUNJJ010000261.1 GCA_030533325.1 Oscillospiraceae bacterium
ACATTTTATATTCATCATATCCTGCGTTAATATAAAAATCTTCACACGATTCAACATTCATAGAAAATATCTGCTCTAAGTCCTCCAATTCGCACTCTTCCATCGTTCTTCCATAATTATAAAAGAATTTTACCAGTCTACTAATATCTTCATTACTAATGTTTAATTTTTCTTCATTTTCAATCTTTGTAGATAGATAACTTTTTATAAAGCGTTCATAATTTGGCTGATACAGCATTGCTGTTCCTGGTTCTTCTGTATCAGAAATTTTATCCATATATTCATCCATATTTTCTGCGTCAACATTTTCTTTAGTCGCTACAATGTCATAGATATATACTACAGGCATCATGTATAAATCATTTTCTCTTGTAAATGCCTCAAGAACATTTTGCTTCATCAGTTCTGTTTCTGAAGAATTCATTAAATCATAGAGATTTGCAAACAAACCATTACGTAAGTACTTTTGTGGATTAAAATTCTCATCTGCTATGATAATATCCGGAATATCATCTGATAATATATCCGCATCGAAAGTATTGATTAAATTATCTGTACTCAAATCATATTTAGTTATTTCAATTTTGTATTTTGAATTGTTATTGAATTCTTTTACTTGTGATATTATATTTTTGTTTGTATTTTCATTATAGAAATACGCCAGCTTGATTATTTCTTTCTCATCACCGTTATTTATTAATTTATTATCAGAAATTGTCCCTATATACAAACCGCCTTCAGACGTTATATATAATTTATTTTCATCAGTTATATAAGCCGAATATACCGGATAATCCGCAGCTTTTTCATCATTAACAAGCACTTTAAATTCAGATTTTTTTATATTATAACTTAAAAGCAAACCTTTATCTGCAACTAAAAAATCATAATTTGAATTGCCAGAAAAAAACATTGCGTCAGCAGAAAAATCAGAAATATCAATTTGCTGAATTTCAGTTTTTAAATTTTTTTCTATTTGGAATATCATTTCATCTGTAATCGCTAAAACCGCTCCATTTGCAAACAACAAATCATTAGGTAGATAATCAACATTTTCATCCTTAAGCAGTTCTCCATCATTATTATATAAACTTAATCGTCGTTCCAAATTAGTTGGTGAAACTCTAAACACAACTATTAGGTCATCATCCGTTACAGCTAATTGTAATGGAATGAACTCGTCAGCGAAGAACTTTATGATGGTTTTCTCTACTTTATCATTATGAATACATTTAACATAGCTTTCATCATTTCCTTGTTCGATAATGTATAACTTCCCATTACAGAAATAATAATCCTTAATAGACCCATCAAAGTGAAACGTATTTTTTACTTTACCATTATTTATTTCTATTATTGATTCACCACTATCATTGATGGCACTACTATAATAAGCAACTATATTGTTTTCATACGTTGATACATTAGCAAATGAAAATCCTTCTAGTTTTTCGTCAGAAATCAATTCATTTATCTTCCCACCATTGTATTCATACAATCCATTTCCATTCGAATATATAATGTTACCTGACTCAGTAACGCAATATACAATACAGCAGTCTGGAATCTCTATTAAATTAATTATATTTCCTTCTGAATCAATTTCATCTATTAACATTTCAGTTTCAGAAGACTTACCACAGATATAAAGTGTATCCTGTCCAGTGTTATATATGTTCTCTACATTGGAAATGTCATTAATGCTGTCAAGTATAACCTTATTGTTTTCTCCTGCTGTTACGATCTTATAATTATCAAGTATCTTATTATATAACAAACAATAAATAAGACCGGATTTTGAAACGCAGATTTTCTGAGGAAATAAAACATATCCATCATACTTTACATCGATATCATATTCAGCTATATGCTCCAGTGTTAAAGAATAAGTTCTGATTTTAGCACCTGTACAGTCCATTGTATACAAGATGTCATTTTCAACGCAAAAATCACTTACCAAATAATCCAGTTTTAAATTGCTTAATTCATTCCCGTTGCCATCATATACTGAAAAATATAAATCATCCCGGCACCGAGAAAGAGCATACACTTTCCCATGATAATCAAGGAAATATTCGATTCTTCTATCAGACTGATTTACAGCAAATGAATATGTTTCAGATTCTGCGCCTGATGCAATTGATTCAACTAAAAATTCATCATTTGGTGCAAGTTGCCATCCATTAATGATCACTTCGTTATCAGTAACTCCCAATATCTCATAGCACTCAATGAGATTTGGATTTACCAAAGAATCAGAATCAAAAGTATAATCGAGCAATTCAGCATTTTTTTCAAGTTGAATTATCGACATGTCATCAGATTCTTTTCTGTCCTCACACGATGTAAATAGTAACAAAGCCAACATCATTATTAATATTTTCAAAAATCGATTAACCATCTAACTGACTCCTCTCTATATAATCTTACGATTTTCTTTAAATATCTCTCGTTTTCTCCGTTTTTCTTCAATTTTCATTTTTGCTATTGGAATAGAATGGAATAATAAAGCGTAGTTATTGACAGATTGCGGCATCAAGTGCCGATTTTTTCAGAAAATGAGTATAGCAAAGCTAGACGTCTGCTATTGGTAT
>JAUNJJ010000098.1 GCA_030533325.1 Oscillospiraceae bacterium
TAAATAAAATAATTATAGTGAAAGTCAAATTTATTTTGACGTTCACTATAATTTTACATATATCCCGAAAGGACTTTGTTATGGAAGAACAGCAGCATAAAAGAAGAGAACGATACAAGGGGACGCACCCGAGAAGATTCAAGGACAAATACAAGGAACTTAATCCTGAAAAATATCAGCAGGATGTTGAGAAGATAAAGCAGAAGGGCAAGACACCTGCGGGAATGCATATTCCGATTATGGTTGATGAGATACTTGAAGTGCTTCAGATTAAGCCGGGTGAAATCGGTTTTGATGCGACTCTCGGATACGGCGGACACAGCAGCAGGATGCTTGAAAAGCTTGAAGGGAAGGGACATCTATACGCAACTGACGTGGATCCTATCGAAAGTGAGAAAACTAAAAAAAGGCTTGAAGAAAAGGGATTCGGAGAGGACATACTTACAATCTGCCGGACAAATTTCTGTAATATTGACAGGATAGTACCTGAAGAAAAATTTGACTTTGTACTTGCTGACCTTGGTGTTTCCTCAATGCAGATTGACAATCCGGAACGCGGATTTACATTCAAGTATGACGGACCGCTTGATCTCAGACTTGATCCGACATCAGGTGTGTCTGCTGCGGAACGACTTAAGGAACTCAGCAAGGATGAGATTGTCGGAATGCTTATTGAAAATTCCGATGAACCTCATGCCGAACAGATAGCACGTGCGATAATGCATGCATATAAAACGAGGCAGCCGGTTGAAACAACAAAGCAGCTTGCAGGAATCATTGAAAATGCACTGTCATTTCTGCCGGCATCAACACGTAAGGAAGAGATAAAAAAATCATGCCAGCGTACATTTCAGGCACTTCGGATAGATGTAAACAGTGAATTTGAAGTACTGTATGAATTCCTTGAAAAGCTGCCTGATGTTATGAAGAGCGGCGGAAGAATTGCTATTCTTACATTCCACTCGGGTGAGGACAGAATTGTAAAGAAGGCATTCAAGCAGTTTAAACGCGAAGGCATTTACAGTGAAATAAGCGAAGATGTAATTCGTCCGTCAAAGGAAGAATGTTTCCGCAATTCAAGAGCACATTCGACCAAACTCAGATGGGCGATTAAGGCGTAAAATATGACAGAAGAAAATGAAAAAATATATGCTGACTGGAATCCGTGGCACGGGTGTACAAAAATAAGTCCCGGATGCAGATACTGTTACGTATACAGGCAGGATGAAAGGTACAGCGGCAGTACCAGCAAAAGCAGCAAATGCCGCAAAACCAGCAGTTTTGATCTTCCTGTAAAGCGAAAACGTGACGGAAGTTATAAGATTCCGCCGGGAAAGATTATTTTTACATGTTTTACATCTGATTTTCTCCTGAAGGATGCAGATGAATGGAGACCGGACTGCTGGAAGATGATGAAGGAAAGAAAAGACTGTTACTTTTATTTCTTTACCAAAAGAATAGACAGGCTTGCTGAGTGTTTTCCGCCTGACTGGGGAGATGGTTA
Source organism: Oscillospiraceae bacterium (assembly GCA_030533325.1). Lineage (GTDB taxonomy): Bacteria > Bacillota > Clostridia > Oscillospirales > Ruminococcaceae > HUN007. The sequence continues at coordinate 1,505 of JAUNJJ010000098.1, forward strand.
TGACAATGTTCTTATCGGATGTACGGTTGAAAATCAGGACAGAGCGGATTTCAGACTTCCGGTTTTCAAGGCTCTTCCGATAAAACACAGGTCTGTAATTGCCGCTCCTCTGCTTGAACATCTTGATCTTTCTGCATATCTTGACGATAGTATAGAAGAGGTATCGGTTGGCGGCGAATCCGGAAATTATGCGCGTCCCTGTGACTACAGCTGGATACTTGATATCAGAAGACAGTGCGTTGAGAAAAATGTTCCTTTCAGATTTCATCAGACAGGTGCATTTTTCATAAAGGACGGAAGGATGTACAGGATAAAACGTGCCCTTCAGAAATCACAGGCACGAAAGGCTAATATTGATTTCAGGATAGGCAAAAACAGTATACCTGATACGGCGGATTACCATATGGCTGAGCCGGAGGATAATTGTCAGCTTAGTTTCGATATTTAGAAAAGAAAAAATTTACGGAGGGATTGTTTGTGAAAATAAAAAAAACAGCTGCAGTAGTATGCAGCATAGTATTATTTGCAGGTACAGCGGGCTGGAACGGCATTGTTTCAGCAGAAGAGGATACAGTGACCATTTTGTCAATTGGTGACTCCATAACAGACGGTTACGGAACTGATGGTTCGTACAGAAAGTTTATGTACAGGGAACTTACTGACGTTGGTTACACCATTGATATGGTTGGTCCGAACTGGTCGTGGGGAGATGCGGAGTATACCGATGCCGAAACAGGTGAAAAGTTCTCCTATGATGCGGCTCACTGCGGTTACAGCGGATATGCGATTGAGGAATACAGCGGAAGAAACGGTATAAGAGAGACGATAACGTCAGGAAATTATCTTTCAGAGTACAATCCTGATATAGTTATCCTTCAGATAGGTACTAATGATGTAATTGACAATCATGAGATTGATAAGGCCGGTGAACGTCTCGATACACTTGTTACATACATACTTGAAAATATCTCTGATGACAGCGCATTGTTCGTAACGACAATTCCGAATCTTGAGCCGAACAGGGAAGAAGTGTATCCGTGGTTTTCAAACTACAGACATTCAGCTGACTGGACGGTAGAATATTCTGATGAGGAAGCAGAACAGGCTGTACAGAAGCAGACTGACAGTTATAACGAACAGGTAAGAGCACTTGTAAAGAAAAAGCAGGAAAACGGCGTTAATAATATTTTTCTCGGTGAAATAAACGGAGTAGTTGATGACGTAAAGACACAGCTCAAGGACGGTGTTCACCCAAATGACACAGGTTATAAGCTCATGGGTCATTACTGGGCTGAGCAGCTTAAAACCTGGCTTGGAGGAAGTCCGGAAACTCCTCCGGATGAACCGGTTCCTGCAGAACCTGTTACCGGAGATGTGAATGATGACGGAGCGGTAAATTCAGCTGATTTTGTGATTCTTCAGAAGTATTTGCTTGGTATTTCAGAGCTTTCGGATGATCAGAAGAAAAATGCGGATATTAATGAAGATGAACTGATAAATATAGCTGACTTCATTTTACTGAAGAATATGATTATGGAATAAAAATATTCAGAGAGGGAATGAGGCACAGAGCCAGAGGCAATAAAATGAATTATATTCTTATGAACAAAGATGAACCGTGGCTTTCTTTTGAAAGCAGCTATGATGAGTTCGATGAAGTGCATCTGACTGAGAAGAAGTGGTTTACCGAACTGAGACCCTGGGGATATGCTGATCTGTATTCGTTTATTGAAGGCAGAAAGGCACCTAAGCACAGAAAGCATATGGAAATGCTGTTTGAACGTTACGGCTGCAGTGATACAGAAGGTTTTCTGAGAGTGACTCATTCGCTTTCACTTAATGATACTTTCTGGGTTAAGGAAGAACAGAGCAGTTTAAGCTGGAATGATGTATCTCTGTATACGAATGAATTTGATGAAGTAGCTGCTCATACAGCATTTGACGGATTTGACGGGGGAACGGAGTTTTCAAGTACTTCTCCTGAATTCGGAACTGACGGTTACTACGCAAAATGCTGGATAAGGGAGAAGGGGGACATTTTTCTGTGCAAGAGCGGAAGCAGTACTTTTGAAGTTGAACCGCTTTCAGAGTTCCTTGCGTCTCAGGTTGCTGAAATAATCTGTCCGGAATCAGTCCGCTATGAGCTTTCATTTCTGCATGGTAAACTTATAAGTAAATGCAGGCTTTTCACAAGTGAAAAATACGGATTTGTAAAAGCTGCAGGAATTTTTAGAGAAAGAAAAACTGTTTCCGAACTTCTGAACTATTACGAAAAATCAGGAAACGGGGATTTTTTCAGAAGAATGTGTATACTCGATGCACTTATACTTAATATTGACAGACATTACGGAAATTTTGGAATGCTGGCAGATAACGAAAGTATGAAGCTTGTCGGAGCAGCTCCGGTTTTTGACAATAACCGGTCACTGTGTTTTGATCTGGACACTGACCAGCTGAAAAATCCGGAATGGTATATAAGAAGATGCAGACCTGCCTTCGGTGCTGATTTCATTTCTACTGCGCGTGGTGTTATGACTGATGAGATACGGAATGACCTGATCAACATGAAAGGTTTTCGCCTGAAACAGCATGAATCAATACATGCAGAGCAACAGAGACTTGATTTGCTGTCCGATTTGATTTGCGGGCAGATTGAGAGGATTGTTTGATATATTTAAGTAAACTACAAGGTTTCGATTACTAAGTTATTGGAATTATTGAAAAAATCAGAGGTGAAATATAGTATGTTAAAAATATATTTCGGTGAAATGCCGGGAGAAATATATAATCCACCGCTCTATTTTGCGAATCAGTATGAAGATGACTGGATTACTTCACAGCTGTCAGTTGAGATGATAAAGGATATCGATAAATCAACGGTTCTCTCAGCTCGTGCTATTGACAGTCCTGTTCTTGGAGGAATTTCACCGCTACAGCTTTCCGGAGGGGTAAAAACACTGATTTTAATGGCATTTGATGAAACAGGTAAAGTATTTAATGCAAGTGCAGGCGGAGATAACTGTGCGAAATGGATAGTGAGAATATCAGAAGAAAAAGAACTTACAATTTCTCTTCACAATATAATGAGTTTTGAAGGAATTGATTTTAGTGCTCATATTCTTAATGATGGAAGAATTGTAAATAATTATTCCGAATATCTTGATGCTGCGACGGATTTTCTTCAGGGGTGATATAGTGAAAGGCAGATACAATATTACTGTAGAAAATAAAAGACTGAAATATCAGTTTGAGATAAAGAGAAATATTACTGTTGTACGCGGTGACAGTGCTACAGGAAAAACTACGTTGATAGAAATGCTCCAGAATTTTCAGAGAGCAGGTGAAAGCAGTGGAATTTCTGTTATCTCAGAATGTCCGCTTGTTGTAGCTTCTGAAGATGACTGGCAGTACAGAATTGAAAAAAATCCGGGAAGTATTATTTTTGTTGATGAAGGAAATCATTTTGTTGTAACTGAAGAATTTGCTTCAGCTGTACAGAAATCAGATAACTATTTTGTACTTGTTCTCCGGGATAATCTTCCGAATCTGCCATATAGCTGTGAAGAGATTTACGGGATAAGAACATCTGACAAATATGCGGGGTTAAAAAAGATTTATCATGAATTTTACAGTTTATATGGTGATACATAGTGTATTGCCGGATAAAATAAAGTGACCACAGAGAAAGAACGTGTAAGGTAATAACCGGTCACTGTGTTTTTTCTGGACAGCCCTGCAGATAAAAAAACCGCAGGGCTGTTCATATATGTGATGTGAAGAAAAATCTTTGTAAAAAATTGATGAAGAATACTTATAGTGTCCCGTAACTGACCCCCTGGCGCAGTAATTATTGCTCCCTTGAAAAGGGGGCTGTCAGCGAAGCTGACTGGGGGATTATAAAATGAATTCAACTCCGTTACATGTACTCTGTGATAAAAAGGAGATATAAAAGACATATCGGGATGATATTATATAATCACAGGGAAGCAATGAACAGTACAACTGAAAAACATTGCAAAGTAATTCAGAAAAAGGTTGTAACGGAGGTAAACAATGAAAAGAACTATAGGTGGTATTTTAACTATTATCATTCTGGTGTCTGTGATGAGATTTTATTTTTCATATTACATGCCGACGAGAGTTATTTTTGACGGGTCTGAGTATTACAGTCAGGAAGATGTAGAATCCGCGGCTGAAGTAGTAAAGGAATTTTTTGATGAATACTGGGATAAATGTAATCTGACTAAACTTAGGTATGCAGGGGATGATGTAACAGAAAATAATGCTAGTCTGCTGAGAATACATGGAGCGGATGAAGTTATAGTTTTTGAATCATCGATATATATCAGTCCGTTTTATGACAAGGGGATGTATGCGCGGAATTCGACAATACGCTGGTCATGGACACTTGTAAGAAAAGACGGAGGTCGGTGGGAAATTACAAATTATGGAGGCGGTTGATCTGAAGTCGGACTTACCGCTGACTGTAGGTTCCGTAGTCTCATGAATTGTAGATGTCCTGAATAAAAAAGATACTTTATAAAAACCTAAAAATGTTATTGTGAAAAATTTCTGTTGAAAAAATATAAAAATTATGCTAAAATACTAATGTATAAAAGAACAATAAGAAACGGAGGAATGAAAATGGAAAGAAAATATTTGAAAAAAGCAATAGCATTTGTATCGGCGATTGTTATGTTTTCAGGTACTGCTGCCTGTATGCCGCTGACACGGATTAATGCAGGTGAGCTTCTTGGTGAAACATCATTTGATTACAAGATGCTTCCATGGCGTACTGCAGAGTCATCACCGGCAAAGCAGTTTTTTGCAATTGAGGACGGAGCTGTACATATTACGATAATAAATGCCCGTGGAATGGACGGGGAAGCCTGGGATCTTCAGTTCAGACACAAAAATCTGAGTTTTAAAGCCGGTCATACCTACAAAGTATCTTTCCGTGTCAAATCCGGAAGAGACGGAATGGAGCTTCTCTCGGCGATAGGTAATTTAAAGGGTGATGAAGAGTACTTTGTTCTGAATGAGAATAAAATGGAAAACGGACCGCATAACGGTGGACAGTGGGGAAGAGCAGCAAAGCTTACATCTGAATGGCAGGATTTTTCAGGTGAGTTTACACCGGTACAGGACATAGAAGGTGCTGAATGGAGATTTCAGTATGCTGAAGGAACAGAGTATGAGGGTAATGCTCTGGACGGGGATGAACTCTGGTTTGACGAGATATCCATAGAATGCACCTCATGCGATGAGTGTGGTGGAACCGGGGGATCATTTGGCGAGGTAAGCCGTGGATTAAGCGGCCTTGAAAATAATTATATTTCAGTAAATCAGCTTGGATATCTGAAAGATTCCCGGAAGACCGCTGTGCTCAGTGACAATGCGGGTGATATTCTTTATCATGCTGAGAGAACTGACCTTGATGAGCAAACATATAATTTTGAAGTAGTGGATGCAGCTACTGACGAGACTGTATTTTCAGGGAAAACAGGCAGTGCTGTAAAGGACAAGGATTCGGGAGACAAGGTTTTTAAGATTGATTTCAGTGAATTTAACAGGGAAGGCACCTACTATATCAGGGCTGGTGAACACAGATCTTTTAATTTCAGAATCGGAAATGATATTTATTCAGAAAAAAATCACAGCCTGCTTACAGATTCTGTGAACTATTTTTACCAGAATCGTACCTCTGCCGATATTGAGGAACAGTATATTTCATCCGGTGAAAAAAGTCTTCTTGCCCGCAGCGGCAGTCAGATGAAGGATATAGCATATGTACAGACTGAGTGGAAGGATGAATATATTTCAAAAGAAGAAGCATCAGAAACATATGCTTCTTCAACGGTGGATGTAAGCGGTGGCTGGTGTGATACAGGTGACCAGGGAAAATACGTTGTAAACAGCGGACTTGCTGTGTGGACACTTCAGAATATGTACGAGAATGCTTTGCTGAATGGAGAAGACGATATATTTACTGACGGCTCAGGAACAGTTCTGAATCCTGAAAACGGCAACGGTGTACCGGATATCCTTGATGAAGCAGCATATGAACTTGACTGGATGTCAGAAATGGTGGTAAAGGAAGATGAACCGACATGGGGAAAATATGCAGGGATGGTGTACCATAAGGTTCAGAATTATATAATGCCGGATTTTCCGGAACGTCAGTTGACATATGACAACACAGTACGGATTATAAAGCCTCCTACGTTTGCAGCCACACTTAATTATGCCGCATGTGCTGCACAGGCTGCACGACTCTGGAAACCGTATGATGAAGAAAAAGCGAAAAAATATCTTGATGCGGCAAAGAATGCGTTTGAGGCATATGAGAAGAACTACTATGAACCTGATTTGACGGAAACAATGCATCCGTATTTTGACTGCAGCTGTGCTAACGAAGAAATTAATAAAAAATCTCTGTTTGCACCTGAGTATCAAAAAATGAGCGGTCTTGCCTATGGAGACACTGATGTAAGGGATGAGGCTTACTGGGCAGCATGTGAATTATATGTATCCGCAAAGGTTATGGAAGATGCAGATGCTGACAGATATTTTAAAAGACTTTCAGCTTACGAAATACCGGATGACAGGGCATTCAGCATTAATCTGGGCCTGGCTGACAGTGGGAAAAACGGAGAATCACTTACATCATTTAACTGGAAAAATACAGCTGCTGCAGGGACGCTTACTCTTGAACTTCACCGGGATATTCTTTCTGAATCGGTGTGTGAGAAGATGGACAGTTCGCTTGTTAAAGCAGCTGATGCATATGCTGATGTCATAGAAGAACAGGGTTATGGTGTTCCTCTTCAGCACAAAGTTGATTATACAGAGCATTCTACTGTTTTTCCTGAGATAATAACTGATGGATATGATTACGATTCAAATTCAATGGTTCTTAACAATGCAGTTGTAATGGCATATGCATATTACAGAACAAAGGATTCGAAATATCTTGATGGTGTAACTGCAGCAATGGATTATCTTCTTGGCACAAATCCTCTTTCCTTTTCATATATAACAGGATACGGTTCATATACCGTAAATAATCCCCGTAATCTTAACTGGGCACATGAACTGGATCCTGTTTTTCCTTCTGCTCCGGACGGCGTTGTTTCAAGCGGACCAAATGCAGGACTTCAGGATCAGTATGTAAGGGCGCTTGGTTTTGTTCCCGGGTTAAACGGCAATTATTCTCAAAGATGCTTTGTTGACAGTGCAGAATCATGGTCAACCAATTCCGCATCACTCTGTGGTAATGCGTCACTTTCATGGGTAGTTTCATTTCTCTCATCACTTAGCGGGCAGACTGACTCCGGAAAGACAGGTGACGTAAATCTTGACGGAAAAATTGATGTTACCGATATTACGGTCCTGTCGATTGCAATTACAGGCGATACTGAACTTACAGAAGCACAGCAGAAAACTGCGGATGTGGATTTTGACGGTAAAGTAATGCTTACAGACCTTGCAAGGCTCAGACAGTTTATTTCACACGTTATTGATAAATTCTGATAGGTATAATAAAAGCGGAGAAAGGGAGCCTGTATAGGTTTTCTTTCTCCGCATCTGTTATATATTTCTCATGAATTCAGTAGGTGTGATAGCCGGAATATCAAGGTTTTCAAAATCTTTTATATTTCTTGTAACGACATAATTACAGTGTATTGATTTTGCACATACAGCAACAAGACAATCTTCAAAATCTTTTGATTTTCTTTGAAAAGCAGTAAGTATTTTTTCATTTGTTACGCTGCATATTTTTACGATTTCAAGTATCTTGCCAATCGCATTATAAGCAAGTTCCGTGTTATGTGTGTATTTTCTCACAAGATAGTATATGTCAGTTATCGCAGATGCTGATATAAATCCATCTATCTTGTGTTCTTCACACATGGACAACAGTTTATATGAAGCTTCGACAAATGGTTCCCGTTCCAGAAGAACATCAATTATTATATTAGTGTCAATCATTATCCTCTTCATATCGGGAAAGGCGCTCCTCTCTCAAAGAATCAGGATTAATATCATCTGATATACCGTTCAGTATTCCGCGGATAGAATCAACGGCAGACACATGTGGATTTACAACCTTTGCAATAGTTTTTCCATTTTTAGTAATAAAGATATCTTCGTGTGCAATAAGATCAAGGTATTTTCCAAAGTTAGTTTTAAATTCAGTAGCTGTAACAACCATACTAAACCCTCCTTATTATTTTTCTAATTATATTATATACGATTTTTGATAGAAAATCAATGGAAATCGTGCGAAATTAATAAATGAATTAAGAAATCATAGTAATGAATTATCTGAGTTTTTTATTCCATGAAAATATACAGCAGCCCTGAATCCAATATAAGAAGAAAAAATTGTGTGGTTTACAGGTTCTCTTCGTTTTTTTGAGATAAATTTTGTTGATTTCAGCCTAAAAATATGGTATTATTATTATATCACTTTGTATCGTAATGACAAAAATGAAAGGACGGTTGATATATGGAAAAGATATGGGAATTTTTTGATGAACTTAAGGAATGCGTTTATGTAGCAGATATGGATACATACGATTTAGTGTATATGAATAAAAAAACGCTGAGTCTTTACAATCTGAAATCCCTTGATGAACTTGAAAGGAAAAAATGCTATGAAATTCTGAAAAACAACAAGATGCCGTGTGCGGGATGCAATAATCACCGGCTTTGTGAAGGAAAGTTTGTTGAATGGTACTGTTACAACCCTGTTCTGAAACGATATTTTCATGTAAAGGATACGCTTATTACAGATGATAATTGTCGTCTCAGAATGGAAATAGCCATTGACAACAGCCTTCAGGAACAAAAATATCGTATGTTTCTTGAACAGCAGAATTATGAAGCTCTTGCAAATGAAGGAATGAGACTTGCACTTAAAGCTGACACTCCTGACGAATCAATTAATATCATACTTGAATATCTTGGAAAAGCACTTAATGGTGAGAGAACCTATATAATTGAAAAAAATGAAAGCGGCGGAGATGACAATACATATGAGTGGGTTGCCGAAGGTGTTACCCCTGAAATTGAAAATCTTCAGAATCTGCCGCCTGAAACCTGTAAAAAATGGTACAGATATTTCAGCGAAGGCAGGAAAATTGCAATTGAGGATATAGAACTAATAAAAGAACGCGACCCTATCCAGTACAGTGTTCTTAAAATGCAGGATATACATTCAGTTGCCGTCGTCCCGTTAATTGATGAGAATAATACAATCGGATTTTACGGCATTGATAATCCACATGGGGAATCTCTTGAATACACTGAAAATATACTAAGGCTTGTTGGTCACTTTATAGTATCATGCCTTAAGCGCAGAAATATTTTAAAACAGCTCAACCAGATGAGCTATATGGATCAGCTTACAAAACTTGGAAACAGATTTGGTCTGGTAAAATATATAGAAAATTTAGAAACTGATAGCAGTCTTGGTTTTGTATACTGCGATATTACCGGACTTAAGAAGGTGAATGATACAGAAGGTCATCTTGCAGGTGATAATCTGATTCTTCGTGCAGGTGATTGTTTAAGAGAAGTGTTCGGAGAATATGGTTTATTCAGGGTAGGCGGAGATGAAATGATTGCAGTCTGTCCTGGTATAAATGAAAATGAACTGACTGAGAAAACTGAAAAGCTAAGAAATATATCAGCTGAAAATAATGTAGTACTGGCGATTGGTGCAGTATGGAGCAAAACAACGGATGAGAATATTGATACCATTCTTTCAAAATCAGAACATCTGATGTACGAAGACAAGCGGGCGTATTACCGGCAAAACGGAATAGACAGAAGAAGGTAGGGGAACAGATATAATCAAACAATAACGGAGCTTTAACTATGATAATAAACTTTATTCGCCATGGAATGACTGAAGGGAACAAATCAAAAAAATATATTGGTGTTACTGATGAGGTTCTCTGTGATGAAGGAATTCATGAATTAAAAAAAATAAAATACCCTGACTGCAGCATACTTGTATCAAGTCCGATGAAAAGATGCAAACAAACCGCTGAAATAATATATCCGGGGAAAAATTACCGGATATGTGAAGAATTCAGAGAATGCAGTTTTGGGATTTTTGAAGGAAAAAACTACATGGAGCTTTCAGACACCCCCGAATATCAGAATTGGATTGAATCAGATGGAAAAGGCAGATTTCCTGGTGGGGATGATCCCTTTGAATTTCGACAGAGATGTACGGACGGATTTATAAAACTTATTGCTTCCTGTCCGGACGATGAAGTTATTTCCCTTGTTGTTCACGGAGGGGTGATAATGTCAGTTATGGAAGCACTGGCATTTCCTGAAAAGAATTTTTATGATTGGCATGTTTCCAACGGACATGGTTATGTAACCGGATTTGATAAAGGAAAGACTGCGGATATAAATTGTCCCTTGACCGTTATTTCACTGATATAGTATAATTATGATGAATGTTATAAATAAGGAAGGTCTGTCATGATGAAAAAGATTTCTGTGCCAAGGGTAATGATAAGTGCAACAGGCAGCAACTGCGGGAAAACTACAATGATGTTGTCGCTGCTTTCTGCTCTCAGACAAAAAAAAATGACCGTTCAGAGCTTTAAGAGCGGTCCGGATTATATTGATCCTATGTTTCATTCATTTATTACTCAGAGAAAAACCTATCATACTGATGCCTTCTTTTCGGATAAAAAAATGCTTCTGAGAACAATAGCCGAACATTCTTCGGATTCAGATATTTCCATAATTGAAGGCGCAATGGGTTTCTATGACGGAATCGGTAAGAGCTCAGAGGCAAGCGCATACACAGTTGCCTCTCTTACCGGTACACCGGTTATTCTGATACTCAACCCTCAGAATATGGGCGTTTCAGCAGCTGCAATAGTTAAAGGCTATCTTGAATTCAGGGAAAACAACAATATAAAAGGTGTAATTCTGAACAGGATAAAACCATCGATGTACAGTTATTACAGAGAAATAATTGAATCTGAAACAAACATAAAGGTATGCGGTTATCTTCCGGAACTTGAGGGTGTCACACTCAGAAGCAGGCACCTTGGACTGATGACGGCTGCAGAAACGGATAATCTGTCTGAGATTGTTCAGACACTCGGGGAAAAGGCTGCTGAAACACTTGATATAGACCTGATACTGAATATCGCTGCTTCTGCAGAATCCCTTGAATATAATGATGAAAAAATAAAACCTGAAGGTTCATACAGGCTTGGAATTGCCAGAGACAAAGCTTTCTGCTTTTATTATGAAGAAAATCTCGATATGCTGGAGCAGTCAGGGGCAGAGCTTGTTTATTTTTCTCCGACTGATGATGAAAAACTCCCTGATAACCTTGACGGGCTGTATTTTGGCGGCGGTTATCCGGAGCTGTATCTTGAAAAACTGTCATCCAATCATTCTTTTATCGAAAGCCTTAAGAATGAAGTTTTCAAAGGAATACCCGTGTTTGCAGAATGCGGAGGTTTTATGTACCTGCAGAAAGGAATATATGATAAAAACGGTGATTTTTTCAGAACTGCTGGTATTCTTGACGGGACATCTGAATTAGGGGAGAAACTTTGCAGATTCGGATATATAACGGTTGCATCTGATGAGGATACAGTTATCAGCCGGAAAGGAATGAAACTGAAAGCACATGAGTTTCACTATTCGGATTCAACGGAAAACGGCAGTTCATTTACTGCGGTAAAGCCAAACGGAAAATCATGGAAGGCGATAGTGAACAGAGATAATATTACAGCCGGCTATCCTCATATTTTTTTCCCTTCGGAACCTGAAACAGTGAGAATTTTCAGCCGGAAATGTATAGAATACGGGAGAGGGAAATTAATCTCAACATAAAATTTGACTTTAAACTTTATTTGTGTTAAAATACAATAAAAAAGTTAAGAGTGGAGATGGAGTGACCTTTTAAACAACCAGTCCCTGAACAGTTTCTGATGATGAGGGATACAGCAATGCGGCCAGACTTCTTGCGGATAATAACAGTTTCAGCAGCCTATATTTCATTTTGAATGAAACGGCCGTTTTGAACTTCATCACAGTAAAGACTGTAAATATAAGCAGAACTTTCACGATAAAGTTCTGTCTGAGTATCCATCAGTTTTTCAAATGTTTCAGAAGAAAAGAATTTTTGCATCGCCAGATCATATTCTATTCCATCTTCTGTAACAATGTAATCAATTATATCCTGTATACTGTATTCTGTAAGTTGTTCCTGAATGGTCATTTGATAACACCTGCTTTAAACTGTCTGCATTTATTTAGGTCAATGTTATCAATTTCTATGTTAGTTCCATGGTAGAGAATCATAGATATCCTCTGTTATTCTGACAAATCAGCATCATATCTTCCAGTGCGTCATCTAGTGAAAGCGTATGTTCTATTTCATAGTTTTCCTTGATGAATTCAATGGCCTTGTATTCATATAAAAACTGAAAGGCGTCCTTTACTGAAAGGTTGTTTTTCTTTGCGAATTCTATTACACAGGCCACAGCATAGTTTATCTGTTTTTTTTTTCACTCATATAAGGTCACTTCCTTTGAAATAATGTTCTGTTGACTTTATTATATCATATTTATTTAAAGAAAAACAAGCATTACGAGAATGATTTTTTCATAAAAATATTGAAAATAAGAAAAAACAGATTCGAATAATGGTTTAGATAATATGTTAATTGTTGATAATTAGTTGCTGTAATTTATTCTGTATCATTTATAATTATATCAAGCATTTGTCGTGGTGTAACTACAAAGGTCTTTTCCGGAAAATGCTTTATATTTCCTGTAACGAGTCTGGTATTCTCTTTTTTTCTTCCTTCGATTGTGACTTCATAGAAAACCCTGTCTTTGGGATCGGGCAATTCAATATCAAC
>JAUNJJ010000262.1 GCA_030533325.1 Oscillospiraceae bacterium
CCCTTTTTTCATATCATTATTTATCAGGCTTTTATATATTGTTTAGTATAGCATATTTTCAGGTATTAATCAATCAGTATCTTCCCATAGGTTCGTACATTTTATGAATGACCTCTCCTGTACTGCAGTGCAGTCATTCCGGTCTCAGACTTAAACTGTTTCATAAAGTGAGTCGGAGAATCGTACCCACATTTTTCAGATATTTCATATACAGAGAGTTCTGTGGACACAAGAAGTTCCTTTGCTTTTGCTGTCTTTGCTTTTATCATATCCCTTTTGCAGCTAATCCCGAACTGTTCAAGGTATAGTCTCTGAAAATGCGAATTGCTGATTCCTATCTGTGCTGCAGCATCCGAAATATTGAATCTTATCTCCGGATGTCTGTAAATATCGCGGTGCAGTTTCTTAAGCTTTGCGGAATACGGGTTTTCTGTATTTTCATTTTCATATTTTTCAGCCATCGAAATAAACTCTTCAAGTTTATGTTCAAAGTCCTCGTTCCCGTTAAAAAATATGGTTTCTGCATCACAGTATATACTTATCTCTCCATTGACTTCCGGTATTGATCTGACAAGTTCGTCAAAACGATCCTGAACTCTTCCGCAGAACGTTTCCGGATCAGTATTACTGCCGGGAAATACTGAAAAGACTCTGCCTTTTATAATGCCGCACATTCCGTCAGTTCCAAGAAAACTGTTTATTGACTGAACAAATATGGCGTTTAGCCGACGGGAAACATTTTCTCCGTATTTGCCGATGATACCTCCATAATTTTCAATACACATCAAAACTGCACTGACAGAATTTGTTTGTCCTGCAGGCGGATTTTTTTTAAAATAATCAAATATACCTTTCTTATTGTAAAGGCCGGTCATCTCATCCCTTGATAGGTATATGTCAAGTTTTTGCCTGAGTTTCATATAGTTTTGATATATTCTTATATTTTCGAGTGCACTGCAGAGTATGGTACTGTGCTGCCTGTAAAGATGATGAAAAGCTGTTTCTGCATTCTCGTACTGAAGTACACTGTAACCGAAAAATCTGTCACCATAGTTGAGCGGAGTCAGTATATACATTTCCGGTGAATGTTCTTCTGACAGACATGGGATGATATCATCTGTTCTGAAAATATGTTCCTCCATATCTGAAGTCCAGTAAGCCCTCATTCCAAGTATCTGATGCATGTATTCCGGATATCCGCTTTTTCTGTAATATGTATCTTCTCCTGCCCAGTCTTCACACAAACAGAGATAATATCTGTATGGTACAATGAAAATTTCGTTATGTCTTTCAACAGCACGTATAAAGTCGCTTATGTTTTCACTGCGGTTTATTTCTGAAGGAAGTGTGCTCTGGGATATCTGATTGTTAATATAATCTGCCAGAAAAATATTCGAGTTGTATTCTGCAATATATTCCTTTTTTCTTCCGCATCCGCAGCTGTCACCAACCCTGACTTCGCTCCTCCGTTCAAAATCCTCCGAAACAGGTATACTGAGTATCTTAAGGAGCTCTGCTGCAGCATCAGCTCCAAGGTCATATTCGGAATTGGAGAGTGTAGTAAGTGAGGGAGCACACATATCTGAGTATTGGGTGCCGTCATGACCGCACACCCTGATATCATCGGGAATTCTGATTCCGGCTTTGATAAGGTGAGTTATAAGAGAGATTGCCATTATATCGTTTGCACAGACTACCGCTTCCGGTCTCTTCCTCTTGCCACTGATTATTTCACCTGCAAGTTTTTCAGCAGAATAAAGCCAGAAATCACCGTAGATTATATTGTCAGATTTAATTTTCATCCCCGCTTTTTCACAGGCATCGCAGTATCCCCTGAGACGCTGTTCACTCTGTATCCAGTTTTCAGGTCCCGTCAGACATATGATGTCACGACATTGATGAGCATTTATAAGGTGTTCTGTAAGAGTGCAGAAATTTTTACGGTCATCAAAATAAACTGAAGGAAAAACAGTGCTGCTGTATTCACAGGCAACTGCCGGCACTCCGCATTCCAGTAACAGTTTTTCTATATCAGAAACAAGTTCCTTTCTCTGATATCTGTTGCCAACAATAACAGCGGCATCAAGTTCTGCATATCCGGCAAGATTATAAATATTTTCCTCGCCCATAATCTGAAAAT
Source organism: Oscillospiraceae bacterium (assembly GCA_030533325.1). Taxonomy (GTDB): domain Bacteria; phylum Bacillota; class Clostridia; order Oscillospirales; family Ruminococcaceae; genus HUN007. The sequence continues at coordinate 2,141 of JAUNJJ010000262.1, forward strand.
GACTTCCGTTCATATTTGAAAAATGTGTAAAAACAAGAATATCAAATCCCTTCGGCGCTGCCCGGTCAAATATCCCCTGAATGACATTTTTAGCAGGAGGAAGCCATACTTCAGCGATAAATACACCAAGTCTTCTGTTTCTTTTCATATTACCCACATCCTTTTGCTTTTATGATTATAGCATATCATTTTTATATCGTCAATTACTGTTTTTGTACAAATGATTGAAAAGTTAATTAATTAATTTGGTTAAAAAGCACATTGAAATTAATATAAATTAAGTGTAATATTAAATATAATAAACGAACGCAACAGATGTCCGAATGCGCAAGGTTAAATAATAAAAATAATACCTTATTCAAAAATACATTAATTAAGGAGCCAACTATAATTTTGTCAATAGAAAAATGAAAAAAATTTGAGAATTTTCA
>JAUNJJ010000263.1 GCA_030533325.1 Oscillospiraceae bacterium
TCTTCCACGCCTACAGGCACTGGTTTCTTATCAGGCATTTTGTTTCTCCTTTCTCTCGGTTTCTGTCATCTATATCTTATCACAATTACGACGCCCGGTCAATAAAAAACACTGTCTTAATTTTCCCAAATCCGGTTTCCTGCATCAACCCGATTATTTGTCATAATCCAGAACATACTCTTCCAGACCGCTTGTATCCACCAGCATAAAATAATTCTCACCGAACGGCATATTAAATACAGCGTAATCTCCGCATATCTGTGCCTTTTCTATATCACGGTTATTTGACATTCCTCCGCTACTGAACCACGCAAGTCCGACATTGTTAATATCATACTCCTTAAGCTTTTCCATCGGATAATATACCCATACGTCGCCGTACATACTGTCAAAATAATACTCACCTGAAATCGGCCTGCCTAATGATCTTTCCTCACCGTACCTTGTAAACACCTCCGTCAGCCTGCTTTTTTCCACGGGTTCAGCGGTTATATCCACCCGCGTTACAAGCTTTCGCGGTTCAACTGGGAAATAGGCATACTGAAACTCGTCATTTTCCAGAATGGTGATGTCATAACCGCTTATATTGTCTTTCTCAGTTTTAATATAGTCTGTTATGTACGGAGCATATTTTTCCAGTTCCAGATAAAAATCAGAATATACATAGTAATCTTTTCTGTTTTTATAATATTCGTCCAGACACTCCTTTGTATCAAAAGAAGCAAATTCAACAGCGATCCTATCGGTCGGAATAATCTTTTCTATCTCCGAATGCGAAAACTTTGTATCGTAAAATGCCATTTTAAGCTGACCATGACATTTTTTCAGAACATCAGTTATGTTTTCGCCGTCAAAAAAGCTGTCCTTGTCCATAAGATAATAATAACATGTATCCGAACAGCCAAACCTCATGTCCATAATTCTTCCGTTCGGAAAATTCTCACCAGCATATTTTTCTGCCGCAGAATATATATCTTCCCATTGATAATCATCATAGCAGGCCGTCTCATCCCCCTGCTTTTCAAAAACAACATGGAAATCTCTGCTTTTATACACTGCTTTAAACGACACCATATATTCATCCCCGTCAAAATATGCAGGATACAATCCGTCACCATTCTGACCAAAGCTTTCCGCCTCAAAGCCGTATTTTTCGCTGATGTACCTTTCAGCCGCATCTGATGCAAAAGCTATATCCTTGTCATGCTTATGACGGTCATAATACTTTAATCCCAGCACAGACAGACCAGTTATAAAAATACCAGCTACACTTAAAATCATTCTTGTTTTTTCTTTCATACCTTCACCTCATGTAATTTTTTCATTAATATAAATCCTAAATTCCCGCACCCATGCTTCTTTTACAAAGGGCGGATAATGAGTATCAGGATGCCCTTCGTGTATATAGAACTCAAAACGTTTTTCAGGCAAAGTATACGTCAAAACTCTATAAACTTCTTTATAGACATAATCTTTCAGTAAAAATCTTCTTATCTCTTGCATAATTGTATCTCTTGCACTGTAAATAGTCTTATATTATTTTATCACAGATAATCCATGTATGCAAGAATATTATGAGGTCACAGAAGTTCCGGGCTGTAATATTTTCCCTGTCAGGTTCATAACTTCAGGTCGTTGGTTCTACTATAAATGAAACTGTATTTTGCTGAGATTCAGTAATTCACCCCGCAAAATAATCAAGCCACGTAAATGTTTAGTTTACGTGGCTTTTCTTATTCTTCATTCTGATAAACCGTTTCCCCCATCTTCACCCTGCACGTCTTTCCGTAAAATGCTATTCCGTAGCTCATTACCTTCTGATAGCAGTCATCCGTGAGCTGTTCTGCGTACTTTTTTGTTCTGATCTGTTCAAGTGCTGCATCGCATCTGTCGCTTAGTTCTTTAAAAGTACCGGCTATCTTCACTTCGATTATCACCGCTGTTTCCCTTGTCTGAAACTCGCAGATGGTTATATCCGTTCTTCCGTTTCCGTTTTCACGGTTGGATTTTATTTCATATTCGTCACTTCCGGTTATCGCACCCAAAAGAAATCCGTGATAGAAGTTTTCAAGACAGTCATGGAAACTTATGCTCTTTCTCAGCCAGCGGTTTATTTCCTTCTGTGCCTCCTCCGGTTTCCCATCAAGGAAAAATCCCAGAAGTTCCGGGGTTCTTTCTTTTTTTACAATGTCGTCAAACCAGTTTAAAATTATCTGTTTGTACTCTGCACGTACTTCGAGATTCGGAATAACCATTTCCGAAATTATTCCGTCCTCTGTAAACTCTGAATTTATCTGCTTAAGATATCCTGTAAAAAGCAGAAAACTCCATATATCATCCTTGTTTACATCCAGATCTGAGTAAACTGAATTCTCGTTTATTAAAGCCTTTACACTTCCGCCTGCTATCAGGGTTTCTATCTTCTGTTTTGTATTTGAATCCGAGTTTTCTATCAGCTGATGTATTATGCTGTTCGAACTTGTGTTTATCCAGAATGACTGACACGATATTTCATTTCCTTCCGAAGCATATGATATATACTGAGTTATGCTCCACGGATTATAAATTT
>JAUNJJ010000099.1 GCA_030533325.1 Oscillospiraceae bacterium
GAAGACAGAAAGGCTGATCTCGAAGCTAAGAAGGAAAATCTTGAAGCTAAGAAGAATGAACGTGAAGCTAAGAAAGACGAACTCGAAGCTAAGAAGGACGAATTCCTTAAGAAGTATGATGTAACATCTGCTGATATGCTTGATGAAGATGTCAGAGCTGAATATGATGCATTAGTTGCTGAAGGCGAAGATATTAAGGCAGAGGCAGAAGCTGCTAAGGAAGAAGCTGATGAATTAGTTGCTGAAGCAGACAGATTAGTTGCTGAGGCTGAAGCTCTTATTGAAGAAGCAAACGCTACTAAGGCTAAGTATGAAAAGCAGCAGGCTGAATTTGAAAAGTTCCAGACTGAAACTATTCCGCAGATTAAGAGCCAGTTTGACTTTGTATTCCCTGCAAAGAGCGAAATTCAGGATATGCTCAAGGACGATGGTTCAGCTAAGAACAGATTAAACAATAATACTGATGTTCTCTTTAATGAAGAAACTCAGGTTTATACACTTAAGATTAACGCAAGTGCACTTACTGACAAGACAGAAGATTACATTGCAGATGCTACTGGTTTCTGTGCTGTACAGATAAGCGCAGTTGACTTCAAGCCAATCAAGGTTGAGTTCTACAGAGCTTCTGTAACTGCTCAGGAAAACAACAACAATGCTGTTGCAACAATCACAGATACAGTTGTTGACTTCCTGTACCCAACAGAGGCTGTTATCAATGTAGAAGTTAAGGATGAAAAATCACTTGACGAATTTATCAATGGCGAAAAGCTTGCAGAAATTATCTCCAAGTACGCTTCTGATATGGTTAAGATTCCAGAATAATTCATTAACCTTAATATATTAATAAATAAAAAATATCCCGTCAGCTGATTAGAAGCTGACGGGATATTTTTTTCTCCTCTTCCCTCTTTAGAAGGATGAGGAGATTACATTTTTATTAATAAGATTGCAGTAAAAAGTCATTCGTGCCTTATCAAGATATTCCGGTTTAACCATGTAGTAGAGATAGTATTCAGCAAGAGTAAAGGCGTTAATGGTTCTTCCTTCAATCTTAAACTGATTGAATCCCATAGGAATGTATTTTTCAAGAATGTCCTGTGGAGTAATATGTGTTCTGTGTTCTTTTACATCTGCAAAATCATACTTCATATACGGACAGTAATCAGAATTTTCATCTTTTGCGCCATACTTTTCCGGATTAAAAGGTACTCTCTGACTTGTTTTCAGATATGAACACAGTGCTTTCTGCATCCTGCCTATATCGCTGTAGTGCTGCAAACGTTTCGGACAGCCAGGCTGACAGCATGCGTTTACAAGTATTTCGCACTTTTCCTTATATGGTATTTTTTCAAGCACATCGAATCTATTATTAAAGTCATAGTCCAGTACAACGATATCATAGTTTTTATTAAATTCTTCGTTTAATTTTTCTGTGTCTGTAATTCTCTTGCAGGTTGAACTTGTAACTTTATAATCCGGATACTTCGTTCTTATGTACTCTTCAAGAAGCGGTGAAACAACAATAACTCCGTTTTTTCCGTTGTTGGCAGTTTTTAATACATAATTACAGAAATCATCCTTAAGATCTTCTTCAGTAATGACCGGGTTAGTAAAAGTAAATCTAAGAGGAATGTTTAGTTTATCAAACTCCCTGACAACGGTTTTTACTGTATTTTTATCAAATACACCCTGTACTATTCTTCCACCGTTCCACAGTGACTGAGGGAATGTTCCGTAAACTGATGCTATCTCCAGACCATCATGAAAAAACTCCGGATATGCTTTCAAAACTGCAAGAAATACTCTGTTAAAATGATAATGCACTGCAAAATCAGGCAAATGAAATTTCAGGTTCATTTAATCCAGCTCCTTATAATATGAAAAATTTTGTTTATTTATAGTATATCATGAAGTACATATAGTGTCAATATCGATGATTAAGCACTTGATTTAACTGATTTTTTATGATAAAATATAGCTTGGAATTATTTTTCTGATTACAATCAGAATACTAAGGAGGATATATCATGCCGTTCATTAATGTAAAGACAAACACAGCTGTTTCAAAAGAAAAGGAAATGGCTCTGAAAACTGCTCTTGGTCAGGCTATAACTGCAATACCTGGTAAATCAGAAAGCTGGCTTATGGTTGAAATCGAACCTGAAAGAAATCTGTATTTCAAAGGGAGCGATTCACCAGCTGCTATGGTTGAAGTAAGTGTATTCGGTTCAGCTGACTCAGCTTCATTCAATAAGCTTACAGGTTCCATCTGCAGCATAATAAACGACGAACTTGCTATTGATCAGTCAAGGGTATATGTTAAGTACGAAGCTACACGTGACTGGGGCTGGAACGGATCCAATTTTTAAGATTTGTATATGAAAAAATTTCACGCATATCCAATGTACTATTCTGGATATGCGTGATTTTTTTATTTTTTAGCTGGTTTATTTTTCTTCGGCAGAGTAAAGAATAATATAATTCCAAGAAGGATAACTGCAATTGTCATCCATATAATCATCAAAGGAATACTTTTTCCTGAGAAATAATCGTAATATCCCTTAAGGTAAACTACAGAAACTATAACAGGCAGTATCCATGTCATATACGGTTTAACCCAATTGCCTATTCCAAACCCTTTTCCTCTGTTTACTTCTTCCGTAAATCTGTCCCAGCCCCATCCGTGTTTATGGGTACAAAACAGAATAACTGCTATACTGCCAAGAGGAAGTATATTATTTGATACAAGAAAATCTTCAAAGTCAAGAAAGTTTGTTCCTTCTCCAAGCGGATTGATGCCGCTAAGTACATTAAATCCAAGTACAGCTGGCATTGAAAGCAAAATCATAACTGGAATGTTTATTATTACTGCTTTCTTTCTTGAAATCTCCCACTGCTCCATGCACATTGCGATTATATTTTCAAATACAGCAATTACAGTAGACATTGCAGCAAATGTCATGAAAATGAAAAAACATGAACCCCATATTCTGCCGCCTCTCATACTGTTGAAAACATTTGGCAGCGAAATAAAGAGAAGTGACGGGCCGGAGTCAAGAGGAACATTAAATGATACACAGGCTGGAATAATAATAAATCCGGCAGTCAGTGCTATAAAAGTATCAATAAGAGTGATACTCAGTGCCTCATTAGTTAGTTTTCTGTCATTATTAAGATAAGAACCAAATATCTCCATTGATCCAATCCCTACACTAAGTGTGAAGAACGCATGGCTCATAGCCTCAAATACTGTTCTCCCAAAACCATTTTTTGTGAGATTATTTAGATCCGGCACCAGGTAGTATTTGATACCGGCTGAGGCATTTTCAAGTGTAAGAGAATGTACTGCCATTACAGAAAGAAGAATCAGAAGAAGTATCATGATTACTTTCGTAACCTTTTCAACCCCGTTATTCAGTCCAAGGGCACATATACCAAAACCCAGAAGTATAGTCAGAACTGTGAAAAAAATCATTTCTCCAGTACCGTAGAGCATATTTTCAAACGCAAGTGAAATTTGTCCGGCATCCAGACCATCAAGTTTTCCTCTCATCATTTTTACACTGTAGTTCATCATCCAGCCGCAAACCATAGTATAGAACATCATAAGCAGATAATTTCCTGCCAGCGGTACAAATTTACTTCGGTGAAATCTGCTTTGTTCCGTACCAAGTATGTCATAAGCCTTTATAAGACTTTTTTTGCTTCCTCGTCCGACAGCGAATTCAGAGATAAGAATAGGATAACCGAGTATACCAAGAAAGACAAGATAAAGTAAAATAAACGCTCCCCCGCCATACTGTGCACATATATACGGAAACTTCCAGACATTTCCCAGACCTATCGCACAACCGGCTGAAACAAGAATAAAACCTAAGCGCGAGCCAAATTTTTCTCTTTCCATTAAAACCAAAACTCCTTTTTCAACTTGAAAAGATATTTAATCAACATATATATTTTACGTAATTGTGTGTTATTATAACATAATTCCTTGAAAAAATCAACAGAACTTTGTTAAAAAATATATTGACCGCCAGTCAAAAATGCGTTATAATATAAAAAGCAAAAAATGACTGGCGGTCAGAATTTTATAACAGTGTTATCACATTCTCCGCAATTATGGTGTTATTGTGTATGTACAGAAAGGTTTGATGATAATGATAAAGGGTATAGGAATTGCTCTTGCAGGAATTGCCTCTGCCGGAACTGTTGCATGCTTTGCAGGAGCTAAAATGCTTTTTAACAGAACTATTCCAAGGCAGGATGTTCTTAGGGTTGACCTCAGCGAAATGGCTGATATGGAAAAGTGGGAGGAGTATAAAAAATTCATAGTTCCAAACCGTGAATGGCTGCAGTCTCAGGAGCTTGAACATATAACGATAAAAGCACGTGACGGAATAACACTTCATGCTGATTACTTTCCGGCAGAAGACGACGGCAACAAGCTTGTAATCTGCAATCATGGATACACCGGAACAGGTATAACAAACTGTGCATCAGTAGCCGTATTTTTCCATAATCTCGGTTATGACTGTCTTATAGTTGACCACAGAGGCCACGGCAAAAGCGAGGGAAAATATATAGGCTTTGGAATACTTGACAGATACGACTGTAGAAAGTGGATTGAATATGTTGACAGCCGTTTCAGTAAATTAAAGGAAATTGTACTTTACGGTGTGTCAATGGGTGCAACTACTGCCCTTATGACAGCTGGCTTTACTGATTTGTCTGATTCCGTAAAAGCAATAATTGCTGACTGTGCGTTTACTTCTCCTTATGATGTATTTGCGCATATCCTTAAAAGAGACTATCACCTTAAGCCTTTTCCTGTGATGGATATAAGTGATTCAATGTGCCGAAAAAAAGCCGGCTACGGGTTCAGGGACTATTCAACGCTTGAGGCTTTAAAAACAAATACACTCCCTGTATTGTTTATTCACGGAAAAGAAGATAATTTCGTACCAACATATATGAGCGATCAGAACTATAAAGCATGTAATTCTCCAAAAGAAATCTATCTTGTTGAAAATGCGGGACATGGTGCATCATACTATGAGAATACAGAAGAATGTCAGAGAAGAATGAAAAACTTTCTTGAAAAGTATTTAAAATGATTACGGAGGATAATTTAAAATGAAAGAAATTAATATCAATGGTGCATTTATGAAATGCTATCCGCTTTGCGCTGCACAGAGACTGCATTATTACACAGTTAAGTATTCACCGGAACAGGTGTTATGTATCGGAACAGGTCTTTACGTTAAACAGGACGTTGATTTTAATATTCTGAAAAAAGCTATCTATGAGGCGTATAAAAAATTTGATACAATGCGTCTGAGATTTACAAAAGATGAGGACGGAACTGTATACCAGTATATTGTACCTAATGAGGACCGTGATATAGAATTCCGTGACTTCTCAAACTGGAAAGAAGATGCTGTAAAAAAAGAAATGGAACGCTGGACATCAGTTCCTTTTGAAAGATTCAACTCACCTATGAATAAAATTGTTATGGTAAAAATGCCTGACGGATACAACGGTACTTACATGAAAGTTGATCATATGACTATGGATTCAAGTTCAATAGTGGGATTCAGCAGAACTGTTCTTGAAACATACAGCACAATGAAGTACGGAGCAGAAATAAAGCAGATTCCAGTGAAACCTTATATTCCACAGCTGGAAAAAGACCTTGCATATGAGTCCGATTCTCCTGAAAAAATAAGGGATGAAGAATACTGGAAATCAGAAATTCAGAAAAGTGAGCCGATGTACACCGACTTTGCAGGTCAGGGCAGAATTCTCACACAGAGGCGTGAAAACAATAACCCGAATCAGCGTTATGCAATGGTTGTATCAAAAGACCCAACAGCCTCTATTGCCGTTTATCATCTGGAATACGAGGCATCTATGCGACTTATGAAATTCTGTGAACTAAAAAAAGTATCTATGGCAAGCCTTCTTCTCATGGGTATGAGAACAGTTCTTTCAAAATTCAATGATAATGAAAAAGACGTTTCACTTAAAACATGTGTTGCAAGAAGAGGAACTCTGTCAGAAAAATATTCCGGCGGTACAAGAATACATTTCTTTCCGCTGAGAACAATAATGGAACCTGATCTCACTTTCCTTGACGGCATAAGAATTATTCAGACAGAACAGAACAAAATATTCCGGCACGCAAACTATGATCCTATCGAATATACTATGAAAAGAGGACAGTACTGGAAGTATCAGCCGGGAACAAGCTACGAAAGTATATCACTTACATATCAGCCGCTCACTATAACTAAAGATACTCCTGAAATGCCGGACATTCCTTACAAGAGTTACTGGTATTCAAACGGAGTTGCTGCACAGCCGTTATACCTGACTGTAATGCACCGCCCTGAAGATAACGGACTTAATTTCAATTTCGAATACAGAATAGACGCTGTTACAGATAAAGAAATGGAATATTTCTATTACTATCTCTGCCGTGTACTCTTCAGAGGAATTGAGGACGAAACAAGAACTATCGGCGAAATACTTGAAATGATATAATTATCGTTGAGAAAACGAGAGAAATAATTTTTTCATATGATCTTAGCTCACTTAAGGATTCAAATGAACATATTGCAGTACAGGTTAATACGAAGGTATATTCTATATCGAACCTTATTAATATTATTAAATCGAATCAAAACAGCTTGCTATCCTTTCAGCAAGTATCCTGTGGCCTTCTTCATTAGGGTGGAGACCGTCGGTAAGATATTTATCCTTTACATCTTCATCGGAAGGATTTAGTCCGTACACCGTGTTAGTATCTATAACCGGTATTTCAAGTTTAGCACACTGAATTTTTATTGCATCAATGTAATCATAGAGAGAATACCCGGCATCATTCCGCTGACGGTCGTAATCAACCCCGCCGAATCCCACTCTGTGCAGAGGAGTCATAAATACAATGGCAGCATCAGGATGATCTTTTTTCAGTCCTGTAAGCATTTCATACAATGCACCGTAAAATGATATATCCGAAGTATCCTCTTCAGTTCCAAGAGGCGTATTAAATCCATAGTCATTGGTTCCGCCGAATACTACGATAAAATCTGCATCCTTTCTGATGTCCTTGTATCTTGTAACAAACGGAATTATGCCTGTTCCCATATCTGATACCGAAGAAATACATGACCCGGCAAGCCCATACGGCTCCGCCACAGAAAGATCAAGCATTTCAGAAAGGTAATTCCAGTAGACCTTTCCTTCAGAAGTATTAACGCCCTCTGTAATACTGTCTCCCAGAAAAGCACCGATACTTCCCTTCCATTTACTGTCGGTTTCAGGGAGGACAAAATCAGATTTTTTTCTGAAGGAAACATAGTTGTACTTTATTTCATCATCGATTATCTGAATTCCGGTTTTATACATTATAGATTTTTCGTCATCAGATAAAATCAGCTCTTTACAGCTTCCTACCCCGCCTCTTCCGGTGATAAATCTGATTTTTATACCATCATCGGTCTGGGCTGCGTCAAAATATGAAACCAGCTGGCTAAATCCGTAATCTTCGGTTGTAATCAGTTCGGCTTTATAACTTATATCACCTACTCCGGCACTGAAAATCAGTTCATCTTCATTATTGTCGGAAATCCAGCTGCCATAAAGTATATCAAAAATTTCTTCAGAAGACATTCGCTTGTTTATTGTATGCTTTTCCGCAGAAGTATCATCATCTTTTGAATTCTCTGTATCCTCTCCTTCTGAACTTTCCTGATTATCAGAAGAATCCCCCGATACAGCCGGTTCATCGTTCGCCGAATCAGTATGTTCAGATGCAGCTACAGAAGATTCGTCCTTTGCACCACAACCGGACACAGACACTGACATCAAAGCGAGAAGTGAAAGCAAAGCTAATATTTTAAGATTCATCCCCTGATCCCTCCTTATTGCTATGATACTATCTTATCATATTTTAATGAATCATTCAACCCTTAATGAACAATCCACTAAAAAAATTCAAACTAAAACGACATAAAATATAAAACAGGTTCAGAAATAATAATCTGAACCTGTTACTTATTATATACTTACTTGTTTGGATATGAAAGCTTTACATCAGCACCAACAAGGTATTCTTTCAGTAAAGTTAAATCAAGAACATTAACTTTACCGTCACCATTGGTATCGTGAGCATCTGTCTTTTTAGAGTCAATATTCAGGAGATAATTTTTAAGTAAAATAAAATCAACAATATTAACAGACTTATTGCCATCAATATCACCGGGAATGTAATCATAATCTCCGGGTGTGTCCGACAGCTCATAGTTTTTCCAGTCCTTCGGAAGTTCTGAAAGTGTAATGCAGTAGTCGCTCTTATATATCTTCTTTAATTCATCAAGGTTCTGATAATCTTCACCTGAGAGGAACTTAGGAGAGCTTTCTTCATCATACCAAGGACAGAAATACAGCCAGCCAGCCTTTTCAATTGTTATATTATCAAGTGACGGAATGGTATCATTTTCAGGCATTGCAACCATCTTTTTACCATCTACTGTGTCATAAAGTTTCCAGAATATTCCTGATTCAGCATCGAGATTCGGACCACTTGTGTTGCCGTCATGACGATTGTACTGTGTATTGTATTTGTCATAGCCTACGATATCAACACAGTCCTCACCTGAATACCATTCAGCAGAGGCATCTGACCAGGCATAAAGATTCTGTTCCCAGATTAAGTTGTGAATTCCGTATGTTTCCTGAAGTTCTGTCTGAAGGTATTTCCAGAGTTTGTTATATACTTCAGGACCTTCCTTGCCCCACCAGAACCATGAAACACCGCCGTTTGAATAGTTACCGTCTGCTTCATGAAGAGGACGGAATAATACAGGTACCCCGGCATCCTGAAGTTTTGAAAGCTGTTCAGCAAGATTTTTAATACAGAGCTGCCAGTAATCATATTCAGGTGTTCCCTTTTCCATTGCCTTTGACGGGCTGAAATCACATTTTTCAGAATATGTAGTCTTTGAGAAATCAAGTGGCTCGCCAAGAGTATAATCAGCCATTGTCACCGGAACATTGATATGCCATGAAGCTGTACAAATGCCATTTTTATTGTTTGTCCAGTCAATCATACGTTCAACAATTCCATCATCCCACTTATAGCAAGGACAGTTTGCACCAAAGTCAAAGCCCTGTATCGCAGGCATATCGCCGACTGTTTCTTCCAGATATTTTAACTCTCTGTCATATTCACAGTAGTTATAATTACGGTTCTGTGTATCATAGCTGTAAACCTGACCGTTTTCGTCAGTGCATTTCCATACGAATTTTGAACCATCATCAGCAACAGCCTTGTCTGCTTCATCAAAACTGTATTTTTTTCCTGATTCATCAACGCAAACGTCATTGGCAGCATCATAACGAATTGTTGTAGTCACTTTATGACCGCCGCCATAAATTGTCTGCTGACCTGAAAGAATACCTGTTCCGTAAACATCGTAAAGATATTTCATAAGGCTCTTGGCTTCTTTTGTTGCCTTCTTATCACACGGAACAGCTGTTGCAGTCGCCTTCAGATCAGGCATAACAGCCTTCTTTACTGTAATTGTGTCAAACGCAGCATAGCCGTACTTTGGAACCAGTGCAATTTTGTTTGTACCTTTTTTAAGTCTGAATTTACCAAACTCTGTATCCTTCCACTTATCGGAAAATGCAAATACTTTGCTGTACTCTGCACCATTAATCATAATGGTCTGCATTCTTCCTTCCTCACTGAGTATCTGAGCATATCTTACATCAAACTGATATAACCCTTCTTCAGGTGCTTCAACTTCAAATTCGATATTTTTACTTGTAAGGTAAGCAAATCCGTCTCCCGAATATCCAGGAAGCTGTGTTTCGTAAATTGATGTCCAGTTTTCCACACCGTCAATTTTTTCAACTTCGCTTTCAAAGATAACTTCTGTACTTTCAGCTGATATTGCTGAAGGAAATGCTAAGGAAGAACCCATCAGTGCAGTTGCTGTTACTGCAGATAAAATTTTCTTTAATGTTTTAGACATAATAAAACCTCTCTTAATACTCTTATAATAATTACCATTCTGAATGAATAAAAATTCCTTCTGTCTTTTATTTTATAACATATTCGCGACACTGTCAAGTAAAATTTTCATTTAAGTATACAAAAAAATTCAAAAAACAGAATAAATATTTTTTTACAATGATTTATCAAATTCTGAAGCTGTTTTACTTATCTGCTTATCGCCGGAAACATACTATAAATATTATAGTGAACGTCAAAATAAATTTGACTTTCACTATAATTATTTTATTAATATTGCCTTGCACATCCGTTCCCTGCGGTCACTCCGTGCATATCGGCACCGGTGAACGAAAAAATATTTTTTTCGTTCACTATAAAAAAACACCGGGATACTTTGCGGTTGAAAGTATCCCGGTTACTATAATTATATCATACTGTACCCGTAATTTTTAAAGTACTTACACCAGGTTGTGTTATCCACGCACCGGTTACAGAATCCTGCGTATAGGTTGCTGCCGGAACTGTAATCTGTCCGGCAACTGTAGCAAATTCACCTGTTGATGTATCATAGGTATAATTTGCTGGTGCAGTCCATGCTGTCCCGTTAAACGTAACTGAAATCGGATTTAAAACAGGATCAAATGTGTCTGTTACAATTGCATTATCAGCAACTGTAACGGCAGTATTACCTGTATTCTGAATAACAAAGGTGTAAGTGAGTTCACCATTCTCTGTAACTGTCTCAGGTGAAAGGCTCTTTGTTATGCTGAGGTTTGCAGAATCATCAGCTGTAACTGTTGCAGTTGCCATAACAGCATTTACTAGACCTGCTCCTGTAATGGATGCAGTGTTTGTAATAGTCGATGCTGTTTCAAGTGGTGCAAAAGCATTTACATCTGCCTGATAAATAATAAGGGCATTTCCGTTTGCAGGAATCGTAATTCCGCTTATCTCAAGAGGAGGACCTGCGGTTACAGCAGGTGATGCGGTAATATCACCATTGATATAGTAACGGACTGAACCATCCACATAGGAAAGCGGCACGAGTGTCACATTACCAAAAGCATACTCACCTAAATTATCAGAAATTTCAACGCCTGTTACGGCTGTTGCTCCAGAATTCTGAATGCTTACAATATAGGTTATTCTGTCACCTGCTCTGTAATTTGCCGGGATAGCTGTCTTGGTAGCTGTCAGCACCTCAACGAGTTCGCCGGTTACTATATTGGAGTTTGTAGTTGTATCATTATAGGACAAGGTTGCCTGATTATAAAACGTTGCCATATATATACCTCATTTCCTTTTTTGAATTAAGAGATCCAAATCCCTTAATTCATTATATGCTTATAGTCATTATCTGTTCTTCCCTGACGATTTTTTTGGAAATAAGATATAATCTCGAACCATAGTATTTGAACAATCAATGAAACAACAGCTTATTTTTCATCACGCATAAATCAAGAATATCAATTTTACCATCTTCATATAAATCTGCACCCTTATAATTTTTGATTTCTGTATCAGGTACACTCAAAAGCCATTGCATTAAAATAACAGCATCTTTAATGTTAAAATTTCCGTCTGAATTTATGTCACCGTATATTTCAGATGAGAGTTTTAAATCTCTTACTTTCAAATCATCAATAACCTTCCATTCATCTGCACTATCCTGAACAAATACACGGATAAAATCAAGCTCATCATTCTGATTTAAATTCATAGTTTCATCAATCGGTATTTTCCATTCTACAATACCGCCATTAAACCGGCAGGTCACTCCGCTGTAATCATCACCGCTGAAATATACAAATCCATTGCTTGCATAATAAATCCATGTCTGATTTTCTGCGGTTTTGCTTTTCCATTGCAGATTATACACAGGCGCTTTTGAAGTATCCGGAACGTCAGCACATATGTATATATAATCCTTGTCAGACTTCATATATACTCTGCTTTCGTTTGATTTCGCTATTAAATCTTTATCCTGCCATTCTCTTTCACCAATGAAACCATCAATAAAAATTCTGCCGTTATAATCGTAAATTACGCCATTTGAAACCTTATTTCCCAATTCATAAAAATTCTGATTTTCGGCATTTAAATCTTCTTTTACTGTAACAGTACCAAGATAATTCGCTCCGAGTGAACTGTTATAAATGTTATTATTGGCAAACTGCACGGTTCCTTTTGTATCTTCAGCATCAGCCTTTCCGGATGTCAGCTTCAGATAAATATTCCAGTCCCCTGTCTCAATATCTGAGGGCAGTTTTAAGTTCAATATTTCTGAAACTGTTTCTGTCGAGAACCACTCTCTGTCATCAATATCAGTATCGCAAATCATATATTTTCCGTCTTTTTCAAGAATCACCTGGGATTTTTGAAATTTTATCGGATTTGCAAAACCTGTATTTTCAATTCTGAAATTCACCGTAACATCTCCGCCTTGTTTCGTTTCAGAGGTCAGATCGCTGTCACGCAAAACAAATCTGTAACCGATATGATCACGAATAAACCTGTAAACTGTTTCACCATAATACGCTGAATTATTGCAATTCTGTATATTCAAATCGGCTGTATAAATATGCTCTTTATACAGGTCCCAGATATTTGAATTGATATAGCTCAAATGCGTGTCATACATTTCCGCAATTGAATTTTCAGGCAAATATGTATCATACTGCTGAGCAAATTCAATATTTCCTGAAAATTCACTGCCATAATAAGCATGTGTCATCTGCTTTTTCATAAATTTCACAGATTCTCTTCTTGATGGATTATTATATGTTCCCAAATCAGAATCAGAACCCATATATCCATCATTATATAAACCAATTCTCGCAGCATCTGAACCGATTTTAGTTATATATTCAGCTATTTCATCTGTTTCAATTCCTGCCCATTCACAAATTATATTCGGAGTTCTGACAGTAACAGAAATGGTTTCAGGAACAATTTTCAAAATCTCATCAAGAAGCCTTGCCTTATATTCAACAGAAGTAAATTTACCGCTGTGCTGTTCTCCCCATGCACCGACAAATCCGCTTTCGACATACATAATAATATCTTCATAGTCATTCAAAAAGCCATCATCAGCAATCTGATGAATATGGTCAAGAATCTTTTCAAATGTTTCGGGTTCGGGGTTTGATATACCATTTGCATCATATCGGAAACGCAGTCCGACTGTACCCCCGTTATTCCTGCAATTTTCCAGAGTTCCACGAATACCCCTGAAAAAGCTCTCATCAAGGTCATAATCCTTTTCGCCGTTTATGCTACCCGAAAATGCTCCTATATCCACAAACAAAACGACTAAATTTCCATTCGGATTTTTTACAGGAGTATCATTCGGCCTGCACTCATACCATACTGCTGAAGTGTATCCTGCACCGGGATTATTTATTGTTGATACGGTTTCAGTATAATCAACTCCTGAATCCTTTAATATTTCTGTTTCAGCATTTACGCTTATCGGCATTATACACATACCGATTGCAATTGCTGATAAAAATGTAAGTTTTCTTTTCATTAATTATATTTCTCCATGATTTATGTATTCATATAATGAATAAAAGTAATTTCATGTCATTTTCTCCTGTTTTATAATTTCAGTCGCAGATAAACCATATCAACCAGCTGAACACCACACTCATAAATAGGATGGTCATAATTATCTGTAAAGAAATTTTTAATAATATGAGAACGTGTAAAACCACATTTTTCATAAAACGGAACAGTCAGAGGGCTGTCTCCTGTTCCAACCTGAAGTATCATATACTGACCAGTATATTTCTGAATAATAAAATCAATCAGAGTTTTTCCATATCCCTTTCCCTGATATTCAGAAACAACCGCAATATTCTTTATTTCAAGAATACCATTTCCTTCGTCAGTCACAACACATTCAGCTTTTACACCATTGTCTTCAAAAACAAACATTGTACCAGTATCAAGATAACGATATATCATATCTTCCTGCTCATCAGCCAATAACAACAGAGCAAGATACTGATTTTTATTTTCTTTAATCTCTTTGATTTTCATTATGTATTCCACCTGTATTATCTTTATAGTATACTGACTTTTTTATCAACAGATAATATTTCACCTCATTTGCCACACCATCTCAATATAATAGAATAAAAGAAATTATTTTTCATATATTTTTAATCTGTTATGAGATATTATATACCCCATACATAATCAAAAACTATTTTTCCTTTAATTATTAAATTTATTATTAAACACGGAATTCCGGTTTTTTAGGTATACAATAAATTTTCAACGGTTAACGGTACGCCTAACTT
>JAUNJJ010000264.1 GCA_030533325.1 Oscillospiraceae bacterium
GGGGGCATTACGCTTTTATACCCTATTTTTGTTTGATGCAAAAATACGATATGCACTCTGACAAAGTAGAAGAAGCAAAACAAGAACTCACTTTGTTCCAATAAATGATCATTTTAAAAATCCATTGATTTTAAGAAACATTGTAAAGTGAGGGGGCGTTGCTCAAAAAGGAAAATTAATATTAGAATTTTCCATGTTATTCTGTGGAGGATTTAAAATGATACTTGGCCAATTATCATACATGCAAATATCATCTAATCCTTTTTTCGAAAGAAAATTTTTTCGTTCTTGATAAAGGCATTGAAAGGAATCAAGATTGCCTTTTATTTCAATATTTATATCAATTACATTAATGGATTTTAAATCTTTAAAGAACTTGTTTTGGTTATAAGCCTCTACTAATTCGGGAAATATCTTGATTTTTTGTGCCTGCTTTTCAATATATGCTTTTATGCGTTCTAAATAGGTGATTTTATTTTCTTTTTCTACATAATTAACATATGCTATTTCCCCTAAAATATGGTCTTTTAATTCATATTTTCCCGAAACAAGGCAAGTATAAATCTCTGCACGTATTGTTTGCTTCATTGTTCTAGGTGCTTTTAACTCAAAGTTATCATCAATATTTGTGGGAATGACTATGATGCCGGTAATTTGCTTCTTGTTTGATGGAGTATGAAAATGTGTTTTTTTCTCATTGATAACAAAACCTTCATCTTCTATAATTTTCGTTATGATAGGTGCGGTTTTTTTCAATAATGTTTTATCATCACAAGAAAAATACATATCATCTGCATAGCGTGAATATCTGATATTACGTTTCTCACATAAGCCTATAAGTCTTTTGTCTAGCGTAATACAAACAATATTTGATATAGCAGGAGAACAGGCGCTGCCTTGCGGCAATTTTCCATTTAATGTACACAAATTAGTAAGTATCGTTGCAGCAAAGTGATTATAACCCAAATTTGAAAAAATATTATAAACCTTATTTACAGATATACTAGGGAAAAAATCTTTTAAATCTAAAGATAAACCGTATAATGTATGGGCATGATAAAAGGCATTCTGTTTATGTCCAAAATCCTTACCTTTTCGATATGCCATCGCACGGTCTGACGATGTTATTTTATTAAGGATTTCTTTTAATATCCATCTTTGAACGATATGTAAAGTATAAGAGGGGATGGAAATTTCTCTTAAACCGCCATTATGTTTAGAAATCGATTTTATTTCATAGTATCTGTCTGTTTTCATAGAAAGACAATATAATAAGCGGGTACTGAGCCTTGTTAGCTCAGATAACTCATCAAGAGTTTCGAAGAGGGGAAGCCCTAAAGAATTTATAAATAAAGAACGCATATTTGAGGACATAAAAAGCTGCTCCTTTCACCATAAGTTTTTCATTAAGTTTAGACGGCTATTCCACAGGTGTGGGATAGACGGCTAAAACTAAGGAATCATATACAGCCAAACACCAAGGAAGATGAATCATCTTCCGAACATAATGCCGTAGCATATGTAGAAACTGAAAGGAGCAGCTAATTATTCAATTGCTCCTTTAGTATACCACACCTTATTCTATCGCGCAATATAGTTTTGTCCGTTCCCCAAGAGAGCTGTAATAACTGATTAATGTCTGAGTATCCTTTTTGCGAAAGGGATAGGACATCATCTGCTTTGGAAGAGTCATATTTTGAAACAATGTTTCCTGATTTTATTAAATATTTTATGGAAGCATTGAACAATTCATTGTATTTTGATGGAAGTTTATTTTGTTCCATTAGTAATTCTTTTAATGTTTTATGTAATTCCTTTCGGTTTAAAAATTTAAAAAAATACACCACCATAGGAATAAACGCAATGTAAGCAGATAAATTATTAAAAGATTGCGTTTTATTTCCCTTTATGGATAATTTTGAGGAGTGGCGAAATATTGCCATTAAATTATCTGCCAGCTTTTCGGGTTCTTTATCTTTATAAATGATAACAGAAGATTTGTTTTTCTTTTGGAGATGCTTTACTGGTCCCATCATTACGAAACTTTTGTCTCGCGCATATTTTTGATTGATACATACAACTAATTTTTGTTGGAGGGTTTCATTTTGCACAAAAACCCCTAGTTCAACAGCGGATCCCATGCTTTCGCATATGATACATACTGCGTCGGAGTTATCAGCTAGTAAATTTTCGTATTCTAATAAATCCGCTTTCTTGTTTCTGTTAAGCATATCCATAAATAAATCTTCGGGATATAAAATTTGTAAGCCATTAAGTTCTAATTGACTCCGTATTTTATTTCTAATATGTTCTTGTGCTGCACCACCGCACAAAAATATAAAAAAAGACTGACTAAATGTTTTGCAAAAAATATCGTCATATATGGAAGTGAAAATTTTTAACATATTCAAATTCAAGGCTAATTCCTCCAAGCACTATAAGTCCTTTGTTGGGCTTTACATAAAAATCTAAACGATTATCGTGTGATTTTTATTATACTGCATACAATTTTACTACACAAGAAATTTATAAATAATTTATGTCATTCTTATAAGCGTTT
>JAUNJJ010000265.1 GCA_030533325.1 Oscillospiraceae bacterium
GGATTTTTCTCTATAGCTAAGTCGTTTTTGCTTTTTGAAATGCCTATCTTCTTTTTTGTTACCGGAGCGGTTAATGGATTTGGAAAGCAGCAAAAATACAAAACATTTTGTTTTAAGCGAATAAAAGGTTTGATGATTCCTTACTATATCTATTCTGCTATTTGTATTGTGATATCTATCATTTACTATCTTTTGAATAATGTCCTTACTTTACTTGGGCTATATGGTTTATTCCTGTGTATATTATTTCAATTATTCTTTTCCCTGTGATTAAATCTTCTGTTTTAAAATTTGGGTGGAGAATTATAATCACTCTGATTATAGTATTTACCTGCATAGAAATCGTGTGTAGATTGATAAACAAAGGCACAAATTATGAGGGATACGGTACCTATTTATATACAGCTTTAGATATTATTCAGAAAACGTCCTTCTATCTTATCTTTATGGGTTTAGGTGTACTATATCCGAGAATGAAAACTCGAAACAGGAAAAGTGTGCTAATTGCAACGACTATTTTGATTATATCAATAATTCTATTGTTAAGTTGTAAAATCTTTTTCGGCAATACACTTAATATGCAAAGTAATAAATTCCCTCCGAATCATATGTTTTTGTTTTACTCATTTGTTGTTCTCTGCATTCTATATATCGTGAAGCCGCTGATTAACAGAGTGTATTTGTGGATAACAAGATTTATTCCTATATTAGATAAATGGATTCTTTATTTCTCACAAAATAGCATTTATGTTTTTCTGTATCAAACGTTTTCTTTTTGGATAATCAGCATTGCCTCAAATATTATAGGGTTGCACAATGATTATTTGGTGTTTGCAATCGCACTTGTTATCGTTTATCCTATGATTTGGTTGACTGTTAAGTTTATCAACCGCATTCAAGCTATAATAAAGAGAATATGAAAAGAATAATACTTAAATACAAATCAATAATAGCATATTTGTTTTTCGGTGTTCTGACAACGCTAATTAATTGGGGTAGTTATTTTCTGTGTTACAATATTGTACATATACCTAATGTGCCTTCTACGATAATTGCGTGGATACTCGCAGTAGCATTTGCTTTTATAACCAATAAAATATGGGTGTTTGACAGTAAATCATTTGATGGAAAGACGCTAATCCACGAAATATGGACTTTTACAGCGGCAAGACTTGCAACCGGATTTTTAGATGTAGGGATAATGTTCCTAACAGTTGATATTATGGGATGGAATTCAACTGTTTGGAAGCTGATTTCAAATATCCTTGTCATTATACTAAACTACATATTGAGTAAGCTGATTATTTTTAAAAAAGAAAACTCCGACAAATCCCATTGATGAGATTCGTCGGAGTATAATTATGAGTACATGTATTCGTTGTTGACAATTTCTTCTGCCTGATTACGAATATTGTTCATTCGCTGTACCCAAAGCATCTGATTATCTGCTTTGAGCTTTTCGGTTACGCCTTCTTTTTCGGCAAACTGTTTTACTAACCGAAAGAACATATCCTCTGCCTGCTTGTCAATGTCGGCAAGGTAGACGGTGAGCTTACAGCTTGTTAGAAGATTAGTGTAAATAATCGGATGATGATTCTTAAGGTATCGTAAATGTCGCTTGCCCCATATACCAATCTTAACAGTTGGCTGTTCGGGTAGCTTCAAATCAGGCAGCAAGTAATCTCCCTGCTGTGTATATGTAATCTTTGTCGCCATAACTATACCTCCTTGACCTTTATTTTCTTGACTTTGGCTTTCGTAAGCTTGATTAGTAGCTCGTCGATGACATCGGTGTATTTGCCCCGTGAGATGAGTTCATTTCTCAAATCAATCAGGCTGTTAATAATCGTGCGCCGTTCATCGGGCGTTAGATAAATGTGATACTTTGGATTTTTCATTGTCGATTCCTCCTTGAATTGAATTTTACATTCACATTATAGGAAGAAATTGAATAAATCACAAATGTGCGAGCGAGAAATGTGTGTGACTGCCGATAAAACCTGAATTTTTCATAAATCCGTTATGAACACTCGCACCACGAATAAACCGCATAACTAAGCGAAAAACGGCTTGGTTATGCGGTTTTTCTTATATTCACATATTATGGTCGCTAATAAGAAAAACCTCTGAAATTTGATAAAAAACTCTCCTATTTCACCCTCTATTTCAGATAAGGTACAATAAACCACGAAAGTTTTCCCCATCACTATTCACACAACATTATAAGAAAAGAAGAACCCCTGAAAACAAGGGTTCTTCTTTGAAGTAGTTGTGTTAATTTCAGCGAAACAGGTGTATTAGATATTAGAATTCAACCACACCTAATCTTACTTTCTGTAGTTTAGCCGAATCAGCCGTTGTGATTTTTCCGTCATTGCTAAGCATGTCTTGTCTTTTTATTTCTGATATTTATTCTGGAAACTTGGCACCTTCTGGTCTAGGTTTGGTGTTTATCCATAAAACAGATTCTTTGAAATCTATTGTATTAGTTAACGCTTCTTCAAATTCTTGTTCGGAAAGAGGTCCCAAAACT
>JAUNJJ010000100.1 GCA_030533325.1 Oscillospiraceae bacterium
ATTATATCATTTCATAAAAAACTTGAATAGACACGTTGTATTTTACGCTTACATTAAAATTCTCTATACAACCTTTTTTTGCCAGCTTAAAAGCCGGGATTATATCATAAATTTCGATTTTTTTCAAGGATTTTGCGAAAATAGAAAAAATAAAATGTCAAACTTGCATTAGGGCTCATTTTGTGGTAAAATTAATTTACTCTTTTAAATTCAAAACATACAGAAAATGGTGATAATAAATGCTTTTAAGCATGACCAGTGTAAATAAATTTTATAACGGAAACCAGATACTTAAGAATATTAATCTTACGGTAAATGAAGGTGACCGTATCGGACTTATCGGTATTAACGGATGCGGAAAGACAACTCTTCTTCGTCTTATTACAGGTAAGGAAGATCCGGACAGATTTACTGAAGAGGACGGTATCATTTCCATTGCTTCAAAAACAAGTATCGGTTATCTTGAACAGATGGGAGCTCTTGATAATGAAAATACAGTTATCGAAGAGATGAAAAGTGTATTTTCCGAACTTATAAGTATTTCGGAGCGGATGAAAGAACTGGAAAAGCTCATGGCGGAAAGCTCGGACAACTATGAAGCTTTTTCCGAGGAATATTCACGAATATCGGCTTACTACGAAGCAAATGACGGATATATCATAAAGGTAAAGATAAAAACCATACTCAACGGTATGGGATTTTCAGAGGATATGTTTGACAGAGTTATCTCAAGCTTTTCAGGAGGCGAAAAGACCAGACTTGCTATAGCAAAGCTTCTTCTTGAAAATCCGAACATACTTATCCTTGACGAACCGACAAACCACCTTGACTTCAGAACGGTTATGTGGCTTGAGGACTATCTTAAAGATTACAAGGGTGCGTTGCTTATCGTATCCCATGACAGATATTTTCTTGACAAAACTGTAACTTCCATATGTGAAATTGAAAATACAGTTCTTACAAGATACAAGGGCAACTACACGGCATTTACAAGACTCAAGGAAGAGGCAGTGACCAGACAGCAGAAGGAATACGACCTTCAGCAGAAGGAAATTGCAAAGATGGAGGAATATGTTGCGAAAAATCTTGTCCGTGCATCAACTTCAAAGAGTGCAAAGAGCAGAATAAAGGCTCTTGACAAAATGGAGAGAATTGAAAAGCCGAACACATATCACAAGGCGGCAAAGCTCGAATTTACATTTGCCCAGGATCCTCCGCAGGAGGTACTTAAGGTAAAGGACATCGATGTTTCAGTAGGATTCGGTGACGACAGGAAAACTCTTGTGGACAACCTCTCATTTGAGGTGCGCCGCGGCGAAAAGCTTGCGGTTATCGGGGACAACGGCATCGGAAAGTCAACTCTTCTTAAGGTTATCCAGGAAAAGCTTCCGCATAAGGGTAAGGTAATCTGGGCGGCAAATGTCCGTATATCCTACTTTGATCAGGAAGCGGCCAATATCAACAGATCCAATACTGTTTTCGAGGAAATTCACAGCAGATATCCTCTTCTGTCAGACCTTGAAGTACGAAACCTCCTCGGAAAGGTACGGCTTGTCGGAGAAAATGTCTTCAAGCAGGCGGGAGTAGTAAGCGGCGGCGAGCGCTGCAAGCTCTGTTTTGCTATAATGATGATGGAACACGGAAATGTTCTTATCCTTGATGAACCGACCAACCATCTTGACCTTCAGACCAAGGAAGTTCTCGAAGATGCACTGGAGAGATTTGAGGGGACTATAGTATATGTTTCACATGACAGATATCTTCTCAACAGAATTTCCACCCGTATTCTTGAGATTACCGCAGAGGGTACGGAGAGCTTCAACGGCGGATTTGACGACTATATGAAGATTAAGACTCAGCGTGAGCAGGCCGCTGCCGAAGCAGCTGATGCAGCAAAGCAGGAGGAGCTCAGAGCACAGTATGCTGAGAAAAAGGAAAAGGCATTTAAAACAAAGGAACAGCGCAATCTTGATGCGAAGAACAGACAGCGCATCCGTGATATAGAGAAGCAGATGAATGACCTTCAGGAGGAACAGGACAGACTTGAAGCTGAACTTACTGACGAAAAAGTTATTGCTGACTACAGTCTTATGAATGAAAAATGCACACGCATAAACGAAATAAAGGAACTTTCAAACCAGCTCTTTGACGAATGGGCTGAACTTTCTGAATCACTTTAAGGAGGAAACAATATATGGATATTAACAAGGTACTTGCTGAAGAGTTTAAACTAAGACAGGAGCAGATTGACAACACTATCGCACTTTTCGATGACGGAAAAACAATTCCGTTCGTTGCACGATACAGAAAGGAAGCAACAGGTTCTCTTGATGACCAGATTCTCAGAGAGATTTTTGACAGAATGACATATCTTCGTAATCTCGAAAAGAGAAAGGAAGAGATTACTGCGCTTATCGACGAACAGGGAAAGCTTACCGATGAACTTAAGCTTGCAATAAGCAATGCACGAACACTTGTTGAAGCTGAGGATATTTACCGTCCGTTCAAGCCTAAGAGAAAAACAAGAGCTGGTATTGCACGTGAAAAGGGTCTCGAACCGCTTGCAGTGTTTATCATGGAACAGAACAAGGGTGCTGATCCGAACGCTGAAGCAGCAAAGTATATCGATGCGGAAAAAGGTGTTGAAACAGCTGAAGATGCTCTTGCTGGTGCTTCAGACATTATAGCTGAAGATATCTCAGATGATGCTGAACTCAGAAAAATGCTCAGAGCATATTTTATGAAAAACGGTGTTATCATTTCAAAGGCTTCTGATGAAAATGCTGAAAGCGTTTATGAAAACTACTATGATTTTTCCGAACCGGTTGCAAAGACTGCAAACCACAGGATACTTGCACTTGACCGCGGAGAGAAGGAAGAATTCCTTAAGGTGTCAATAGCTTCTCCGGATGATACGCCTGCTGCAATGTGTGCAAACAGATATGTAAAGAACCAGAGTGCATGCGCTTCAGTGGTTGAGGCGGCTGCTGATGACAGCTACAAGCGTCTTATCTTCCCTTCAATCGAACGTGAGATCCGTTCAGCGCTTACCGAAAATGCAGCTGAACAGGCTATAAAGGTATTCTCTGAAAACTTAAGACAGCTTCTGCTCCAGCCACCGATCAAGAATACAGTAACACTCGGACTTGACCCTGGTTTCAGAACGGGATGCAAGGTTGCAGTAGTTGACCATACAGGAAAGGTTCTCTATACCGACGTTGTTCACATTTCAATGGGTTCGGCTGAGAGAATAGAGAAGGAAAAGCAGAAGCTTAAGAGAATAATCATTTCACAGAAGGTAAATACTATAGCGATAGGAAACGGTACAGCTTCAAGAGAGTCAGAGGCTGTAGTTGCAGAGATAGTTAAGGAAATAGACCAGAAGGTCAGCTATATGGTTGTAAGTGAAGCAGGAGCTTCAGTTTACTCTGCTTCAAAGCTTGCTGCCGAAGAATTCCCGGACTATGATGTTTCTCTGAGAAGTGCGGTTTCAATCGCAAGACGCCTTCAGGACCCGCTTGCTGAACTTGTAAAGATAGAACCGAAGGCAATAGGTGTCGGACAGTATCAGCACGATATGCCAAAGGCAAGACTTAACGAAGCTCTCGGCGGTGTTGTTGAATCATGCGTAAACTCAGTTGGTGTTGACCTTAACACTTCCTCGCAGGCACTTCTTTCATATGTTGCAGGCATTAACTCTTCCATTGCAAAAAACATCGTTGCATACCGTGAGGAAAACGGTGAATTTACTGACAGAAAAGAACTTCTCAAGGTTCCGAAGCTTGGCAAAAAGGCATATGAACAGTGTGCCGGATTCCTCAGAGTAAGAAACGGCAAAAATCCGCTTGACAACACAGCTGTTCACCCGGAAAGCTATGATGCAGCGATGAAACTTATCAGCGAATGCGGTTTCAGCCTTGCAGACATCAGCGCAGGCAAGTCAGGTGATATAAAGAGTATTGCTGAGAAGATTGGTATTCCTGCCATAAGCAAAAAGCTTGACATAGGTGTACCTACACTAAGGGATATTGTTTCAGAACTTCAGAAACCGGGACGTGACCTCAGAGATGAGCTTCCTCCTCCGCTTATGAGAAGCGGTGATATCATGGAGATAGGTGATCTCAAGGAAGGCATGGAGTTTATGGGAACTGTAAGAAACGTAATAGACTTCGGTGTTTTCGTTGATATCGGTGTTCATGAGGATGGTCTTGTTCATATCTCGCAGATATGCAACAGATATATCAAGCACCCGCTTGAAGCCGTTAAGGTGGGTGAGATAGTTAAGGTAAGGGTTCTCAGTGTTGATGTAAAGAAGAAGAGAATTTCACTTACTATGAGACTTGATGAGGCATCTGCCGCAAGAAAATAAAACAGAGTTACAGTGCTGCCGGACATCTGATAACCGGCAGCATTTTTCCGTTATTCAGGTAAAGAAATTGTTAAAACAGTAACCGTTTTTTAATTGACAAAGAATTTCATTAGTGATATAATTTTATTGTAATAAACAGAAGCTTGTATGAGTTACTGAAAAGAAAGAACAACAAAACATAATGAATCGGGGGACCGAAGAAGATGATTAAAAGAAATATTGCTATAGGTGTATTGATTTTAATAATTGTTGCGGTATTTGCAGGTGCGATATTTATGATTTTTCCGCACAGTAAAAATGACGAAAAAGACAAAAATGAATCGGTACAGCCTGTTATGAAAATTTCCGATGTTATTGATGAAGCTGTTTATATGGGTTCGTACAGTACTGATGCGGAGGTATATGCGGATGAACAGTTTGCAGCCAAGGAAATACTCAGAACAGCACTTGCAAAGTCATCAGGACTTCCTGAGAACGTTCCTGTAATGATCGAAAGCTATAACTATGATAATCTCAGTGTGTTTTTTGACGACGGCAGGACAATGAGAACACTTGAACAGCCGGGGATGGCAAATGTCATGATAGTTGCTTCCATTCCGAAGCAGAGCGGTGATGTTTACTACGCATACAATGTACAGATTTCCGTGAACGAATCACGCACGCCGAAAAATACACTTTCACCTGATGTAACAGGTTCGGATACAAAACTTATTACTCATCCGACAGGGGTTACAACTGTTAAGCCGTTTGATGACAAATGGGGCGGAAACAATGCTGTAACAGCAGCTGTAACGAAGAAGACCTGGGCAAAGGTAACCACAGCGCCTTCAGTAACAGCAAAACCGGTTACCGAAGCGCCGGCAACAAATCCTGTAACTGAAGCACCTCCGGTTGAACCGACAATGGAAGTTCCGTCAGTACCTGAGGTACCGGATGTTCCGGATCAGCCATCAGAGCCTGAAGTTCCGGACACACCGTCAGAACCGGACACACCATCGGAACCTGACACACCTTCAGAACCGGAACCGCCTGCTAATCCGGAACCACCCGCAGAGCAGGGAGAGCCTGTTGCTCAGGGATAAATTGATATCGTGATAAATTCAGGGGGTAAAAATTATGGAAAAGGGAAAAGAAAAAAACAGCTTTCTGTCAGATGTCAGTCTCGATTTTCTTGATGAACTCGATGACAGGAGAGATATCCTGAATGAAGAACAGTTTAAGTATGTTCAGATTCAGAAAAGGCTTGACAACATGATGGAACAGAAAAGAAAAATCAGTTCAATCATGAAAAACGTAAGTTTTCAGTAGTGTAAACAATTTTGCCGCAGTTATTTTACTGCGGCATTTTTTTGTGTGATTTTGTTGATATGTGTAAATTTATATGCTATAATAGTATTTACCTGATAGTGCATTAAAGTGCTGTCAGAATAAAATTATTTATGTGTAGGAGGAAGAAAAATGTCACTTGAAGTAAAGAATCTGTCTAAAAAATACGGAGAAAAGACAGTTGTTGACAACCTCAGTTTTGAAATGAAGGAACCGGGAGTGTACGCACTGCTGGGAACCAACGGTGCCGGTAAGACAACATCAATCAGAATGATGCTCGGAATGCTCGCCCATGACAGCGGCGAGGTGCTCTGGAAGGGCAAACCGCTTGATGCAGTAAGCTGCAATGTCGGCTATCTTGCTGAGGAGAGGGGACTCTATCCGAAGTATTCACTGATGGATCAGCTCGTTTATTTTGCTGAACTCAGAAACGTAAAAAAAAGCGAGGCACAGAAAAGAATAAAGTACTGGGCTGAACGCTTTGAGGTTGAGGAGTACATTTATCCGGGTAAGACAAGCAAAGGAAAAACACTGCCGCCAAAGAAGCCGGAGCAGCTTTCAAAGGGCAATCAGCAGAAGATACAGCTTATCTCAGCTCTGATTTCAGACCCTGAACTCCTCATTCTTGACGAACCGTTAAGCGGTCTTGATCCTGTAAATACAGACCTTTTCAAGTCCGTTATCCATGAGCAGATTGACAAAAACAAGTTCCTGATTATGTCAAGTCATCAGATGCCGACTATTGAGGAATTCTGCACGGACATCACTATTCTCAGCAAAAGCAAAACCGTTCTTCAGGGCAATCTCAATGACATCAAGAAGAGCTACGGACGTGTTAATCTCTTTATAAAGTGTGAAGGTGACATTCTTCCGCTTGTTGAAGAGTGCGGCATTCAGCTTCTGAATCACAAGGAAACTGAGTATCAGCTTAAGGTAACGGGTGATGATCAGGCTAATATTCTGCTTACAAAAATGATTGAAAAGAAAATAATGATAGTCAGATTTGAACTCAGAGAGCCGTCACTGCATGAGATATTTGTAGAAAAGGTTGGTGGCGACAATGAAGAAAAGTGAACTTCAGGGCTGGCAGAAGGTATTTTCATTCACATTTATCCAGAATTACAAAAGCAAGTCGGCTGTTATCGGCCTTGTTCTGATGTGTACACTTGTTATATTTTCAGGACCGCTTATGTCACTGGTAGCCGGTTCAGCCGCTGCAGACAAGCTTGCTGAGCTTGGTGAGTGCAAAATTGAAGATATGTATATCAAAAATGATACAGACTATGATTTTGACACTTCAGCCTTTAAGGAAAAATACCCGTCATACAATAAGATAAATTATATTGAAACAAATGAGTCTACCGAGGAACTCCGGAAAAATCTCGGAGAGGACGGCCTCAGAAACATTGTTTTTTACATCAGCTTCGACGGTGAAAAATACATCATGTCTTTTGTCAAGGCAAAGGACAGTGAGATAAGCACAATGGACGTAGGAGTTTTTTCAGACAATGCCAGAGAGTTTTTCTTCGAATCACGAATGGCACAGTGCGGAGTTTCAGAAGAAGCGGTGAATTATATCAATTCGGAAAAGGAATCTTCCGTAGTGGATATTTCTGAGATTTCCGACGACAGTGAAAAGGATGAGCTCAATCCGGTTGTAATGATGTCGGTTACAATTTATGCTATTATTATAATGATGATTGTTCTTGTATCAAGTCAGCAGATTGCAGTAAGTCTTGTCACTGAAAAATCTTCAAAGGTAATGGAAACTCTCCTGCTTTCAGTCCGTCCGCTTGCGATTATAGTCGGCAAGATAACAGGTACGATGGCTGTACTTATCTGTAATTTTGTTCTGTTCATCATTTCAGGATGTATTTCCGGTATAATAACTTCCGTTATGTTTTCAAAGAAATTTGACGAGGTGCTTTCAGTTACACTGGAAAAGATGGCAGCTGAGGATTTTTCCGCACAGGCAGATCCGACGGCACTGGCAGGACTTTCAATAAGTCCGGGAAGGATTATTTTCGGGATATTTGCTGTAATTTTTACAACCATCATTGCATATCTTTTCTACGCTGTTATTTCAGGAATTACCGGTGCTTCGTGCAGCAGTATGGAGGACCTTCAGAGCGGAAGTGCGTTCATTTCCCTGTCAACAGTGCTTGGTATATACATGGTTATGGGTGCTGCGATGGCAAACAATCCTGTTTTCGACAAGGTCACATATTTCTTCCCGTTCTCAGGCATCTATGTGGTTCCGATACACTATATTTTCGGGAAAGCCGGTCTTTCAGATTTGTTTATAATCTGGGCTGAGATAATTATTCTTACAGTATTTCTGTTCAGATTTACTGCGAATATTTATCAGGCACTTGTTTACCACAAGGGTGAGAGACTGAAGCTCAAGGATATTATCAGGCTCTCAAAAGCCCGGAAAGGACAGGGATGAGAATTATGGGAAAAGTATTAAAGTTTACATTCAGACAGCATGTATCTTCAAAGTCATACAGGCTTACAACAGTGATTATTGCTGCCATACTGATAATCGGATGCATTGCAGGTTTTAAGATAGCTGAGAGTGTGTCAGGAAGCAAAACAGTTTCAGATATCGACACGGTTTTTGTGTGCGATTCAAGTTCGCTCAGCGGCACTGACTACAGTATTCTTCACGAATCCGGCGACAAACTTTTTGAAAATGTAAAGTTTGTCAGTGCACAGACAGATGATATTGAAGAGGCAGCAAAGGAAGCAGCTTCATGCAGTGACCATTCATGTGTTCTCGAACTTAAAAATGACGAACAGGGGAGATTCATTATCCGTGTGATAAAGCCGGAGGGATTTGCAGCAGAAAAGAAGAGTGCAAAAAATCTTTCCGAATTTGTAAAGGATAATCTCAGGTTTGCCATTTTTGAAAAATCCGGGCTCACAGAAATTCAGAAAAATGAACTTCTCACCCATACAGAGATAAAGATGTCTGTGGCAGGTGAGGACGGAAATTCCGAAGATGCGGAAATGCTCAGAAACATTATTCCGGTCTTCATAGGTCTTCTCCTTTATATGATGCTCTGCATTTACGGACAGGGCGTTGCAAGATGCGTGGTTGCTGAAAAGGATTCAAAGATGATGGAAACACTTCTTGTTATGACACGTCCTTATGACCTGATTTTCGGCAAGATTTTCGGAATGTACTTTGCAGCAGTTCTTCAGCTTTCCGTATGGATTGCCTCACTCGGTGCGGGTCTGCTTGCCGGTATAAAGATGTCCGGCGGTGCAGGTGAGAAGGCAATGGAATTTATCAGTATGCTTTCTGAAAAAGGCGGTTTCTCACCTCTGGCTATGGTTATTGCAGTGATTTCACTGTTTGCCGGATTCCTTCTCTATGTTGCACTTGCCGCATTTACCGGTACATTTGCTTCAAAGACAGAGGAAGTAAACAACTATTACGGCATTTACACCATGGTAATAGTAGTATGCTGGATATTCCCGTATATCAACCAGCTCAACGGTAATGAACATATGCTAAGCATTCTCAGACTTGTTCCTTTCACAGCACCGTTTGCAATTCCTGCTGATGTGCTTATAGGCAACACAAGTATCATGATTGCAGTTATCAGCACATTGCTGGTTATTCTTTCAACTGCAGTGGTTGTGTTTATCGCAGCAAAGGTGTACAAGGCATTTGTTCTCTACAGAGGAGAGCCGCTGAAGATTAAGGATGCGCTTAGGATTGTGAAGAGGAAAGGATAATTACGACAATAAAATAAAAACCCGACTTCAGTGATTTGGCTGTGTCGGGTTTTTTTATGCAGTATATTTTGGCTGATATAAAGGCGGGTTCTTGATATTTCATTTTTTATATGGTATCATAGTATGGTAAAATAATAAAAGGAGACTTATTTTATGTCTGCAAGGATTACAATACACAATCTTGGACCCATAAATGACTGTACTATGGATCTTGAACATTTTACCGTGCTTACAGGCAAACAAGCGTCCGGAAAAAGCACTGTTGCCAAAGCAATCTATTTTTTTCGCACAATAAAGGATGATATTTGTGAGGATATATTAAAATATAATTTGTTAGGAAATCAGTCAGAACTGACTACAGTTATCCGGAGAACTCTTCGCAATAAGTTTCTTCAGATGTTTGGGACGTCAAAAGCTATGAGTTCTGACATGAAGTTAAGGTATGACTATTCTGATGATACATTTGTGGAAATTACACTTGAACTCAGAGAAGATGAAGACTTTATTAATCCTAAATATGTTTTTATAAAATTCAGCAACAATATTACAGACTATATATGCCGCAAAAATAAAAATAATAACTCTGAACGAAATGAAATCCAGTCTGAACTTAATGATTTATTTAGTGATGATTATAGTGCAGTTTTTATCCCTGCCGGAAGAAGTCTTATTACTTTATTAACTTCTCAGCTTAATTATTTGTTTGCAACAATGGATGATGATCAGAAACGAAGCATTGATTTTTGCACACAGAAATACATTGAAAGAATATTGAAAATCCGGCCTTTATTTAACGACGGGTTAGATGGTCTTGCAGAATTGAAAAGCAATATGATAAAACTTGATAAAAAGGCTGTTTCAATGGCGCTTAATCGTATTTCCAAAGTATTAAAAGGCAGATATGTCTTTGCTAACGGAGAAGAGAGACTGTATCTTACCGATAATCATGATGATACAGACAGATTTGTAAAAATCAATTATACCTCTTCAGGTCAGCAGGAAACAGTGTGGCTTTTTAATATTTTATTCCATATCCTGGTAACAAATTCGAAATCTTTTATTATTCTTGAAGAACCTGAAGCACATCTTTATCCTGATGCACAGAAAGATATTTCAGAAATACTTGCACTTATGTCAAACCAGTCATGCGAACTGCTTATCACAACACATAGTCCATATATTTTAGGTGCCGTAAATAATCTTATATATGCGAATGATGTATGCCGTGATTGCAATAAAACCATAATCAATGACCTTGTTGATGAAAAGCTTCATATACATGATCACAATGCATATTTTGTTGACAAGGGAACAATACATTCCTGCATTGAAAATTCTCCGGAAAGGTTGATTAATACATAAAGCCCGGACACAAAAAGTACATGATTCCGCTTACAGAAACTTTATCAGGCTTTTTCCGGACACAATACTCAAGGAAATAAAGTATGAATAAACTGTCAGGTAATCAGTAAAAAGGCTGAAGAAAACGAGGAAGGTGTGGTAGACATGTGCAAGGCGTTTGCAGATGAAAGAAAGGCCGGAAGGCTTGAAGAGAGACTTGAACTTCTCAGAAACTACATGAATAACAAGAATGTTTCACTTGAAACAGCCATGAAAGATCATGGTATTCCTTTGGAGGAAAAAGAAAAATATCTCAGATATTTTAAAGAAGAAAATAATAAGTAAATTACAGAAGATTGAGCGTATCATTGTAATGTAAATAGCAGCAGATGCCGGATGTCAAGGGTTTTTGACATCCGGTGTTTTTTCCCTTTGTATTTTGAATTCGGAGGGGTTATTTGATTTGTACAACATAAAATTACCATATTATGAGAAAAATATACCTCTTAGGGCGAACAGATTACCTCTTAGGGCGAAAGTGTAGACAAATGCAGTTGCAGTTTGTTATAATTAACACGTTACGTAACAGAGAAAAAATAAAAATATTATAGTTGCCAAACTGCAGTACAGGTGCTATAATATAGGAGGAAACAGATGAAGAAAAACAATCAGTTTTGCAATGAAGTAAAAACCATCGGAGAAAATGCCAGAGAAGACGTATCGGCAAAGTCACTGCTTAAGTACAGGGCGATAATCGCACGAATACTTAAAGGGTGCGTAAGGGAATATAAGGATATCAGTCTGAAGAAAATCGAGACGGAATATATCCAGAAGGAAGATTTTACTGAAGACCGTGAGATACATGGTATGAACAGCAGTCCGGAGAAAATAACCGGACAGAATACGGAAAGTGCGATAGTCGGTGAAGGAAAGGTATACTTTGATCTGATATTTTATGCATATCTTCCGAATGAAAACGAGCTTACAAAGTTCATAATAAACCTTGAACCTCAGGATAAATTTAATACGGGGTATCCGCTTGTTAAAAGAGGCTTTTACTACGATGCAAGGCTTATTTCAGGGCAGTACGGAACGGAATTTACCAATCAGGAATATGGTAAGATAAAAAAGGTAATATCCATATGGATATGTCTGAATCCAAGTCAGTATTGTATGGACACGATAAACAGGTATCGGATAACAGAGGAGAATGTTGTCGGGAATTACAAGCTGGAAACGTCAGACTATGATGTAATGGAAGTGATAATTGTATGCCTCCATGATGGTGAGAAGAAAAGGAAGCACAGTAAAATGATAGATATGCTTTCGGTGTTGTTTTCCGATAAACTGAACGGAGAAAAGAAGCAGAAAATACTGAAGAAAGATTACAAACTGAAGATGACGCAGGAGTATAAAGAGGTGGTAAACAGTATGTGCTATATAACAGATGTGTATAATAGAAAGCTGAAAGAGCAGCAGGAAGAATTTGATGAGAAACTTGTAAATCAGCAGGAAGAATTCACTGAGAAACTTGCAAATCAGCAAGAGGAATTTGATGAGAAACTTGCAGAAGAAAAACGGAAAACAGTTCTGAACATGCTTGAAAATAATCTCGGGGATGATTTGATAATAAGCTGTACAGGTGTGACACTTGAGCTGCTTGCGGAGATTAAGGCAGGGATGTAGAAATAATCAGTAAAAATATAACCCCTTCGGAATATGGTTCCGGAGGGGTTATTTGCATATACGGGAGAGAAAGTAAAAAAACACCGCCTTCGAAATCTGTGTTCCGAAGGCGGTGACCCTATTCATAAATTATTCACAGGCTTATCCCCATAAGCTTTAGTTGTTCAGCTATTACTGAAGAAGTGAAAGAACGTTCTGTGGCTGTGAGTTAGCCTGAGCAAGCATTGACTGAGCTGCCTGAGCGATAACGTTCTTAGATGTGTAAGCCATCATTTCCTTAGCCATGTCTGTGTCACGGATACGGCTGTTTGCAGCTGATACGTTTTCAGAAGCTGTTGTGAGGTTGTTTACTGTATGGTCAAGTCTGTTCTGCTGAGCACCAAGTTTGCCTCTCTGGTCTGAAACATAATTACTTACCTGACGGAGAGCATCAGCGGCAGCAGATGCCTTGTTCTGATCACTGATATCAATAGTAATGCCATCGCTGTATGTAGCATTTTTG
Source organism: Oscillospiraceae bacterium (assembly GCA_030533325.1). GTDB lineage: Bacteria > Bacillota > Clostridia > Oscillospirales > Ruminococcaceae > HUN007. Next base: position 12,972 of record JAUNJJ010000100.1, read on the forward strand.
TTTGCTTTTGTTGAAGCTACAGCAGAAGCATCTGTTTCACCAGTAGTTGATGCTGATCTGTTTGTGAATCCGTTTATTCCTCCAAGGAGAGTGTCAGTATGAAAACTTCCTACTGTTACCTCCATCTTATCTGCTGCAGTTGAAGATTCGCCAATCTGGAGTTTAATGCCTTCATTAACTTCTGCGGCTTCAACAGTAGTCTTTGCAACTGTAACGGAGATTAAGCTGTAACCGTTTTTATTAGTTGTAGCATTGAATTTATCTTTTGCTTCAGCATCTGTAGCGGCTGTACTCTGTGTTTCATTATATGCCTTGACCGCATCTATCATTTCCTGAGTAACTCCTTTGTTACCAGTTGTTGTATCAAGGTCATCTGCACCTGCGAATCCTATATTTTGAAGTGACGTTTTGATAGCAGCAGTTACGTCTTCACCGACATTGGCAGTAATTTCTGTCTCTTTCTGTCCATCAACAAAAATATCTCCATTTTTGTTGACAGCAACTTTAATTGTTCCAGCTTTTCCAGAGGAATATGCTTGTGCTTCAGCGGCTGCTGTAATTTTTGCGGTTAATTCATCTTTAGCACTACCTGAAAGTTCTGCTACACTTGTATTTGTAAGTGTTGGAGTTGTAGCTGTCATAAGCTTTTTCTCAGGGGCTTTATCACTAACAGAATAGTGACTTCCGGATGCATCACTTGTAATTTTTACCGTACCATTTGAACCGATAGAACCATCAAGGAGTTTTCTGCCGTTGAAGTTAGCAGTTGTAGCCATTCTGTCGATTTCAGCACAGAGCTCATCCATTTCGTTCTGAAGAGCATCACGGTCTTCATTTTCAAGAACACCATTAGCAGCCTTTTCAGAAAGTTCAACCATTCTGTTGAGCATATCATGTGTTTCATTCATGTAACCTTCTGTTGTCTGAATAAGGTTAGCACCGTCTTCACAGTTATCCTTAGCAGCATCAAGAGCCTTAATCTGATTCTTCATCTTTTCCGAAATAGAAAGACCTGAAGCATCGTCTGCAGCCTTGTTAATCTTGAATCCTGAAGCGAGTTTCTGCATACCGCTCTGTTGAGCCTTAGAAGCCTGCTGTAATGAGTTGTTGGCGTTAATTGCCGCCATATTAGTTCTAACTACCATTCCCATAATAATACCTCCATGTAATATGA
>JAUNJJ010000266.1 GCA_030533325.1 Oscillospiraceae bacterium
GTTTTTAACAAAAAGTCGCATGAACCCTACCGGGGTTCTGAATAGTTACAAAACATTTAATATTTATAAGCCTGAATTATTCATGATGACGTAACCCTCATCAAATAATTCCTATTTCGTTTTTTGAACCGCTAAGCAGCTCGTGCAATCCATTTTGACCTTAAAAAAGGGTAAAAAATCCCTGTGGCCGTCTGAAATTACATGTTCTGCTATCAAAGTTCATAGTTATTGTTATTCCAGCTTTGGCTGCAAGCCCCGGATGTTTTCCAATGTTTCATAGAATTCATTTTTATAAGGACAACTGCTACAAAGCTTGAATGTTATATATCTTGCTGAATGTACCACCCTGGCGGCTATTTTCAGCAGTTTTAAGCGTATGGTATCAATCTGCTGTTTCCTCATAGATGCAGATAAAGCCAGAGATTTAAACCAATTAAATATGTTGTATGCCAGTGCATGAATCTGGATACGGTTTGCATTTACAGTCTTTGAAGAACTGCTTACATCAGCAAAATCAAAGCCGCTTTTGCTTTCTTTGATATAATTTTCCATGATTCCACGCTTGCAATAAAATTGAATGACTTTTTCGGATTCAGAATCCATATTTGTCACAATAAAGGTATACATAGGTTCATATAAATATTATGATAAAAATAACCTTTTTCCAATATTAAAAAGCAATATTGATAATGGGTATGCTTATGTTGTTACATGGGAAGATTTTTTGAAATATGCAGGTGCAGATATAAGCATTGCATTTGAACATAAAGATAGTACACCCTCATATAAAATTATTAAATCCTTTTAAAATTTAAAGTAATGACAAATTTGAAATAACATGTTATATAAGGGATAAAAACAATGAAAGAAAAGAGGAGGATTAACATGAATAAGGAAATCTCTTCATTTATTGACCGGTATGTAAAAGAAATCAAAAATAATAGTGCTGCAATGTTTATCGGAGCAGGTTTTTCTAAAAGTGCGGGTTATGTTGATTGGAAAAATCTACTTAAAGATGTAGCAGATGATTTGGAACTGGATATTGATAAGGAGTATGATTTAGTTTCTTTAGCTCAGTATTGTTATAATAAAAATGGAAATAGAAGCATTATTAATGATTTGATTTTTGATGAGTTTAATAAAGAAAAAGACATTGATGAAAATCATCGTATTATCGCACGTTTACCAATTTTCACATATTGGACAACAAATTATGACTCCTTGATTGAAGACGCATTAGGGGAAGCTCAAAGGGTTGTAGATATAAAGCATAATAATAAACAACTTTCTCTTACAAAACCACACAGGGATGCCGTTGTATATAAAATGCATGGAGATAAGAATAATCCTGATGAAGCGATATTAATAAAAGATGACTATGAAAAATATTATAGAGAACATGCACAATTCATTACGGCATTAAGTGGAGACTTGATTTCAAAAACATTTTTGTTTATTGGATTTAGTTTTTCGGATCCGAATATTGATTATATATTAAGTCGGGTTAGAATTGATTATGGAGAGCAAAATAATAGACAACATTATGCAATTATGCGTAAAGTAAATGAAAAAGATTATAATAATCGAGCAGAGTATGAGTATGCACAACGTAAACATGATTTTTTTATTGAAGATCTTAAACGCTATAATATACGTGCTCTCCTTATTGATGAGTATAAAGAAATTACGGATATTTTAAATGAAATAAATAAAAGACTAAATCATAATAATGTTTTCATTTCAGGTAGTGCTCAAGAGTATGGCGAGTATACTGAAAAAGAGGCTTTAGAATTTATTGAATCATTAAGTAAAGAATTAATTTTGCAGGATTTTAATATAATTTCAGGTTTTGGTTTAGGTGTGGGTAGTGCTGTTATTATTGGTGCATTACAAGAAATATATATGAAACGGAAAAGTATAAATGAAGATAGATTACTTTTACGTCCGTTTCCACAGGGAATAGAGGACAATAATACCCGGCAGATTTTATGGAAAAAGTATAGAGAAGATATGATTTCTAGGTCTGGCGTGTCAATCTTCTTATTTGGTAACAAATTAGTCGATGAAGAAATTGTATTAGCTAATGGTGTGGAATCAGAATACAAGATTGCTTTAGAACGACATAGTTTGATAGTGCCTGTTGGATGTACGGGCTATATGGCGGAAGAAATATGGAAAAAAGTGGACTCAAATATGTCAGATTTTTATACGAATGTTGATGACGTATTAATTGAAGCATTTAAAAAATTAAATTCTAAATCTAGCAAATCAGAACTAATAACTAACATTCTTTCGTTTATTAAATTGTTTGAAAATGGTAAATATAGTCCAAGATAAAATGGGGGAAAGAAAATATGGCACATAAGACTTTTATTTCGTATAAATGGAGTGAAGCACAGGATTTACGTGATGACATCATAACTGCTCTTGGAGAGGATGCTACATACTATAAAGGTGAAACAAGTGAATCACCAGATTTGACTGATACATCGACGGAAAATATTAAAAAGAATTTG
>JAUNJJ010000267.1 GCA_030533325.1 Oscillospiraceae bacterium
GGTTTACGGCGATATAAATAAAACGGTGGAATGAAAATTTCCGCCGTTTTTGTGTCTGCGAAGGTCAATAAGATGAAATCTCTTATGACAAATTTTATGAAAAATTTTTTCAAAATGCTGTAACCTTTTTATGCAGATGTCGTGTATATAATCAGAAGAGCTCTTAATAAATATGAAAGGAGAAGCGGATGGACGATAGCAAAATACTTGAACTCTATTTTAAACGTTCTGAAGATGCAATCTCAGAAACCGAGAAAAAATACGGACGATACTGTCAGTCCATAGCATACAACATACTTCGTGACAGAGGAGAATCTGAAGAGTGCGTTAATGAATCTTTTTTCAAAACGTGGAACACTATTCCTCCGGAACGTCCGTGTAATCTGGCTGCATTTCTGGGTAAGATAGTCAGAAATACAGCATTTGACAAGTATGTAACAAAGAGAAGACTTAAGCGTGGAAACGGCAATACTGAGCTTATACTTGATGAACTTGCAGAATGTGCAGGCAGAGATGATGTCGAGAAAGAAATAGACAGAAAAGAAGCCGGAAAAGCAATTCTGGATTTTCTTAATACACTTGATGTGCAGAAAAGAAGGATTTTTATATTAAGATACTGGTATGCAATGCCTGTAAAAGAAATTGCTGAAAAGCAGAATCTAAAAGAAAGTAACGTAAAAGTAATACTTCATCGTCTTAGAGCTCAGCTTAAGGACGAGCTCACTAAGAACGAGATTGTCTGAAAGAAGGGACCAATATGAAAAAAAACGAACAGCTTTTTGATATTCTTGGCGATATTCCTGATAACTTAATTGAGGATGCACTTAACAGTAATGTAATAAAAGTAAAATCATTTAACTGGAAATCTTTGGTTTCTGTTGCTGCGGTATTTGCTGTAATATTATCTGTTCCTGCAGGTTATATGTTTATAAATAAAAATGCCGGAAACGAAAATATAAACCCGGTAACTACTGTTTCTGATGTCGGGAGAGAATATGTAACTGCTTCAGATACTATTGTCAATAACGAAAATACAGAAGAAAAATCTGATGTACAGGGAAATGTACTTTCGTTCGGAACTGGTCCGGAAAGAGCAGAAAACTATTCACCTGATAAGAAGTATTCATACTGTGATATAAAAAATTTTGATTTTTACAATGCTGATAATCCGGAAGTCGGTTACACTGAAAATGTTTTAAATACTATTCTGTTAAATCAGAATCTTGCAGAGAAGATTATTTCTGATGTTCATAATGAATCAGAAAAATTTGCAAAGGAAAACGGAGTATCTGCGGATAATGGTTACATCTTTTATGATATAACTGAAATAATAAACGGGTACGCATCCATTAGCATAGGCGCATACACAGATAGTGGTATCAAAACTACCCGTCTGATTTACGATATTATTGAAGGCAGAAAACTCGAAAACGAGTCTGATCTGTTTTACTATGGGGAGGACTATATTACAGAAATTGATAAATGTATATCTGAACGCCTTCGCATTGATGATTTTACAGTTGATAACTCAAAACCATATAAGCTGGATGTTAATAGTATTATTATAAACGGAGCTTACGGTGGAACTGATGATATCAGCGCTCCGCATTATTTCTCCTTTGATGAAATGCCTTTGATGTACGATATTGCAGTTACCGGAAAATACAGAGACATGTCAGGAATAGTTAAGGACGAGTATTTATCAGATCAGGAGATGAATGAATGGTACGGAGCTTCTGAAATAATAAATATTAATGGCTATGATGTAAACTGTCAGGTATTTCATTCAAGATTTCACAGTGAGGAAGAAATCTCAGCTGAAAATGCACAACTAATTGATTCGTATAAGAAAGCGTTAAGTTATATTTTTAGTACAGGGTTAAAACTGGAATCATCAGAGAACAGTTTGATAGATATGAGTTTATATGACTTAAATGAAAAAGTATTCTGCATAAATGTAATTGCTGATAATTATTTTGCACCTTATTTCTGCGAAAAAGACGGTTCTTCAGTCCGGATTATTAACGGTGACATACTTTGTCCTGAGTGGAAGAAATATATTGATTCATATTATGAAAATCCGTATAAAGGAGAATATAATCCGCTGGACAAAAGTATTGAAGAAGGCAGTGTCAATCTGGAGGACTATAAATTAATCAGCTGGGAATGGAAAAACGACTATTACGTTCCTGCTGACGATGATGAAATCAAGAATCTCGACAAAGCGGCATTTGTATATAATCTGTATAATCCGGAAACAGAAGAAAATATTTCTGCGCTGGTTCTGATTCCGCTTGATGAAATATATGATGTATATTTCGATGCTAAGTTTGGAGAAGAGGGTTATGCTAATTGTGTCAGACAGTGGGATAAATGATATATATGGATGAACAATGATACAGTTACAATTCTGCATCGGTTTCTTTGTAACCTTAGAAAAATCGCATTATTCTTTTGTCCTGCGTTCTCGATTCCTTTTTATGTGATAAATGCCTTGATAAAC
>JAUNJJ010000268.1 GCA_030533325.1 Oscillospiraceae bacterium
TCCCTCAAGCTATCCAGAAAAACTGGCAAAAGGGGAGATTGAGGGAAAGAAGAGCACGTAAACCTATGTATGCTATAATAAAATGGCCTCCTCTATCAATTCAATAAGCTCCTTAAATTCATCAATGTGATTTTCTAAAATCATAGAAACGTCAAGACATTTTATAAATCCTTCAGCTTTATTTCCTTTGGCATATATTTTGTTTCCAAGCAGAAAAATATGTTTTAAATTTTCAGCACCGCTCTTGTTGGTGTTGATTTTTGGAAATTTTTCAGGTGGGATATTTAAATACCTGCAAATTCCTGCTTTATCTTCTAAAAACCAGTCTTCTATTGAATGGACAGCTTTAATGAAATGTGGGATGCCGGATTTTTCTACGATACTTGCTTTGGTATCTTCTTCGTTGATGGGAGGATTTTTTCTGAACCTTGCTGGCTGGTCAGAAAAATCAAGCACATCAGTGTCTATACACATAATTCCACTTCAGTGAAACCTTCAACCAGAGGAATGATAACATGAATGTCTTTTTTCTTCATTTTTTACTCCTCTCTGTTGAAGTCACTTTTTGAAATAACCGATTTACTTACATATTTACTGAGCATATCAGCTGCATTTTCAAAAGATAAAGTATTGAATATAAAATCTCCGGTACTGCATTTTTCTTTGTATGAATCATTGATTAATGCTTTTTTATTTATTATATACCTGAAATCAGCCTGACCTGTTTCAGACGGAAGACCAATGATAATGTCATCAGGATCAATATATTCTAATATATGAGGAGAATGACTTGTAAAGATAAGCTTGCAGTCGCCTGAAAGAATATCAAGAATGCTGATATAATTCTGAAGCAGTTTTGGATGTATTGAGTTTTCCGGTTCTTCAAGAGCGATAGCAGACAAGTGATTTATATTAGCATTTACAGCAGTTGTCAGAGTTAAAAATACTCTTTTTGTTCCGTCAGAAAGATTTGAGAAACTAATCGGCTGAACTAAAGATGAATCTGTTACACTTAAAGTGTATATGTTGTCATTAAATAACAATTTGGAATCTGCCGGAATCGAACTTTCGTTAATGTAATGAACGGCGTGCTCATTACAAATTACGTCTGTGATGTTTGGAAATAACTGCTTGAATCCGTTTATTAATAATTCGTAATATGAAGAGTACTGCTCTTTCATATTCCATATTACAGCTGGAATATTTATTACCGATTTATCAGCATATTTTACAGGATCAAAATTATAGGATTCATTTGCATCTAAGTGATCTTCAATCATAAATCTGATATTATTGAGTTCTTCTAAAATCTGAGTGTAAGTATCTCCTTCAACAATATTTGGCAGAATATTTATAGCCAGAACACAGGAATCTTTAATAATGATATTTCTTTTATTTCTGGTTTTGAACGATGCTCTGTAGTTATAAATATGGGAATTTGGATCACGTATGATAAAATTACCACCGCTAATATCAGGAGATGAAATATCAAGTTTCTCAAATACAATAGTACCTTCTGTTTCATTTGTATCCCAGCGAAAAGAAAAAGTATAATCTACATTATACGGGGTATCATTTTCGTCTGTCATTGTTGCATTAATTCCAAAAGTATAGTTTTGACCGGAATTTACTTTTAATAAAGGAAAAGCTTCACGGTGTTCAAAAATTGATTTTTTGGTATCGGGATTTCCTTTAATAAAATCAATTCCAAGTTTGATTGCCTTTAACAGATTCGATTTTCCATAGCTGTTTAGTGCAACAATTGCAGTAATGTCATGAAGATACATAGAAATATTTGAAAGGTTTCTGTATCCGTCGATATAAAATTTTTTAATCTTAGTTTTCATTTTGGTACCCCTGAAATATTCATTAAATATTTTACAGTAACTGTATTCTATCATATTATACCACTCCGATATCTAAATTGCAAGTTTTTCATACAGCTAATTATAATATCCGCTTGAATTTGATTAAAATCTTTATTTGATTGAATGATTTTCATGTATTTATTATATCAGATTTCTGCGTCGAATTTTGTCGTTACCCACCCCTGATGAACGTCAGAATTTCTTCAAAAGATGCCTGACAGAATCAGATAAGACATATTTAAGTATTCACACTCCAGCATATTTCTTGACTGAAAATAACTATTATGTTAATATAGATATAAGTAAAAACCAAAGAGACAAACGGCATATATCATGTATAATTTCAAAACGACTTGATGAAAGAGGTGCTTAATCATGACATTAGGAGAAAGACTGGCAAAAATAAGAAAAGAAAATAATTACAGACAGAAAGATTTATCTATAATACTGAATGTTTCCCAGCAGGTAATCAGCAATATCGAAAGGAATCTTACAGCTCCGGATATTGAATTGTTAAAGGCTGTTGCAGATGTTTATAAAACATCACTGGATAATCTTGTAGGCAGAAAATGTGAATATGAAAATGAAGCCGGGGATGATATTACAAGGCAGATAGTAGATGTTATTG
>JAUNJJ010000269.1 GCA_030533325.1 Oscillospiraceae bacterium
GTAAACTATGCTGAACTTAAGAATGAGGTTACTGTGCTTAAGGAGGACGTTGCTGAGTTAAAGGTAAACTATGCTGAACTTAAGAATGAGGTTACTGTGCTTAAGGATAACGTTGAAGAATTGAATGAAAACGGAGCGATAACAAGAGGTGCACTTAATACGCTTGTTGAGTGGGCAGAAATTGCTTCAGTAGCTCTTGGCATCAGATATCCGGTAAATGGCTAAAAAAATGCGGTACCACTAAAACGGTACCGCATTTTTATTTTTACTGCAAAGCTTTCTTAAGCAGATAATCCTCCCCGTTATCAAAAATCGCCTTAACAGCTTCTTCATCAAACGGAACTATTACATCAATATCATTTTTATTTACATTATCAGCACCTGAGTCAATAAATACCTCCCCCTGTTCATCAAGTACAAGTGAACCGGAAAACTGAAGTTTGTATTTATTCGGAAATTCCATTTCTCCTACTCCCTGTGCTGAGCCGTTTGTCTTTGTAAATCCGGTTACCTTAACATTTTCAAGTTTCTTCATTACATATACAAAATGATCAGAAGCACTCGCACTTTCGCTGTTTACCAGGATAGTTACCTTTCCGTCCCACAGACCTTTGCCTGTGATATAGTTTTCATTATTTACCGTAAATCTGCCTTCAGAATCTTTTTCATACATAGCCGTTTTATTATCCCATTTTGCATCACTGCAGTAATAAATCTTCTCTGATGCAGGGGCAAAAACTGAAACCAGGGATTCTGTCATTTTAGGATCTCCGCCGCAATTATCTCTTATATCGATAATTATATGATCCTTTCCCTGCTGTTTCATCCGGATAATCTTTTCTGTGATATTTTTTTCAAGTTTTGTAAATTCACCACTGTGCATTGCTTTACTGTCAGCCGTCATAAACTTAATACGAAAAGCGGAGGTTCTGTCATCAATGTCCTTCCACATCATATGTCCGGTCTCTATCCCTCCGGCAACTGCAGAAAGTGTATCCCTCAGTCTTCCGCTGTAATACGGTCCTGTGCTTTTTAAAACTACTGATTTTTCAATATTGTTTTCATCATAAAAATCAACTGTAATGCTGTCTCCGCCGGTTCCTCCACATATCAGCGTACGGAAAAAATTTCTTGTTTCTTTATCTGTGTACGAAAAATATTTCAGGTTTTCCTCACTGATTTCTTCAGGTGAGACCCCATCCCAGCCTGTAATAACTGTACCGTTTCGTATTCCTGATTTATACGCTTCACTTTCTTTGTCTACATTAACAGCAACTGTTCTCCCATCAGATAATGTCATCGGCGCAAGTCCGTAGTCATTTCCAAGAGCCTTGTCCATCATTTCCGTCATTTCACTGTCATCGTACAAATGATAGTAACTGACATGCCCGTCGTTAAACCGGGCACAAAACTCAGTCCATACCTGCAGATTTTCCTTTTCATCCTGGGTCCTGTTCACTTCCTGAAATTTTGGAAGAAACTCATTATACAGTCCATCAAAATCAATGTTTTTATATTCTGACAAAACATAATGCCTTTCCATATATGCTATGCCGTCTTTAAAATCCCTTACATAGTCATATTTTCGATAACCCTCTGCATACGTGCATAAAGGAACAGTTACCGCAGCAAGAAAAGCGGAAAATACACATACCGTTCTTCTGATCCTGCCGCTGTCCTTTATATATCCTGCCAGAAGAAGCAACGCCCCGGAATATAACGGAACCATATAAATATCAAATCCTGAAAATGCAGTTGCAGCTATAACAGCAATCGAAGGAACCAGATAGACAAGGCACCACTTTCGTGTTATATATTTTTCGGCTGCGTATGAAATGAAAAATAATAATACAGACATCAGTGCAATAACAACTGATATGCTCAGATCTATACTCTCCAATTTGTTCACCTCCTAATGCATGTCATCATATTTGAAAAATGCATAGCCTAAAATCAGTGCGGCTGCACTGACAATTACTGAAGAAAGAATTGTACCGGTAATTAATTCCGAAGATAAAGCAATATCATAAACAAAATGACGATCACCATTTATCCCATAGCTTGTCCAGAAATCAAATTTACATAATTCCTTTATATTCAGCGTGCCTAAAGCAAAATAATTTTTCTCATTTGTATCTGCGTATAAATTAAAGAGAAAATTTGAAAGGAATCCTGTAATTACCACTGCATACTGATTCTTCAATATAAAGGTCATAAAAATCAATACACATATGATACGAATTAAACAAAAGAAAAAAAGTACCAGTCTGATTAATATATCAGATATTTTTACTGTATCACCCCAGCCGCCTGAGGAAAGTATTACTGAAAATATATATACAGCAGATAAAACAACACTTAATACTGCTGCGGCTGCAATAAACATTATTACTTTTCCAAAGTATACTTCAGCTCTCGTATGTCCTGCCATTATCGGATAATTACATGTTTTATCCCTGAAATCCGCTCCGCATATATACGAAACGAAAA
>JAUNJJ010000101.1 GCA_030533325.1 Oscillospiraceae bacterium
TCCATGATATCATGATTTGAAATCTTTTAAAAGACACGGTCTATTTGACGCTTACATTTCAGGTGTGGACTTCTCATCACACAACGAAATATGGTATATATTCTATCATCTCACCTGTAAACGCATCAATAATATATTCACCGTCTTCACCTGTAAATTCGGCTCTGTAAGCAAGAACTGCCTTACTCTTATCCATCGTTCCTGAAACATAGATAATTTTCTCAGGTTCCTTAGTATTCGTGTATAACGTCTTTATTTCATCAGCTGAAAGGCATGGTGCGTCAACATCAAAATCAAATGCTGCAAGTGTATTCGGATCGAGCATAAGGTTCATATACACACTCTTTAAATCATTTTTATCTTTGACAACGGCAGCATAAACATTGCAGTCTGTATTCAGATTTCCATATCCATGGATGAGCATTCCTTTGTAATAAACCGAAAATACATATCCGTTGAATTGTTCTGAAAGCCTGTGTTCCGGTTCATAAACAAATGTAAAATCACTGAAGTCAATATCATAATTCTGGTATCTGTCTTTCAGAGTAGCCCAGAGCATTGATTTGATTTCATCTGTTATTTTCCCTGAAGAATCAGATATAACCGGCATTTTTTCAGGAGTATTATTCAGGAAAAGGTATATTTTATTATTAACCATTACCTCTGATGAACAGTCATTCAGAGTATTTTCAGCAAAACCGCCCGCAATGCTGCCATAGTTTATATTTTTAAGAACATCATAAAGATTAATAGTCCCTGAAGTCTTTACATTTGTGAATGTTGATTTCCCCGGAATTTCTCCTGAACCGGCTGCAATACCGACATTTAAAACTGGACGTTTGCTTGTGATTACAGCATTTTCAAAAGTAATATCCTTAACTGTACAGTTTGAAGCAGTTCCGATAAATCCGATATCTGTAAGCTCATTGTCTGTTATCGTCATATTCCTGATAGTATGACCATTTCCGTTTACTGTTTTATTACTCAGTGAAATGATCGGTTTCCAGTCATACCCTTCCAGATCAATATCTGAAGTGAGTTCTATACTGAAATTCTTTTTGTAGTTATCCACAAAATTCGGCAGGCTATGGAGAGCATTGATATAATAAACGGCACTCGCAAGTTCTTCAGGGGTACTTACACTGATGCTTTCTTTTTCATTATTATTTTTTGCCCATTCCCTGTCTGCAAGTTTAAGAATATCACCGGTATTGCCTTCACGTTCCCAGTCTGAAGCATACTTTGTTATATCTTCTGCATTTATTTTGTACGCAAGATCTTTATACTTAGCTGATGAAAACTGATAAGCATCTGCAAGAATATAGTCACAGCCGTTTTTGCCTGTAAATGAAACAGTATTTTTCTCAGTGTCAAGTTCAGCATCAGAAACAGGTTTAAATGTAGAAAACTGTGGAACAGACGGATTATATTCAATTACGATAAGATTTTTCTCCGGCACCCATCTGAGCTCGTTTTCATCATAATGAATAACAACACTGTATGTTTCAATACTGTTATCAGTATTAATTTTTACAGGTGTACCTATTCTTCCGACAGTATCTCTGGACATAACATTTCCGGAATTCTTTACTGAAACTTTCCGGGATATGTCTCCGTATGTCAGTGCTGTTACATCAACAGAAGCAACTTCAGGAGCAGCTGTATTTTTTATATCCTGCTTTAACGTCTGAGAAGTTCTGGTTCTGTCCGGATAATCAAAAATGATTTCTTTCCATGCATGATCATCTATGTATTTAATTCCAAGCGTTTTTTCATTCCAGCTGAGCTGATACAAAGGATCATCTGTATCAGTTTCCTGATAAAACGGATTTCCGCCCGATACTTCAAACGAATCTGTTTTTTCCTTATCTCCGTCAGGATCATACCATGTAACTGTTACATCGGTATAACCATCAAATGTTGTAGCCGTATTAAGAATTATCTTATATTCTCCGTCAGGTGAAACAAAAGTTACTGTATGATACTCTGTCATACACTCAATAAATTGATTTTCCATTAAGCAAAGGTCAGCAATATTCAGAATTCCGTCAAAATTCATATCAGCCAGATCATACATACAATCAGTCTGATATCCAAAAAGATATGCCTGAAGCAAAAGAACATCTCTGGAATCAAATTTGCCATCAGTATTAATGTCTCCCGGAATAAGCTCACATCCATCTCCCGGCCATGGAATATCCGGCATATATTCTTCTGCTGAAATATAACCGGATACTGATAAAACCCCCGCAAGGAATGCAAGTGCTGATGATAAAAGTCTTTTTTTCAATTTAAAATCCCCCAGTATATTTTAGAATCGATGAAAACGATTAAATCGCTCTGTATATAATACCATTTAACGTATAAAAATGATACATTGCACAATTTACAAATAATATTCTGCGGCTGTATGGAGTTTACTGAATATTGTAATTTTATGATAAACTAAATAACAAAACAAGCTCTATCAGATAATAATTCCCAAATACATATCATCATTTACTTAAATCAAATTCCATTTTGTCCACTTTAAACAAGTATTACAGCTGCCTGAAATTATAATTAAACCTGAATAATGGACTGTTCCCATCGCCATAAAACCCTTGCAATTTAGTGTATAGTTTAACAAGGCTATTATAAGTATCCTTTAGATCAGTACTGTGTATATCTGAATTTAATCCTAATTCCTTAAAACGCTTTCTGTATGCCTCGTCAACAAAGAATACCGGAAGTGTTGAGTATAAACTCTCTGCTTTATAACCTATGCTTGCCTTTTTATAGTCAGTACAATGGGATTCAGTGCAAGGACAATCACACATGTAAAACCGCCCTCTCATTCCATTATTCGCCATTCTATTTATGTAGCAATGCTTTTTATTGCCTATTTCACTTAATATATGCTTATATTGTTTTTCCAGGCTCTTATCTATCGGTTCACCAGTTATATCAACAACAAAATTCTGTAAAAGACTTTGCATCTCTTTAGTTTGAAATTGCACGAAATCTAAAAATCCATGATTACATAGCATCCTCAGAATATAATACTCAATGCATATAATTGGCAATACAAGAATATGCTCATCGTCCTTAAACCTTTTGGCCAATGCATTGTAAACCATTTTTGTTTTAATGCTGTTTACCGAAACATCCACAAATACGATCACAGAGTTTCCTTCATTCGCCAGATTTGCCGCCACAGCAGCCAGGTTATGGTTACCGTTGGAAAAATATATGTTATCCCCAAACAAGCACGATTTAAATAATCTACTTGATGGTGTGTTTGGATTATCCTCAAATAGCAAAACCATAGTTTTCCCTCACTGTCTTTAATGATTTCCCATCATAGTCTACTGTATAAAAACCACAACCTTCACATGAAGTAAATTTTTCAATATGCTTTATGCTTATTATAACCTGCTTTCCGCTGTTTTTTAAATAGTCCAGCAGTTCCTGTGTCATGTATAAGTCTGCGTTGTCCATAAGAACTATTTCTGCATCTCCTATAGTATTCCTGAAATACTCCAGGTTTCTGTGTTCATCACTGTAGTCAAATTTTTCACAGCGTATCTGATTAATCACACAATAGGAAGACAGCACTTTAAACATGAATGTTTTTCCTGTTCCGGAGTCATCAAGTAAAATAGCAACTGTGTCATCTAAATTTATGTCTAAAGTGATATCTACTAAACCATTATATACCCAGTTAATCCTCATCTTCATCGTACCTGCCTTCATTTATTGTACTAAGGAAATCATAAAAATTATCATAGTACTTACCACCATATATTATGTCACATTCAGGATTTCCTGTGTACGCTATAAACGGTATATCCCAGTAAATTTTACCTTGGACGATTAGTGGTATCAACTCCAGTACATTATCACCACATTCACATACGTTAAAACATAAATCAGGACTGCTTAGCACATTTAATAATGTTTTTGTACCAGTGCTTAATTGACTTTTGTCAAGTGCTATTGTGCCTGATGCTCTGCTATAAAAACTTCTGCTTGAACAATATCTGGCTTTATCTATGGTACTTAGTATCTTAGCCTCCACTTCATTTCCTGTAAGTCCAGTCAGTCCATCAAAATATACATCATTTTGAGATATGACATTTACTTCTTTTGGTGGCTTGTGGAAAGCTGAATATATTGTTAAACTCATAAAAACCTTCTCCTTCCCTTTTTATACTTGCCGCATTACAGTTTTCTTCTGACAACGAAGTATAAAAATTCAATAATGATATCCGCCCTTCCCTTGCTGTTCTGCTTTTCTATGAGTGTTGTGCAGCAGCCAAGCAGGCGGTTTATGATGTAGAATGTATATGAGAAATGTGTTTCAAAATCCTTTGCCCGTTCATCCTTGTTTGCTTCTGCATATTTACCATATGTACTCTACATATTCAATCTAAATTCTGTCCAGCAATTCACCCGGCTTAAACGCAGGAACTACGCTTTCTTTAAAGTCACGGACATTTCGTGTTACAATATAATTTGCTTTAATACGCTTTGCACAGCACATTTGCACAGCATCTTCATAATCGGCAAGACACATTTCAGCTGCATTTTTCAAATCACTCGGTTTTAATTCTGCCACTTCAAATATTGTCATAAGCCTTGAAATGATTTCCATAGTCTTTTGCGGTGTAAGTTCTTTTCTGAGAATGTATACAATATTAGGAACAGACAGAGCGGAGATATAGCCTTCAATCTTTTTTACTTCACATAGTTTCCAGATTTTCAGTGAGTTTTCAAAAAAATCGGAACGGTTACAAAGCACATCAAGAATAACATTTGTATCAATCAGTACTTTCATGCTTTTCTATCCTCTCTTTAATCATCTCTTTTTCATTGTAATCATTTTTCAGAACACCCACTAAAGAATCAGAAAGAAATGAAACAGCAGCAGTATTGGATATCATTCGCGCTACTTCTCTTCCGTTTTTGAGTATAATAATTTCATCGCCGGCTTGAACCGCCTGCAGGTACTGTCCGAAATTATTTTGAATATCTGTTGCTGATACAGTTGTAATCATATAATCGCCTCCCTTTTTAGCTAATTTTATTGTATGCTGTTTTAGAAAGTGTCAAATATATCATTCCGCCACAAGCCACTCGTCCACTGTTCTGCTTTCACTTGAAATATTAACACCTATCTTATGAACAGTGCGTTTATCATCGAGGTACGGAACGGCATACTGCTGCTCTTCAATCTGTTTCAGTGCCTCTTCCGCACTTCCGTCAAGCTTGAATTCAAATATAAAAATATCATTGTCTGTTTCAATAATGATATCCGCCCTTCCCTTGCTGTTCTGCTTTTCTATAAGCGTTGTGTAGCAGCCGAGCAGACGGGTTATGATATAGAATGTATATGAGAAATGTGTTTCAAAATCCTTTGCCCGTTCATCCTTGTTTGCTTCGTATGGTATCGATGAAAGGAATGATTTGAATGCCTTACGTACTCCGTCAAGGTCGCATTCTCTGAGCATATCGTCCAGCTCAAGAATCCAGTTGTCATTGTCTTCCGGAGGCCTGCGAAAATAGCTGTTTCCTATAAGACTTACAAACCCTTTTCTTACTTCATCATTCGGATAATCAAGTTTGTACACCATTCGGCGCTTGTCATATCCTTTTATTGTAAGATATCCGCTCTGGTAAAGCATCGCAAGCGGATCCTCTTTGTCAGCCCTGTAGTCGATAAAATATTTTCTTTCATACGATCTGCCGGTTAATTTCTGCATATTAACCTTATGGCCTTCCATAAGCTTTTCAAGATATGTCGGCGTACCGGATTCGTACCAGTAATCTTCTGTTTCCATTTTATCAAAAGCTTTTATTATACTGAACGGATTGTATATATCAAGCTTAAGGTTTTTGCTGAAATGATATCCGTCATACTGCTTTTTCAGTTTCAGCTTCATTTCATCTTCACTGCATTCCATTACTTCAGCCATCTGCTTTACAGGCTCATCAAAATATTTATAAAGTTCATCTTCAGTTATTCCGCATATCGCATCATATCTGCTGTCCATACTTATATCATCCGGCTGATTAAATCCGGAAAATACGGATACCTGACTGAATTTTGTCACTCCTGTAAGTAAAACAAAACGAAGATGTGCATCTGCCTCCTTAAATGTTTCGTAAAACGCCTTAAGTGTATCCCTGTTTTTTTCTTCAGCTTCCATGCCAATAACATCAAGTAAAGGTTTATCGTATTCATCTATAAGCACTACTGCCTTGTGTCCGGTTTGTTTTTCTGATTCGCCTAAGACAAATTTGAACCTGCCGGATAATGTTTTATATATATCATCTTTTCCGTATATCTGTTCCCAGGTCGCCAGACACTCCTCAAGTTTTTGCTGTAACCCGTCCGGCTCTTTATATTTTCCTCCCGAAAAATCAATTCTGAACACCGGATACTTAACCCAGTCCTTTTCAAGTTCATCTATCCTAAGTCCCTTAAACAGTTCCTTTTTTCCGGAAAAATACGCATCCAGTGTGCTAAGCAGCAATGACTTTCCGAATCTTCGCGGTCTTGACAGAAAGCATATGTGTCCTCGTGCGAGATTGTATACCAGATCTGTTTTATCAACATACACATATTCTCCGTTTATTATTTCTTCAAATGTCTGTACACCTATGGGATAACGCATTTTCCCTTCCTCCGTTCTGTGGGTATTTCTTTTTCAAGTATACCATAGTTCAGACCTTTATTCAATACTGAATAAAGCTTTGCCGATTGACCAGCGCTTTTCTTTTTGTTTTGACTATAAAAATTCTGTTATAACCATTCCCGATAGCACCAGAAATAATGCAGATTGTCTTCAGCCCATACGATGTTTATACCATCATCACTCCAGTCATTGTAATTATCTTTAGATATTACTGATCCGGATTCATATCTTACACTGCCGTCAGTAACCAGATACCCGTACATATTGCTAAAACCACATGCTAATTCTATGATAACCGTATGTTCATCTGCAAAAAACAGACGATACATTCTACAGTTCACATAAATATCCTCTTCATATATATTTTCAAAAAGTTCTGCCATTTCTTCACCCATTATTTCTGAAGCATCATGATAAGAAACTATAGTATCTGTATCAAAATTACCTTTGTGAAGTTCTTCAAGAGCATATTCTCCAAGCTTTAAAGCACCGGATTTATTAGTATCATTAAGCCCCGGACGTAAATCAGGCCCAATTAGCAATTCTCTTAACATGTCACATCTCATGTCCATTTTTCTATCGTAGCCATGAATTTTAGTATTAAAAAAAATATATTCAGGTTTTTCATCCAGACTTTTGCCGCTTACAAATAAATCTTTCATAGAAGAAGCAGTCTCCACTTCATATCTGTAAAGATAATAATCCGCCTCCATTTCTTCATGCTTATATTTTTCAAAATCACTCCAGTTAAGATCATATCCTTTTCTGGTTAGCTCCTTAAAATCTTCAAAAGAAATTATTTCTGCCTTTTCAGTTTCTGAAAATTCCGTTACATCTGTAATTTCTGTAACCTGCTGAATATCCGTCACTGTTATCATATCACCCACCGACTCAACCCGCATCTCCTCTGTATTCTGCACAGGAAAAGTCTGATGTATCTGAACATCTTCAATCTGAACAGCGGTAACAGTTTCAGGAACAGTAACAATAACCGGAACGGTATTTCCCGAAGATACCGGAACTTCTGTTTTGGTTTCTTCCGTATATGTATTTTCCGGTGCTGATGTTTCAGTCACAGGATATGTCACAGAAGTAACTGTTGTCACGGCATTTTTATAATAATCATTTTCAGGCTGAGTATTGCCGGACATTATTACTGCTGAAACTGCGACAGCTGCGCAGGCTGCAGCGGAAATGATTATTCCGAAGACACGGCGTTTCTTAATTTTATCTTCCGGTACTGCATTTACTTCGAATAGATCTTCAGTTTTTTCTGACTCTTCCTTTGCACTGCCTTCGTTAAATAAAGAATCGTCCTGTATAAATGAAGCTTCATCTATGAATTTGTCAGCAATCATACCTATTGCCTCTGAAAGAAATTCTCCGTCCATTAAAATACGCCCCTTTCCTTAAGGAAATCTCTCAGGCTGATTCTTAACCGCATCAGCATCGACTTCGCCTTTTCTTCACTGATATCAGTCAGTTTTGCAATCTGAGGTACAGAATCAAAATACCAGTACCTCCTTACAAATACTATTCTTTTCTCCCGGCTCAGTCCTTCAAGAAATTCATTGATAAGTTCAGCCAGTTCTCTTTTATCAACTGACTCATGTACATCTGATGAATCAGCAATGCACTCGCCAAGTTCTTCAAATGATACAATTACTTCAGCATTTCTCTTTCCTCTGTGATTATAACTGTACCTGGAAAGAGCCGCATTTTTCACAATCCTGAATAAAAATGCTGGAAAATATTTTGGAATCTGCGGAGGAATAGTATTCCATGTCTTAAGATATGCATCATTCACACATTCCTCAGAATCTGAAATATCATTCAGTATGTTGTTGGCTATACTCATACAAGGTTTGCGATATTTTTTGTCTGTTTCAGATATCGCAGTGTCTGAACGTGAGCAATACAGCTTAATAATCTCCTCATCATTCATTCCCTGAATCACACCCCTCTGTTTTTGGTTTCTATAATATAAGGTTCTGTTTATGTTCGAATCGTTGCACTTTTCCGGTAATTTTGTCGGTTTCCACAAATACCGCTGCTGATATTTATTGGATATGTTCATCTGATTGATTTATTATAGTGATAAAAGGCTGTGCCCCGTCCGGAACACAGCCTTCTGTAAAATATATTATTCCGCCACAAGCCACCCGTCCACTGTTCTGCTTTCACTTGAAATATTAACACCTATCTTGTGAACAGTGCGTTTATCATCGAGGTACGGAACGGCATACTGCTGCTCTTCAATCTGTTTCAGTGCCTCTTCCGCACTTCCGTCAAGCTTGAATTCAAATATAAAAATATCATTGTCTGTTTCAATAATGATATCCGCCCTTCCCTTGCTGTTCTGCTTTTCTATAAGCGTTGTGTAGCAGCCGAGCAGACGGGTTATGATATAGAATGTATATGAGAAATGTGTTTCAAAATCCTTTGCCCGTTCATCCTTGTTTGCTTCGTATGGTATCGATGAAAGGAATGATTTGAATGCCTTACGTACTCCGTCAAGGTCGCATTCTCTGAGCATATCGTCCAGCTCAAGAATCCAGTTGTCATTGTCTTCCGGAGGCCTGCGAAAATAGCTGTTTCCTATAAGGCTTACAAAACCTTTTCTTACTTCATCATTCGGATAATCAAGTTTGTACACCATGCGGCGCCTGTCATATCCTTTTATTGTAAGATATCCGCTCTGGTAAAGCATCGCAAGGGGATCTTCTCTGTCAGCTCTGTAGTCAATAAAATACTTCCTTTCATACGACCTGCCGGTTAATTTCTGCATATTTACCTTATAGCCTTCCATAAGCTTTACAAGATATGTCGGTGTGCCGGATTCGTACCAGTAATCTTCTGTTTTCATCGAATCAAATGCATTTAATATACTGAAGGGATTATATATATCCGTTTTCAGATTTTCACTGAAATGATATCCGTCATATTGTTTTTTCAGCACATTTTTCATTTCATCAACGGTGTATTCCATTATATCAGCCAGTTCTTTTACAGGTTCCGCAAAATATGAATACAACTCCTCCTCTGTTATCCCGCATATCGTATCATATCTCCTGTCCATACTTATATCATCCAACTGATTAAATCCCGAAAATACGGATACCTGACTGAATTTTGTCACTCCTGTAAGGAATGCAAAACGAAGATGTTCATCTGCAGACTTAAATGTTCCGTAAAACCCCTTAAGTGTATTTCGGTTTTTCTCTTCAAGCTCTGTTCCAAGTACATCAAGCATAGGCTTGTCATATTCATCTATGAGTACAACTGCTTTATGTCCCGTTTTAACTTCTGCCGCTTCAAGTATATTATTAAAACGCTTTCCCAGAGAACTGGTTTTACAGACCACTTCATATTTTAATTCCCAGTTTTCCAGAATATCATTCAGAATAGTTTCAAGTTCATTTTCTTTGCTGTAATCACCTACAGCAAAATCTATTCTGAACACAGGATATTCAGTCCAGTCCTTTTCAAGCTCATCTATCTTCAGCCCTTTAAACAGTTCCTTTTTACCGGAAAAATACGCATTCAGTGTGCTCAGCAGCAGCGACTTTCCGAATCTTCGCGGTCTTGACAGAAAGCATATGTGTCCGCGTGCGAGATTATATACCAGATCTGTTTTATCCACATATACATATTCCCCGTTTATTATTTCTTCAAATGTCTGTACACCGATAGGATAACGCATTTTTTCTTCCTCCGTTCTGTGGGCATTTCTTTTTCAAGTATACCATAGTTCAGACTTTTATTCAATACCGGATTCATCCGTATGTCAGCGTTTGGATTTCTTGAATATTGTCAGGATAAATGATATAATAGAAAAAAACAATGAGGTGATTTTATGCCTGATATAATGATAATAGATGACGATGCTCATATCAGTGAAATGCTTTCTGAAAGTCTGAAAAATGAGGGATATACAGTTTCGGCAGCGTATTCAGGAACTGAGGCGCTTCTGCTTCTGTCCGGCTCAAAGCCCGATATTATACTGCTTGACCTGATGCTTCCGGGACTGTCCGGTGAAGAACTGTTACCGAAGATAAAAGACATTCCCGTTATCGTCGTAAGTGCCAAAGCTGATGTAACGGATAAAGTGGAGTTACTGCTTAACGGTGCCGCGGATTATATTACAAAACCTTTCAATATGCAGGAACTGCTTGCAAGAATAGCTGTTCAGCTGAGAAAGAAAAATACTTCTCCCAGTGTTATATCCTTCGGAAATATAACACTGTATGCGGATACACTCACGGTAAAACTCGGAGAAAGTGATATACATCTTACAAGAACAGAATGTGCCATACTCAAACTTCTGATGCAGAACCCCAATTCACCGGTCGGGAAAACTACTATCCTTGAAAAAATAAGCTATGATACACCCGACTGTACAGAACGCTCGCTTAAACAGCATATCAGCAATATCCGCCATAAACTGCAGGCTGCTGACGGGCATGATTACATTGAAGCGGTGTACGGAATCGGATTCAAAATGAAATCTTGACCAAATCCTGACCTTTTCCTGTCCGGTTTCTTGACATTTATATGATATACTTATGTCAGAAAAGGAGGAGTGAATATGGAATATATTCTGAAAACAAACAATCTCAAAAAATATTACAGAAACTTCAAAGCACTGGACGGTCTGAAAATGAACGTTCCGAAAGGTTCGATTTACGGTTTTATCGGCAGAAACGGTGCCGGAAAAACAACACTGATACGGCTTGTCTGCGGCATACAGTACCCGACTGACGGAGAGCTCTCACTTTACGGTGTAAACTATACGGATAAAAAAATATCACAGTCAAGACGCAGGATAGGCTCAGTTGTTGAAACACCTGCATTATATACAGATATGACAGCGGCGGAAAATCTTAAACAGCAGTACCGTGTACTTGGAATACCGGATTTTGAACAGATTCCGCAGCTGCTGAAACTGGTCGGACTTGAAAATACAGAAAACAAAAAAGCCCGCCAGTTCTCCCTTGGTATGCGTCAGAGACTGGGTATTGCACTGGCGCTGTGCGGAGATC
Source organism: Oscillospiraceae bacterium (assembly GCA_030533325.1). Taxonomy (GTDB): domain Bacteria; phylum Bacillota; class Clostridia; order Oscillospirales; family Ruminococcaceae; genus HUN007. Next base: position 11,723 of record JAUNJJ010000101.1, read on the forward strand.
CGGATTTTCTCGTTCTTGACGAACCGATAAATGGTCTTGATCCTGAGGGTATAATCGAGATACGTGAACTCATTATGAAACTCAACCGTGAAAAGAAAATCACAGTGCTTATTTCATCCCATTACCTCGACGAACTTTCAAAGCTTGCAACCCATTACGGATTTATCAGCAACGGAAAGATGGTGCGTGAAATGAGTGCCGAAGAACTTGAGTCCGCATGCAGAAAATGTCTGCACGTAACTGTAACCGACACATCAGCACTTGCCCGTGTACTTGACAGCATGAATATTTCCTATCAGATAAATGACGAAACCCATGCAGATATCTATGCAAAACCGGCAATTACACAGCTGGCACTTGCACTGAACAAAGAAAACTGTGAGATTATTTCCGCTGAGGAACATGATGAGAGTCTTGAAAGCTTTTATATTTCACTGATCGGAGGTGGCGACCGTGGCTAAACTGTTCAACGCTTATTTTTGCAGACTTTCCAGATGGACTGTTTTCCGCATCTTACTCGCACTGTTATTTGCCGGAGGAATCGCCGCTGCGATTATCATGCGTTCAGTTGAGAGTGCATGGAACCTGCCGTATATACTTGCATATCTTGTATTTCCGCATTATGTAGGAATTCTGACAGGTCTGTTCAATTACCCTTTGTTTACAAACGGAACTATCCGCAATCAGTTGTCCACAGGACACAAACGCAGTCACATTTTTCTGGCTGACTGGGCAGTGTCAAACGCTTTTGCAGTTGCACTGTATCTTGTGTTTGCAGCCAGCTTTTTCGTTACATTTGCCTTATGTTCCGGTTCTGCTTCAGCTGCACAAAACACAAACCTTATGGAGGGAATGCCTGAAAACATATTATCGGTCAGTGCCGGAGACATATCCGTAAAGGCAATCGCAGCCTCAGTACTTATTTCAGCAGTACAGATTATTTTCTTTACAACAGTCACACAGCTTTTCTGCATAATCTTCAAGGGAGTAAAGAGTTTTCTTGCAATTTATCTCGGCAATCAGGCAATCATGTTCGCCGGAATCGGTTATGCGACACTTGCAGGAGAATATAATCTTCCCGAGAAACTGACGATTTTATTTCCTACAGATGTATGTATGAGTATGAGCAGCAGCTTTGCTGTGGATTCTGATTTTCTCCCTGCCCTGTGTGCAATTCTTGCAGAAACAGCAGCTTTATTTCTTGCAGGAATTCTGTATTTTCGCAAAACTGATTTTAACTGATCGGAGGTATTTACATGCTTTACAGTCTGTTTGCACTTTTACTTGCAGCAGCAATAATCAAAATAATCCAGCTCAAAAAGGCCGCAAGGGAGATTTCTGCTGCCTTTGCGGACAGACTGCAGACCGATACCAACACACAAATTGATATCTCATCCAGAGACAAGGATATGTGCAGACTTGCTTCCGCCATCAATACACAGCTCCGTATTCTGCGGCAGGAGCATCTGCGTTATCATCAGGGCGACACCGAACTGAAAAATGCCGTAACGAATATTTCACACGACCTTCGCACTCCGCTGACGGCGATTTGCGGTTATATCGATATAATGGAGAAAACAGAGATTTCTGAACAACAGGCACGATATCTCGGCATTATTAAAGAGCGTACCGAACTTATGAAACAGCTTACAGAGGAATTATTCCGCTATTCCGTCATTGTTTCAGATGATGAAAAGACTGAAACTGAAACCATTCTTATAAATCAGGTGCTGGAAGACAGTATCATGGGTTATTATGCTGTTCTCACTGAAAAAGGAATTCACCCGGATGTTAATATTACGGATAAGCAGATTACGGCAGAACTTAACAAGGAATATCTGTCAAGAATATTCTCAAACCTTCTGAACAATGCCGTGAAATACAGTGATGGTGACCTCGATATCATTCTTTCGGATACAGGTGAGATAATATTCTCAAATACAGCAAAAGGACTGTCCGCGGTTGATGCAGAACAGCTGTTTGACCGTTTCTATACAGTAGAGGCAGCACATCATTCCACCGGACTGGGACTGTCAATCGCCCGTACACTTGTCCGGCGTATGGGTGGAACGATTACAGCGGAATATGCTGACAGCAGGTTGAAGATAAAGATTAAATTCTGATTTTGAACAGGGAAAACTTTCTCTCACTGTTCCGGATAAGCCAGCAGGCAGTAAACAGAAATATATTACGTCATCAAAGAAATAATAAAAATCCTGTCAATTAAC
>JAUNJJ010000270.1 GCA_030533325.1 Oscillospiraceae bacterium
GGCTGATTAGCATAACTCAAATAAGACCGGGCAGGAACGAGATAATTCCTGCCCGTTTTTTATCATAAAATGAACGATAATAAAAATATTATAGCGGGATTATAAATTTACAATATTTGTTGACAAATTAATAATTTATAGTTATACTTGTAGTAACAAAAATATATAGCAGAGGTAAATATGATAAAAGCAAAAAAATATTATCGATCCTAACGGCTTTTGCATTCTTCATCGGGCTGTATAAAAACTATAGTTGATGAACTGACAGTAAATACTGTAAAGTTTATAAGTCGTGAAAGTGATATTCAGGCTGAAAAAAGTCTGTATCATTCAACAGGATTAATGTCTTCTTTTTACGAAAGTGAAACACTTAGAGAATTTACCGGACAAAGAGCAGTATCAACAGAAGAAATACTGCGAGTTGCTGATGAACAGGATATAGATATACTGTTTTTATCAAGTGCAAATTTAAGTGAGATTAGTTATTCATAGAAAGATGGTTTTTGAGGTGATATAATGGCAGAAATAGAAGACGCCTTATTATTATTTAATATAAACAAATCCAATCATGATATATATAGCTTTTTCAAAGTAATTGATGAAGATGTTGAAGTAACTGATAATTGCTGTCACTTTCCAAAATATAAATGCACATTGTTTGTTTTTGATGAAGAAAAAGATGTAGCGGATTCTATAACATGTGCAGTAAATACTAACACGAATTGTACATTTTACGCGTATGGAGAGAACGAATTATCATTTGAACTTTTGGAATTGTTTCTTAAAAATACAAAAGGCGATTTTATTTTTCTTGATGATTATGAAATAGTATTTGAAAGAAGGAATGAATTGGTTATGGCTCTTGATTCAAATGATGGCTTTCAAAACTGTTCATTTAAAAATTGTTATGATTTATTGAAACTTGAACATATTAATGGATTTCACGAAGAGTATAGTTTAACGATGCATTTTCCAGATGGAATACATAATCTAAAAACAATATTATTCGATTTATTAAAACAATCAGTGTTAGAAAATTCAGATGTAACGCTTATTGATTACGATGTAATTTCAAATGAATTTGCAGTGTCATCAGATTTCTTTAGTATTACTGTGAATGAGAATGAAGATAAAAAAGATGAATACTATGTTTATATTCATTACTCTTATTCTAACGATTTAAATGATGGAAGAAGTAAATATTTAAGAAACTACTTAAAATCACTTTTGGAAGAAATCGGAATTCAGAAGGAGAAAATTACAGAGTTTGAGCATAAGATAAAGTAGATGATGGTACCCATTAAGAGAAAAATCTCGTCTCTGATTCCTCCTCACATCCTCTGACATAATAAAAACATGTGAGTTCATATTGAATCAGATATGAACGATACAGAAATCAGATAACGGATGTATGGGGACAGATGAGTACGTATTGAAACTGACTGAACCATAGTGATTTTGTATATTCGTGAGAGTGGAGTTAATTACAATAATCAAAAATTTATCGATATACAAAATAAGGGTGTAATAATTGTTGATAGTTTAGAAAAATTAATTGAGTTGATGAATTAATGGGGATATCTGGAATGTTTTTAAAAAAAGTTAGCTGTTTTAACTCAAAAAGAACATTACGATTATGATAACGACATCATTGTTAGATATAATCCCAATAACGATACTGTGGAGGAATTTAAATGAAACTTAGTTTTTTTAAAAAAGAAAAAATAATTAAGTTTTCTATACTTATAATTCTGACTATATGCTTGCTGTCTATAGTGTATAAATTAGAAAGTATCGAATGCTATGATTATGTAGATGATTTATGTTACGAATGTAACGATATCGATGATTTAACTAATTATATTGATTACAATATGTTAAGTAAAAGCCTTAAGCAACTTATATCAAAAGACAATTTTGTTTTTTCTAATACAGAGGAAAAATATCATTTTTGTAATTTGATAATGAATTTAGATTATGATTATAATCGTAACAATAATGTATATTCTACAAATCAGTTTAGAAATGATTTAGCTGAGAGAATAACAATAGATGATAAGCGTTATTTGATATCAGTGACAATTGTTTTTAAGCCCAGATGGTTCTCTAAACCGCAAATCGTTGATTTAGATGCAAGTATTATGGATATTTCCATATGATAAAGAATTACCCTCGCCACTGGCGAGGGTAAATTTTATTTCGGTATAAAATTTAAAATGCTGAATTACAGCTTGTTGTAAACAGCCTTTGCAACCTTGTATACATCGCCGCAGCCCATTGTGATGATAAGGTCACCATCTTCAGCGTTTTCACAGAGGAAGTCTGTGACCTTGTCGAAGTCAGCCTGCTTGCATTCATTTGTCTGTTCAGCTGTTTTATCCTTGTCAAAGTAAATGCAGCCGTCAATTTTGTCGGCGAGGTCCTTTGTATAGTGTTTTTGCTACCCCGAAATGACCGAAAACTGCTCTACTTGACTGTCACGAAATT
>JAUNJJ010000102.1 GCA_030533325.1 Oscillospiraceae bacterium
TATTAATAAAATAATTATAGTGAAAGTCAAATTTATTTTGACGTTCACTATAATAATAAAAGGAGAAAAAATTATGTTTTTGGATTTCACTTATATTCTTGTTATCATAGGTGCACTTCTCAGCTTAATTGCTTCCATGAATGTAAAAACAACATTTAACAAGTATAAGAAAATTCATGGGTCAAGAGGAATCAGAGCATATCAGGCTGCTGAAATGATACTTCATTCAGCTGATATTTATGATGTAAGGATTGAGATGGTAAGAGGAGAACTTACCGACCATTATTCACCGAATGAGAAGGTACTCAGACTTTCCGAGAGTGTTTACAATTCCGAATCAGTAGCATCAATCGGTGTTGCGGCACATGAATGCGGGCATGCTATACAGCACAAGGTCGGTTATGCGCCGCTTAATCTGAGATCAGTTTCAGTGCCGGTTGTAAATATCGGTTCCAGACTCTCGTGGCCGGTCATTCTTCTCGGCCTTGTCTTCGGATCACCGGGACTTGCAAATATCGGAGTTATACTCTTCCTCTTCGTTGTTCTTTTCCAGCTTATTACTCTTCCGGTTGAATTCAATGCATCACGCAGAGCACTGAGTATTCTGAACAGCGAAGCAATCCTTTCGGACGATGAGGAACTTAAAGGTGCCAGAAAGGTTCTGACAGCTGCTGCGCTTACCTATGTTGCTGCGTTTTTCTCATCGGTTCTTCAGCTCCTGAGACTCCTTATCATCGTGAACGGAAGAAGGGACAGAAGGTAAATTGATTTATTGCAAAAAACAGACTGACGGTTTTCTGTCAGTCTGTTTTTGCGTAAAAATGAATAATACCCGAAAATATGCATTATTTTGAAAAATCAATACCCGGAAATATGCATAATTTTAAAAAAACAATATCCGAAAATATGTATTATTTAAAGAATTCAATATCCTGTTTTATGCATAATACTTGATATACTTCGGAAAATATGATAGAATAATACTGAAGGCGAGGGATAGTATGCTAAAAAGAAAAATGTACGATAAACTGCTTGAATGGAAAAATACGAAAAAGAAAGAATGTCTGCTGTTAAAAGGTGCGCGCCAGGTTGGTAAGACATATCTTGTGCGTCAGTTCGGAAAAAATGAATATGACAGTTTTATTGAAATAAACTTTCATATGCAGAGCAGTCTTAAAGTGATTTTTGAAGGTGACAGGTCCGCAGAAGAAGTATATAAAAGGATAACCGCAAATATACCGGGAGTTAAGCTTGTTCCGGGAAAAACTCTGATTTTTCTTGATGAGATACAGAAGTGCTCAGATGCACGCACAGCATTGAAATTTCTTGCGGAAGACAACAGATATGATGTTATTGCATCCGGTTCATTGCTTGGCCTTTCCTATGGACAGGATGACGATAGGGAGGTAAAGGAGATAGAGTCCGTTCCAGTTGGATATGAAAAGCAGGTTATGATGTATTCACTTGATTTTGAAGAGTTTTTATGGTCATATGGATATGGGAACGATACTGTTGACTATCTGAGAAGTTTTTTTGAGTCCAGGGAAAAAATCCCTTCAGAAATTCTTCAGAGATTTGACAACATACTTCGTGAATATATTATTGTCGGTGGTATGCCGGAAGTCGTTTCAGATTTTATGGAGTTTAAAGATTTCGGAAGAGTACAGGAGATACAGGATAAAATTCTTGCTTCATACGCAGATGATATTTCTCAGCATGCTAAGGGTGCTGAAAAAGTCAAGGTAAGAAAATGCTATGACAGTATTCCCCGTCAGCTTGCAAGGGAAAATAAAAAGTTTAAGTATTCCGAAGTAGAGAGCAAGGCTACTGCACGAAAATTCGGAGACAGCATTCAGTGGCTGCATGATGCAAATATGGCATATATCTGCTGCAACACAAATATGCCGGTTCTTCCGCTGAAGGCGTATGAAAAGGAAAATGAGTTTAAGCTCTATATAAACGACACTGGGCTTCTGATGGCACTGTATGGATTTTCAGCAAAACAGGCACTTTTAAACGGAAAACTAAAAGGTCCGGCAAAGGGCGGAATTTATGAAAATTTTGTTGCTGAAACTCTTGTAAAAAGCGGCTATACCCTTCACTACTATAAACCGGATGATAATTCGGAACTGGAGTTTGTAATTGAGAAGGACGGCGAAGTTGTGCCGGTAGAAGTGAAAGCAGGAAATACAGCGACAAAATCTCTGAATCAGTTTATAGAAACCTTTGAACCGGAAGCTGCATATAAAATAATCGGTGGAAATACAGGCCAGACCGATAACAAAATAACGATTCCGCATTTTCTTACGATGTTTATCTGAACGACAGTGAAAGTTATTGATTAAAAGAATTTTCGTCCTCCTTTTCCTCCCATCATTGACTGAGGTATAGAATCGACCTGAACTCCGTTTACAATAATTGTACCGCCGTTATACTGTGCATAACCGTCATAATCAAACGTTGAATTTCCTTTTACATCTATTACTCCTCCGTTTATTATAATTGTTCCGTTTGAATCAACACCGTCAGTATCACCGGAACCCATTACAATACTGATTTTTCCGTCGTTTATCTCGATCATGACATCAAGGTCAGAACATTTTTGAGTTGCATTTATGCCATCATCGGAAGATTCGATATAAATATCTCCGTCATTTATCTGTATAAATGTGCTTTCAAGACCCTCAGCAGCACTGATGCTGAATGTGCCGCCATCTATCTGCAGAATTGTCGTTGCCTGAATTCCGTCATCTTTTGCAGTAAGATTAAACTGGCCGTTTTCAATAAATACAGATCCTAATGTATAATCATTTTCGTTTTCACAGTGAACTGCATCTTTATACGAGATAATATTAAACTCTCCGCCGCATACTGAGATGGAATCATTTACTTCAATACCGTCCAGAGCGCAGTTTATATTGTATACTCCTCCTGTAGCCTTCAGTTCATCTTTTGCTGATATACCGTTTCCGTATGCAGAATCAATGTTAATAGTACCTGTACCGTTCAGAACCAAATCATCTTTGGAATAAATTACTGCATCAGTATTGGTATCATTGTCGGACTGGAATTCACCGCTTACACTCAGCTTATTTTCGTTTAAAGGCGTAACAAAGCATTTATCTGCAGATTTTATATATATAACCGGGAAATTATCATTTTTTATTTCTGCATTATCAAGAACTATCTGAACCTTTGCCTCATTATCTGCGTCAACGATAACTGTAAAATTTTCAGCAGTACCGTTAAGATAATAAATTCCTTCTTCAGTAATCTCCGCTTTTGTGTTATCACTTAATGTAATCAGATTAGCATTAGACAGATCAGGTGTCAGGGTGAGATCACGTTCAGTAAAAATATCACTTGTATTTGTTGAAGCCTTAACATTTTCATCCTCATATGAAAGTGAGATTAATTCGCTGTTTGTAGTTACGGATTCTGTTACATCAGAAAAAAATTCTTCTGATATTTCAGTTTCAGTGTACTCAGCTGCTGTGCTGACTGATGTTACAGCATTTTCTGAGATTTCTGTATCAAGGGATACAGAAATCTCTTCGGATTCAGATATTGTGTATTTTGAACATCCTGACAGTAAAACAGAAAGCATTACTGCTGATATTTTCTTAATATAATTTTTCATATTTTTTCTCCTTTTATTTTTTGGAAAGCTCATACACCACATCGGCTTCACGGGCAACATCAGGTGAGTGTGTTACTATAATAACGCATTTTCCATCATTGGCAAGACTACGAAATATTTTCATTATTTCATTCTGAGTTTCAAGGTCAAGATTTCCCGTTGGCTCATCAGCGAGTATTATATTAGGATTATATGACAATGCTCTTGCTATTGCAACTCTTTGCTGCTGTCCACCGGAAAGCTGTAAAACCCGTCTGTCTATGTCTTCATCATATATTTCAACTTTCCTCAAAAGATCAGCTGCAAGTTTTCTCTTGTCAGGAATTCTTTTTGCTGAAATATCCATTGAAAGCAGAACATTTTCCCTTGCTGTCAGGTGGGTAAGCAGGTTGAAATTCTGGAATATTACACCTACCTCTGTGCTGCGGAACCTGTATTTGTCAATTTTTGAAACATCTTTTCCTTCCAGAAAAATCTGCCCGTTTGTAGGGGAAGCCAGACTGGAAAGTAATGAAAGAAGTGTGGTTTTTCCTGCACCTGATTTACCTACAATGGCATAAATTATTCCTTTCTCAAAGGTATAATTTATATTTTCAAGGACGTATTTTTTTCTGTCATAGCTATATGATATATTTTTTAGTTCGAGAACACTCATGTTACTTTTCTCCTTATGAACGACTTGACAATATTTTTAGTGGTTCGTATCGCATTATCGTAATAAGTGCGGCAAGACTTGAAACAACTGTTAAAATAACTCCCACAAATATCAGCTGAATTATTACTTTGAAATCAGTTGCAGATGATACATAATCAATATAGGTTATATGTTGTGAAGTCTGTAAATTTGCAAAATTGCCGCCTTTCATGAAACTTTGTCTGTTACCGCGACCGGTCATTCCATAGTTCTGAGCAACTTCTTCGTTTGCCTCCTGAACCTCTGCTATCTGCGATTCAAGAAGTGAATTTGTCACAGAAACAGAAACTGTTGCACCAATTCCTGTACCTATAATAATTGCAGTAAAAGTGATGATGAAAAGTTCACAGACAAATTGCATCGCTACATTTGATTTCTTCATGCCGATTGCTGTCAGTACTCCGACCTCATACTTTCTTTCTCTCAGATTGAAAATGTTAAGTACAATCAGTATAATTCCGCCAATAATCAGAACGATTACAAAGAACAATCCGGTCATTGTATTTAAAGTTTCAAGCGGAGAGATACTTTGCTCATAAGCTGAAAGATCAGAAGAAGACAGGATATAGTTTTCAGGAAGTCCCTTTAACCTGGCAGATTCTTCAAAAGCATAATACCTGTCAGCTGATGAAAGGACATATGTAAAGTTTGTTTCAGCTTTGAGTACAGCAGATGATGTTTTGTCATCGTCCGATACATTTCCTTCTGCTTCAGAGCTGTTTATAATACTCTGCAGTGCTGATGCATTCATATAAATATTGTTAGCGGGATCTGAAAATACAAACCGGCTGTTACCTGTGTCGGATGCGGAATTTGTGTAAATACCTGAAACAGTAACATCATATGTTTCTTCAGCACAGTCAGGATTTGCTAGAGTAATCACATCCCCGGCAGAAATTCCATTATACATTGCAAGTTCATCACTGATAATACACTCATATGTTTCTGAACTCTCGTCAAATATTGCTCCGTCTGTAATTGAATATGAACCGTCATTTCCAAACATGGAAAGCATTGATGCATAGCTTGAATAACCTGTTACTGAAAAATCCCCGTTTGCCTGCATCATTGATTTTCCACTGTGTCCGCCGGATTTGTTCTCAGAATTCTCCGCCCCCTCAGATTGTTCAGTACCATATGGAAGAATATCACCTGAAGCGTTCAGAGATAAAGTCTGTGAATAGTAATATGAATCATTTTCTTCAAGCAGTTCAGTATATTCCATATAATCATCAAGAGTAAGTGACGTTCCACTCAAGGAACTGAAGTCGAATTTTCCCCTGTCTGTTTTGCCGGAATTTTCTGAAAGATCTTCCTTCATCTGCGACATCAAACTTGTGCGGTCAAATGAAAGCTGTGCATTAATTGTAAGTGAAGCCAGTGTTTCTTCCTTTGCTTTATCCGCAGCCTCACGGATTGAAAGCGATACACACGCTGCAACTGCAATTACAAGGGAAATAATAATCATCAGAAGATTTCTTCCCTTGTTTCTGATAATACTTTTCCAGGCATTTTTTATAATATACATTGTGTACCTCCTGTATGTTTATTTGATTTCATTATAACTTCCGTACCTAAATCAAAGCTAAATCAAGTCTGAAAGATGTGTGAAAATTTAGTTTGAATTAAGGATTATGTGCTAAAATTATGTTATAATCGGTATTAAGGAGGATGATGGTATGCGTATACTTATTGCTGAAGATGAATCTGATATTGCTGATGCACTCGTGACTATTATGCAGAAAAATAACTACTGTGCTGATTCTGTGAACAACGGAAATGACGCATTTGAATATGCTAACAGCGGAAATTATGATGCTGTTATTCTTGATATAATGATGCCGGGAATGGATGGTATAGAGGTACTTACTGAATTAAGAAAATGCGGTAACACTGTTCCGGTGCTTTTGCTGACTGCCAGAAGTGAACTTTCTGACAGAGTTAATGGACTTGACTGTGGTGCAGACGATTATCTTCCGAAACCCTTTGCTGTTCCGGAACTTATGGCAAGAGTCAGAGCGATGCTTCGTCGACGCAGTAATTATTTGCCTGATGTTATAAATGTAAATAATGTTCAGCTGAATAAATCTACAATGGAAGTTGAATATAAATCTGCAGCAGCAAGGCTTGTGTCAAGGGAATTTCAGGTGCTTGAGGTTCTTATGGATAATGTGAAAAGAATCATTACTACAGATTATCTTATGGAACACGTATGGGGCTGGGACAGCGATGTTGATGTAAGCATTGTATGGGTAACAATCTCAGGTATAAGAAAAAAACTTCTGGAAATTAATGCACCATTGATAATCAGGACAGTTCGTGGTGTCGGATATGTGATGGAGGAAGCGGAATGATTGAAAAGCTCAGAAAAAAATTTATATTTTTCACAATGACTGCAGTAATTTCTGTTTATTCAGTTATCATACTTGGCATTAACGGACTTTTCCTGTACTATACAATAAATGAACTTAATTCAGTTACACAGATGATTGTTAACTCCGATGGAAATATCAGAAAGATGAAAAATGATAATAATCATCAGAAAGATGATATTATTGAAGTAAGAAAGAAAACAGATACATATCATTTGGACAATAAAGTGTTTAAAAGTAAGGAAATGCCATATGCTACAAGATATTTTTATGCTAAAACAGATGATGAGTTTAATATTCTTGAAATTAATATGGACTATATTGTTTCTGTTGATGATGGGAAGGCAAATAAAATTATAACAGATATAATTTTATCCGAAAATAAAACCGGATGGAGCAGTACCTACAGATACAGGTTTTCAAAGACAGAAAACGGATATATGATAGTTGTACTTGATTCTGAAAATCAGCTGAAATCTTTATTTTCAATTCTTGGGATAACAATTCTTGTCAGTACAATATCAATAATAGTTTTGTTTATTATAATCAGGCGGATTGCAAAAAAAGCTGTTCTCCCTATTGCAGAAAGCTATGAAAAACAAAAACAGTTTATTACGGATGCAGGACATGAACTAAAAACCCCTTTAACAGCTATTTCTGCAAACATGGAGATTGTAAAAATGACTTCCGGTGAGTCAAAATGGACGGATGCTATAGATCGTCAGACCGATAAAATGATAAAATTAATCAATCATCTTATCAGTTTATCCAGAATGGATGAGAAAAATACAGCACATGAAACTGCAGAATTTCATCTAAGTGAAGCAGTACAGGACACTGTGGAATCATTCGGAAGTATTTCAGTAAGCAGGAAAATATCAATTGAAAGCAGTATTAAGCCGGATGTTGTAATTGTAAATGATGAATTAATGATTCGTCAGCTTGTTTCAATACTTATGGATAATGCCATAAAATACTGTGATGAACATGGAAAAGTAAGAGTTATTATGCAAAACCAGAATCATACCTTCGGAAAAAACAAAATCATCCTGACTGTTCAGAATGATTTTTCAGACACAGATAATTTTGATCCTGACAAGGTATTTGACAGATTTTATCGTGGTAATAAAGCTCATACTTCAGACGGAAGTTTCGGTCTGGGACTATCCATTGCCAGGAATATTGCAGATTCCTGCGGAATAAAGCTAAGTGCCGGTAAAAATGATTTTTCGGTTATATTTACAGTTATTATATGAGAAAAATACTGCACATCTGAATAAAAATCGGATGTGCAGTATTTTTCTTCACAGACAGGGGAGTATGTCAGTTATGACAATGTTCTTTTATTCTGTTACTAATAAATGTTTCTGTTTCGTCTATTCCGATTCCAAAGGAAAAAGCAATTTCACTGTGCAGGAGTCTGATTACTGTTTCAAAGTTGCGTTTATCTTCGTTTAATAACTGTTTTCCCCTTCCTTCACGTTTGCTTTTTTCATTATAAATTCCGTTCAAAAGAGGTATGATGCTGTTGTAGTCTCCTTTTTTTACGGCAGACCAAAACACGCATTTAAGATTGCTTCTGTTTCCCGGCCATTCACTTTTAGCATACGGAAATCTGTCGATTAATTCAAGCAGCTGTTCTTTTGTCAGAATCGGACGAATAGTTTCCTCTATTTTATCTGACAGAACATAATACGTACTCTTTACATCGGTTGGGAACAGAGTACAGTACTCCTTTTCACCTGCACCGTCAAAACTTTTTTTCACAACTTCTCCGAACCGGCAAATCTGAAGTCCGTTGTACACAACGTACTGATCTTTATGGTATTTCAAAATAATACACTCCTCTCAAAGATGGTATACTAACAATTTATAGCAAACGCAATAAATAAATTGCGTTTGTTGGTGCCGATTTGCACGGAGATGACGTAGTCATCGTATGTGCAAGGCAATAAAAATAAATTAATTAATTATAGTGAAAGTCAAATTTATTTTGACGTTCACTATAATTATATCATTTTTTAAATGATGATTTCAAAGCGATTTTTTAACAAATACCAGTAATTATAAATTGGATAAAATGCTCAAAAACAAACTCAGGACAGCGAATTTCTGCTGTCCTGTTTGTGTCAGTTAAAATATTCTCCGACTTCAACTTTTTCGTTATATTCTTTACGTATACGAATAATAACTGATCCGTCGTTTTCTTCCGACTCGCTGTCAATCTTATATCTTGTTTTTGTTTTTTCGAGCTGTGTTTTGTACCGTTCAGCCTCTTCACGGTTAAGTCTGAGAAGAGCATCAGCAGACAAACCGCTATCCTCTTTCTGCTGGAATCTGATAGTCTGCATGATACAGGCCGCTTTAATTCTTTTCATCTTTGATAACTTCCTTTCAATTTTATCTTTGATTAAATTATATCATTTTTCACCATGAATTTTCAAAGCAACTTTTGCACGAATTTACAGTATGTATTAATTGTGAAAAATGCTCAGTGTTCAGCTGCAACAGCTTCATTTCTACGAAATATTGCTCTGAAAAGTGTTCTGATGAGAGGCTGAATAAAGAAAAGCTGTGAGAAAAAAGCAAACGGGAAGTTGTAGCAGACAAGTTTCAGCCAGTTTGCAAGAAGTGTAATGAAACTGAACCCCTCATAGTAAGGATAGTAAAGCCATGCAGCAATAAAACTCATAGCCGGACACATAATTCCTGCAGTTGCACAGATGATAGCAGTTTCAAAAAGTACAGGATGTGTTTTTCGGGGGTCAAACACTTTGCAGGCAAGTCTGAATGAACATGGACTTCCAATGAGACATTCGAGAACATATGCAAAAAAGAATTCCACAATAACAACAGTCCATATCGGGAAATAACTTCCGAACATATAAACTCCGTTCTGGGCATTAATTGCTTCGATTACGCTGTGTGTCTGATTAATATCCATTAATACTTTCCCGTTTACAACATAAAGACTGTAAAATACATATCCGTGAACAGTAACAATTACAGTCATAAGTGCAAACATCATTCTTTCAAATTGGTTCTTTGGCATAAAAATTCTCCTTAAAAGTTTTCTGAACAAACAAAAAAGCTATACCTGTAGTATGAAATCGAATTGCTGTACCGTAATCAGATTTACATACCAAAGGTATAACTTGTGTCGTTGCTTATTCAGTTTATTACAATTATAACATTTCTTTTAAGCATTTTCAAATGGTAATAATTAACGAGATTTAATCACTTTTTTGCTTTATTCTTATACCATATTTCCCGGAAAAGAATTACTGCAATAACCGACGTCAGCAACTCAGCAATGGGGAAGGTCATCCACGGAAGCCAGCTAAAGTCTTTATTTGAGCTTGTAATACCAGCAAAAATAATTGCAAACGGAAAAATAAAAACTATCTGCCGGCAGAACGATATTATCAGTGACTGAATTCCACCGTCCATAGCCTGAAACACACCCTGAAAAGCAATATTGACTCCTGCAAAGATAAAGCATACAGAAATGATTCTCATTGCACTTATGCAAAGAGCCTGTGTTTCACCCGAAAGGCCGAAAATTTCAGAGAACGGAACTGCTAAAATCTCAATCAGAACAAATCCTGCAAGCATAATAACCGCTGTAAAAAGCTGACCAAATTTTACACAGTCACGAATTCTCTTTCTTTTACCCATACCATATGCAAAAGCAGTTATCGGCATGATTGCATCACGCATTCCGAATGCTGCAAACAGTAAAAACTGCTGAATCTTATAGTAAAGTCCGTATGCAGTAACCATGGATTCGCTTATTCCAGCAAATATGAGATTAAGTCCGTATGTCATAACTGAGATAAGAGCCTGTGATATTATTGCCGGAAGTCCGATTGAATAAATAGATTTTATTATTACTGCTGACGGCTTGAAATAACAAAGTTTATTTCTGATTACAGTATTGACTTTTAAATGAAATATCAGTGCCAGTATAAAAGAAACTATTTGTCCGGTAACAGTCGCATATGCCGCACCTTTTACTCCCATTTCAGGTATTCCAAGCCATCCGTAAATCAGTATCGGATCCAGAACAATATTTGTAACAGCTCCTGAAATTTGTGCAATTGTTGAGTATACAGAATGGCCGGTTGACTGAAGCAATTTTTCATATACGGCAAAAAAACACATACCAAATGAAAATATACAGCAAATTCTCAGATAGTCTGTTCCCATTTGCGCTATTTCAATATTCTTAGTCTGTGAGTTAATATAAGTGCCTGCACCTGTGATTCCGAAAATTAGAAAAGCAATATAAATTATTAACGCAAGAAGTAAAGCATTTCCGGCAGCTTTGTCTGCACGTTCATTATCTTTCATACCCAGACTCTTGGCTACAAGTACATTTACTCCTACTCCTGTACCAATCCCAACAGCTACCATTAAAATCTGCAGCGGGAATGCAAGCGTAAGTGCATTCAGCGCATTCTCTCCGTTTACCCTCATGTTTGACACAAAGGCACTGTCTACAATATTATATACCGCCTGCAGAACCATTGAAATAATCATTGGTATTCCCATTGAGAGCATTAGTTTTCCTACTGGCATTTCAGCCATTTTGTTGTTTTTTGCATTATCCATTATTTTTCCTCTCTTTACAAAAAAATACGTGCAGCTTAAAAACTGCACGCTGTTTTGTATTAAGAAACTGTGCAGCTTTTTTGATTGGACTTACGCATAAAGCTACACATCAGTTATTATTATATCATATTCACGGGAGTATTGTCAAAGGTGTATTTGTGAAAAAATTATTTTGTTTGCTGTATATTGAGCGTACGCCCTTTTTCTTTGCATAACATCTTGAAAGTGAAGCAGATTAATGGTACAATATGATTATCACTATTAGCCGATATGCACGGAGTGACCGCAGGGAACGGATGTGCAAGGCAATATTTATTGCAGGGATGTGAATTATGTTTAGTTTTGTGATAAAAGACGGAGTATTAAAAAAATACAGAGGAAAATCTGAGAATATAACTATTCCAAAGTCAGTAAAAGCCATAGCTGACAGAGCTTTCTGCGAATGCGAAAATATTAAAAACGTTACCATACCGGATTCTGTAAATCTCATTGGTAAGATGGCTTTTATGGACTGTAAAAATCTTGAAACCATATCAATACCGGATTCAGTGGAGATTATAGGAGACTGGGCTTTTAAAAACTGTACAGCTCTTAAAAATGCAGTTATACCGGCAAATGCAGAACTGTTCGGAAACAGTGTATTTGAAAATTGCAGCAGTCTTACGACTGTAACAGTTTCAGAAACACCGGCCGAAATACAGAATAAAAAATATTTCTGCGATGAAAAAACAATAGGCAGTAATGCCTTCAGGAACTGTAAAAGTCTTTGTGATATAAGAATTCCGGATAATATAAATATCATTGGAGAAGGTGCATTTGCGTATTGTGAGAGCCTTACAGAAATTGAGATACCGGGAAGTGTAAAGAAAATACAGTCTTCTGCTTTTTCAGGGTGCAGAGCATTGAAAAAAATCAGAATGAATTGTCCACTGACAAGTATTCCTTTCAGTATGTTCTCGGGCTGCAAAAGTCTTACCGATGTTGAAATACCGGATACAGTAACCAGAATAGAGAGCAGAGCATTTATGGGGTGCAGAAATCTTACTGGTGTGAATATTCCGGCGATGACAGAACAGATAGACGCTCTTGCATTTAACGGCTGCTCAGCACTGGAAAATGTAATAATACCAGAGTCAGTTAAGAAAATCGGCAACGGTGCATTTCAGCACTGCAGCAGTCTGAAAGAGATAAAAATACCGGATTCTGTTGTAAATATGGAAGATGAAGTATTTATCGGTTGCGAAAATCTGACAAAAGCGGAACTGCCTGATTCAGTAACCAGAATAGGAAATTCATTTTTCAAACACTGTTCTTCTCTTGATGATATTAAAATACCTGAAACGGTTACAGAGATTGGAGACAGGGCGTTCGAAAAATGCAGCAGCTTAAAAAATACAGTAATACCGGATTCGGTAAAAAAACTTGGAAGTGACGTATTTAATCTGTGTACAGGTCTTAAAACAGCACAAATTCCGGATTCACTGGCGGAGACAGGGAGATGGGTATTTGAGGGGTGCTGCTGTACCGTAATTTACAGAAACCACAGGTTTTCCGTAGAAGAAGTGCACGATGGGCTGTTTAAAGTGATTAACAGCATTTCTTCAGGTATCCCGTTAAATGTCAGTCTTGTAAATACAGTTCAGATGAGAAGAGTGAAACTTTTTTTTCTGATGCAGCTTTGCAGACAGGGTGATGAGGAATGTATTTCTTATGTAAAAGAAAATTTATCTGAATTGCTCCGGGTTTCTGTTGATGAAAACAGTACAGAAGAACTTGAAGAATTTAAAGAAAGTCATTTTTTTGAAGAGTGCGGAACAGACAGTCTGAACAGTCTGGTTATTTATGCAATTGAAAATCATTCTGTTATGTATTCTGTTATATGCTGGCTTCTGTCATTAAAAGATGGAACAAGCGGATTTACTCTTTCTGAACTTGATGACTTTATAGAGGCTTCAGAAGGAAGAAGTGTAACGACAGCACATATACTCGAATACAGAAACAGGCATTTTGCAACAGAAGAGATTGAAGAGTATGAAACGGATAAAAGAGAAAAAGAACTTGGTATTAAAGAACGCACAGAGGCTGACTGGAGAAAGATATTTGATTTTACATTAAAATACGGCGAGGTAATTATAGACGGTTACAAGGGCAGGAAAACAGAAGTGATAATTCCTGACATGATCTGTGGCAAACCGGTAACAGCCATTGCGGACAACGCATTTTATTGTGAAGAAAATACAAATGATCAGGAAACTGTCCGGAAAACAGAATCAGTGGTGTTCGGTGTGCATGTCAGAAAGATTGGAAAAAATGCATTCAAAAACTGCGAAAATCTTATCAGCGTAAAATCCTCAGACGAGCTGATCAGTATTGGAAACAGTGCCTTTGAAGCATGCACAAAACTGAAGGAGTTTAAATTTCCTAAATCAGTCTGTCATATAGGAGCAAGAGCATTTTATAACTGCCGGAATCTTGAAACAGAAATTCCGGCTGCCATCAGAAATATCAGTGAAGATACATTTTACGGAGTAAAAACAACATTGAGAAAATATAGTAAACGCAATAAATAAATTGCGTTTACTATTAGCCGATTTG
>JAUNJJ010000103.1 GCA_030533325.1 Oscillospiraceae bacterium
CAGCTGACGTATTATGCTGTTCGAACTTGTGTTTATCCAGTATGCTTTGCATGATATATCATTTCCGCCTCTGACTGAACTTATATAGTTTACTATACTCCATGAATTGTATATTTCCGTTTTTCCGAACAAATACCCGTCATACCAGGTTTTCATCTCATCAAGTTTATCCTGCATATCATAATAATCTGCAAGCTCTTCCACTTCAGACTGTGTAAATCCGTAATACTCCGAAAGACTGTTATCTGTAACAGGATACATCCTGAGATTGTTCATACCTGTAAATATACTTTCCTTTGAAACCCGGAGGCAGCCTGTAAGTACTGCAAATTCAAGTGATGGATTTGTTTTCAGTACGCTTTCAAACACACTGCGTATCAGGCTTACCATCTCATCGTAGAAACCCCTGAAATGTGCATTTTCAAGAGGTACGTCGTATTCATCAATGAGGAGAATAACTTTTTTGTTATGGTATTTTTCCAGACATTCCGAAAGAAGCTGAAGTGCAGTTAAATATTCATCATCCTTTGCATTCCCGATCAGTATTTTTTCGAATCTCTTATATTTATTTACCGGTAGAACACCGGAATCATATACATACTGGTGTCTTTCAAATTCATTTGTTATTCTTTCCTTAAACACAAAGAATGCCTGTTTATAAGTATCCTGTTTAAGGCCTTTAAGTGATACTGAAATTACCGGATACTGTCCCTGATGCTTCAGATACTCCTCCCCTGCATCACTTATCTTAAGTCCTTCAAAAAGATACGCATTGCTTTCCTCTGTTTTCTCAAAGAATCGCTGTATCATACTCATATTCAGTGTCTTTCCGAATCGTCTCGGTCTGGTTATCAGACTTATCATGCTTTTTGCATCAAGCAAATCTTTTATTAGAAGGGTCTTATCAATAAAATAATATTCCTTGTCGACAAGCATCTTAAAATCTTCCACACCTATCGGTATTGGTTTCTTATCAGACATTTCTTCATCTCCTTTTCACGGCTTCCATTACTTATATATTACCATAATTACGGGATTCAGTCAACAAATGTACCGGATTTTCTGCTTTAACACAACATCAACATAATTTTCCTGATTTTAAGAATAATATTCTCCAGTCCTGCAGTTATTATTTTTCCCGTGCATATTGTTTTCAGGCGCATGGCATGATATAATATAGATACGGTTGTACTGCAACCATAACTGAATAAGCAGACGGTGCCTTATGCAAAGAGCCATAAGGGTAAAAGGGAAACAGTTGAAAATACTGTACGATCTCGTCACTGTGAAAGCGGAGCAGACAGCAGTGTTATCTGTCGGAGTACAGATACGGTCACTGGATAACATCCGGGAAGGCAGCTGTATGTGTGGAGGCTCAAGTCAGGAAACCTGCCGTTTCGCTGGTACAGAAGCAGATTTAGTGCTTCAGGTCACGAGGAATTGATCGTACTGTTTTTAGCTCCCTTAAGGGAGTCTGTATGATGCTTTCTTCAAATATGAGGAAAGCTGTTTTTTTGCACTAATACTTATGTACCTTTTCAGAATTTATTCAAAGAAAGGTCGAATCCAAATGAAAAAAAGAATTTTATCCATCCTCTGCCTCGCTCTCTGCGTGTCACTTTTCACTTCATGTGAAAACAGTGCTTCAAATGAAAACAGCGTTGTACAGAAACAATCAGAAACAGCCGAGATAACTTCTCAGGCTGAGGTTACGGATACAGCTGAAGTTACAGAAGAAACACCTGAAAATCAGGAAGAGAACCCTGCTGAAGACGAAGAAGATTACTCATCGGGAGATGCTTCACTGGACAACATCAGAAATCAGGACGGTATCGGAGAAAAGGAACTACTTGTACTCAGCTTTGGTACAAGCTTCAACGACAGCCGTCGTCTTACTATCGGTGCCATCGAACAGGAACTTGAAGAGAGTTTCTCTGATTTCTCCGTAAGAAGAGGCTTTACATCAAACATTATTATCGACCATGTAAACAGACGCGACGGCTTTCTTATCGATGATATTGAGACATCACTGAAAAGAGCTGTGGACAACGGAGTGAAAACGCTTGTTGTTCAGCCTACACACCTTATGAACGGAATTGAATATGACGAAATAGTCGAAAAAGTTGCTCAGTATTCTGATGCCTTTGAAAAAGTAGTATTTGGCGAGCCACTACTTACAAGTGATGAAGACTTCAAAAGAGTTGAGCTGGCTATTACAGACTGGACAAAAGAATATGATGACGGCGAAACTGCAATTTGTTTCATGGGACATGGTACGGAAGCGGAATCAAACGGGGTATATCAGAAGATGCAGGATCTGCTTACAGCCGACGGATTTGAAAACTACTTCATAGGCACTGTGGAAGCTGCACCTACGCTCGATGACGTCCTTTCAAAGGTCAAAGCTGGCAGCTATAAAAGAGTTATACTTCAGCCTCTCATGGTTGTTGCCGGTGACCACGCAAACAACGATATGGCTGGTGATGAAGAGGATTCATGGAAGGCTGTTTTTGAAAAAGAAGGCTATACAGTCGAATGTCTCCTGAGAGGTCTCGGTGAAAACGAGGCTATAAGAAGCATTTATGTTGATCACGCACAGGCTGCAATTGACACACTAAGCTGATAAATTACAAAAGACAGCATGTAATATTACCTGCTGTCTTTATTCTGATTTTAAGGAGAATAACTTATGAAAAAATATACTACGCTTATTTTCACTCTTATTACTGCAATGCTATCATTCACCTCATGCGGAACACAGAATATGACAGAAGATCTGCCGCTGTCTGAAACCACACCTGACATTATCGTGTCTGAAACAATAACAGCTGCCGAATCCGGACAGGTAACTGCTCCGTCTCAGGAAGTCGGATATGAAGGCATGGAGGCGGTATATGCAGAAAGTATAAAAGATGGTATATACAGCATCACGGTTGATTCAAGTTCACCTATGTTCAATATAACAGAATGTGAACTTAAGGTTGAAAACGGTAAAATGACAGCTGTCATTACGATGGGAGGAACCGGTTACGCTTATATATTCATGGGTACTTCGGATGAAGCGGAAAATGCAGCTGAAGATGAATATATCGAATATTCTGAAGACGATACCGGAAAACATTCTTTCACTGTTCCAGTAGAAGTGCTCAACAAGAAAATTTCCTGTGCTGCGTTCAGCAAAAAGAAAGAGCTGTGGTATGACAGACTACTTGTATTCAGAGCAGATTCCCTTCCTGTGGATGCATACACTTCAGGTACTGTGAAAACCGCTACTGACCTTGGTCTTGAAGACGGTCAGTATACAGCTGATGTTATACTTTCAGGCGGTTCAGGCCGTGCATCTGTTTTGTCCCCTGCCCTTATAACTGTAACAGAAGGAAAAGTAACAGCAAAGATAATATGGAACAGCAGAAACTATGACTATATGATTGTTGATGGCGAAAAGTATCTTCCACTCGAATCAGAAGAAAATTCTGCTTTTGAAATTCCGGTTGCTTCTTTTGACTTTGATCTGCCGGTATCCGCCGATACAACAGCAATGAGTACCCCGCATGAAATAGAATACACCCTCAGATTTAATTCTTCAGGAATAGCAAAAAAATGAAAAAAATATTGATATGTCTGCTCTGCTGCAGTATGTTTTTTTTCTCAGGCTGCAGCAGAACACAAAATACAGATTCCAGTAAAAATGAACACACTGTTACAGGGAAAATGGAACTCAAATATGCGGAACAGTTTTCAGCTGACAGATGCTCAGACGGATGTTCCATAATCAGTACAGGCGGTGAAAAATATTTACTTGTTCCGTCTGAAAACAACGATGAAAATCATGGTACGAGCTGCGGAATGACAGTTATCAGACAGCCGGAAAACAACATTTACCTTGCTGCCTCATCGGCGATGGATTTTTTCGATGAACTCGGTCTTCTTGACAGAATAAAATTCACTTCAACATCTGCTGAAAACTGGAGTCTGGAAAATGTGAAAAAAGCTGTTTCAAATGAGGATATTTTCTATGTCGGAAAGTACAGTGCTCCCGACTATGAGTTTCTCCTTTCGGAAGGCTGCTCGCTTGCAGTGGAATCTACCATGATAAATCATAATCCGGAAGTCAGAGAACAGCTTATCAGGCTGGGAATCCCGGTGATTACTGAACGCTCAAGCTATGAATCTCATCCTATGGGACGAACTGAATGGATAAAACTCTACGGTCTTATTCTGGACAAAGAAGAAGAGGCAGAGGCATTTTTTGAGGAAAAACTCGAAACCTTCAGGAAAGTCTCTGAAGAAGTTCCCGAAAATGCCATAGAAGAAAAAACTACTGTTTTTTTCTACATCACCTCAAACGGATATGTAAATGTAAGAAAACCCGGTGACTACATCTCCAGAATGATTTCACTTGCCGGTGGGAAATATATATTCACAGATAAAGATCTGAATACTAATGCAAACGAGCTTTCAACCATGAACATGCAGATGGAGGATTTTTATCTGAAAGCAAAGGACGCCGATTTTATAATCTACAACAGCGCGATTGACGGAGCAATAGAAACCAGAGAACAACTCATTTCAAAAAGTGAACTTTTCAGAGACTTCAAAGCTGTCCGGGAAAACAATGTATGGTGCACAGGTCAGAATATGTTTCAGAAAACAAGCGGAACCGCTGACATGATAGCAGATATAAAGCAAATGTTCAGCGACGAAAACAAAAGCGGAGAATATAATTTCATCCGCCATGTGAAATAATAATGAGGCAGGACTTATGAAAAACACAAGATATAAAAGATATGCAGCAGGGTTTTCATTACTTGTTATCATGCTGGTTGCGGCTCTGTATGCAAACCTTGTATTCGGAAGTGTGAACCTTACTGCCGGAAGGATTTTAAGTGTTTTATCAGGTAATCCTTCAGATGCAACAACATCAAATATAATTCTTGGTATTCGGCTTCCCCGTCTGCTTTCAGCAGCGATATTAGGAGGTGCTCTTTCGGTATCCGGATTTCTGCTGCAGAATTTCTTTTCAAATCCTATAGCAGGCCCTTTTGTACTCGGGATTTCTTCAGGTGCAAAACTTGTGGTTGCACTCGTGATGATATTTTTTCTCGGAAAAGGAATTACACTTGGTTCTGCTTCACTTATATTTGCCGCATTTGCAGGCTCACTTCTCTCAATGGGGTTTATTCTACTTATTTCCGGCAAGGTAAAAAAAATGTCGGTTCTTATAATAAGCGGAGTTATGACCGGATATATCTGTTCAGCAGTAACAGACATAGTAATCGCATTTGCTGATGATTCAGATATAGTGAACCTCCACAACTGGTCAACAGGAACATTTTCAGGGACAAGCTGGAGTGATGTAAAAACTGCAGCAATAGTCACAGGAGTGGCACTGGCTGCAGCGTTTATGCTGTCAAAACCTATGTCGGCATATCAGTTTGGTGAGTCCTACGCTGAAAATTCAGGCGTGAACATAAGGCGGTTCAGAGTCGCTCTTATATTATTGTCAAGTATTCTTTCGGCATGTGTTACAGCATTTGCAGGTCCCGTATCATTTGTGGGAATAGCTGTACCGCACCTGACAAAATCACTTTTTAAAACTGCGAAACCTATAATAATTATACCGGCTTCATTTATAGGCGGAGCAGTGTTCTGTCTTGTAAGCGACCTTATTGCAAGAACGCTGTTTGCTCCGAGAGAACTGAGCATAAGTTCAGTCACTGCTGTATTCGGCGCACCGGTAGTCATATTTATTATGCTGAAACGTGAACGCCGTAACTTCAGGAGGTAAGTGAAATGGAAAACATATTTTCAATAGAGACAGTTTCCCTTACTGCTGGTTATACAAAAAAGGAAATCGTAAGAGAGCTCAGCATATCAGTTTCTCCCGGAGAAATAGTTACACTCATCGGTCCGAACGGCTCCGGAAAATCAACAGTGCTGAAAACCATTGCCGCCCAGCTTTCCCCTCTGTCAGGAACAGTTCTGATAGACGGAAAGCCAGGCAGCGAAATGAATGAAAAGGAAACAGCCAGGAAGATGTCCGTACTACTTACAAAGAAAGCAGAACCAGAACTCATCACCTGCGGAGAAGTAGTGGAATCCGGACGCTATCCATATACCGGACGGCTGGGTTTCCTTAGCAGATGTGATAGAAAAATATCAGAGGAAGCTATGGAGCTCACAGGCATATCACATCTTAAGGATACTGATTTTGAATGTATAAGTGACGGTCAGCGACAGCTGGTCATGCTTGCAAGAGCTGTCTGTCAGGAACCGGAAATAATGATACTCGATGAACCTACTTCATTCCTTGATATCTCACATAAACTTGAACTCCTGTGGATACTGGAAAAACTTGCAAACGAAAAAAACATCTCAGTTATCATGTCTCTGCATGAAGTGGAACTCGCACAGAAAGTTTCCGACAGAATAATCTGTATTAAGAACGGAAAAGCAGACAGAACCGGAACTCCTGAAGAAGTTTTTTCAGATGACTATATCAGCGAACTCTACGGTATCAGATACGGATACTACAACGAAGAAAACGGTTCGGCTGAACTGGCCGCTTCCGGAGCAACACCGGAAATTTTCGTCATCGGTGGCGGAGGAAGTGCTGTAAACGTGTACAGGAAACTAAGACGCAGAAATATTCCTTTCGCAGCCGGAATCATTCACACAAACGATACTGAGTATTTTACCGCATGTTCACTTGCTTCAGAGGTAATAAGTGAAAAAGCCTTTGAACCTGTTTCCGACGAATCTGTTGCCAAAGCCATTGAAGTAATGAAAAAATGCGAAGGATATATATGCTGTCTTAATCATCTCGGTACAATGAATGAAAAGGTTGGAAGAATTATTGAATATGCAAAGAATAATCTGAATAATATGCAATCCTTATGAAAAAGAGAATATCCCCGCTGTCATTGGCAACGGGGATATTTTCTTTTTTCAAAACTCCACACCTTCCCTTGCTTTTATATTCCTGTCAAACGGATGCTTAATCTTCTGAATCTCAGAAATATAATCTGCAAGCTCGCACAATTCAGGAGCAGGATTTCTACCTGTCATAACTATCTCGGGATTTTTCTCCTTGTCCCTGATGAAATCAGCAACAGCTGAACTGTCGAGAAATCCGCACGATATGCATGACATAATCTCGTCAAGTATAATCATCCCGTATTTTCCGCTGTCTGAAAGCTTTTTTATTTTTTCAAATTCACTTTCGTAAACTGACTTTGCTTCGTTCTTTTCCTCTTCATTCATTGCAAATGAAAACTTAGGCATTTCATATCCCCTGTAAACTTCAATTTCCGGAATAGTTTCAAGCACACTTCTCTCACCGGATTTCTGATTTTTCATGAACTGATAGAAAAGAACTTTCTTCCCTGTTGCCGCAAACCGTACTGCAAGTCCTACCGAACATGTTGTTTTCCCCTTACCTTCTCCGCAGTAAATATGAACAAGTCCCATCGTAACCTCCGAAAAAATCACCTGTAAAGTTTATAGATCAGAGCATTGCATATTGCAGCTGCAACATTGCTTCCGCCTTTTCTGCCTTTTGCGACAATATACGGAACGCCGCTCTCCATTATTATTTCCTTTGATTCGCAGACATTCACAAATCCTACCGGTACTCCGATAATGAGAGACGGATTAACTTTACCTTCTCTTATCAGCCTGTCAAGTTCAAGAAGCGCAGTCGGTGCATTTCCTATCGCAAATATCAGATTTCCCGAAACCGAACATGCTTTTTCCATCGAAACCGCAGCCCGTGTTATTTCACGTTTCTTTGCTTCCTCAGCCACATCAGAATCCGACATAAAGCAAACGGCCTTTCCGCCAATCTTTGCAAGTGCAGTTTTATTTATACCCGAGTAAGCCATATTGGTGTCAGTTACAATTGTCGCACCTTCTTTTAAAGCCTTAAGAGCAGAAGAAATACTGTCGTCGGAAAACTTCAGATTATCAACGTAGTCAAAGTCAGCAGTTGTATGAATAACCCTCTTCACGATATCCTTCCTGTCATCAGGTATAAAAATATCTGAAATATGGCTCTCAATAATCTCAAAGCTCTTTTTTTCTATATCCATAGGCTGCATTATTCTTTCGGAATTCATTTTATCACCCTTACTTAAGAAGTTCGTATCTTTCAAATTCGACATCATCAAAAACAATTATCTCGTTATACGCTGCAAGTGCAAAGTCAAAGAGTTTTGCACCTATAACTGCTCCGGTTCCCTCACCGAGACACATGCCGCACTCAAGATATGCTTTTTTTCCGATAGCTTCAAGTGCCAGTCTGCCTGCTGGTTCGGCTGATACATGAGTTGCATAGATGTATTCAGCACACAGCGGTGCAAGTCTTACTGCGCAGTTTGCTGCCGCTGCAGAAATAAACCCGTCTATAAGAACAGGTACATGATATATGGCTCCTCCTAAAAATGCCCCTGCCATACCGCATATATCAAAACCGCCTACTTTTGAAAGCACATCAATAATGTCTTTTTTATCCGGCTTGTGAAGAGCAATTCCTTCTCTTATCACCTGAATCTTATGTTCAAGTCCCTCACTTGTAAGTCCGGCTCCTCTTCCTGATACCTCCGAAGGATCGGAATCTGTCAGAACTGATATAACTGCACTTGAGGTAGTCGTATTTCCTATGCCCATCTCACCGGTTATAATAAGGTTGTAGCCCTCATTCTTCTTTTCCTCCACAAGCCTTATTCCTGTCATTATCGCCTCTTCCGCCTGTTCACGTGTCATAGCAGGTCCCTTCAGAAAATTACCAGTTCCATAGGCTATCTTTCTGTCGGTTAATCCGCTGCAGTTCATATCCCGTGCTATGCCGATATCTATCGGAAAAACATCTGCGCCGCATACACGTGAAAGAGAATTTACCGAGGCTATCCCCTTTGTAAAGTTTTCTGTAACGGCTGCTGTTACTTCATTTGAAGTCTGGGTAACACCCTCTTCTACAATGCCGTTATCAGCACAGAAAATAAGTACCGCTTTTTTTCTAGGTTCGATGTTTTCAGAACCCGTTATACCGGCAAGCTGAATTATCATATCTTCAAGGCGACCGAGGCTTCTCAGCGGCTTTGCAATATTATCCCACTTTATTTGTGCCCTTTCCATCGCCTTTTTATCCGGTTCAGTAATCTGACTCAGTAATTTTTTTAACATTTCATCCAACTCCTCGTCAAAGTTTTAAAAGCTGCTCAAGAATTTTTTCCGGCGTGTTGCTTATCCCGTTTTCCGGAGACCTTATTATTATCACTTCGGCATTATATTTTCCGGCCGTTTCTATTTTTTCAGGAAGCCCGCCCCGCACTCCGCTGTCCTTGGTCACAAGAATACGAATATTATTTTCCCTCATTATTCTGTCAGTTTCCTCTTCCGGTACCGGAAGTTTTGAATAAATAATGTTTACCGCAGAATCAGCACACATTCTCCTTGACTCCTCACCGTCGAGAACCCTCGCCCATATTCTGCCGATATCCGGATAAAGTTCCGTTTCGTAAAACTTTAAAGTTTTAACTCCGGTTGTAAGGAAAATATTACCCTGCGAGGACTTCAGAAGTTCTGCGGCCTCTTCCTTTGAATCAACATACGAAATTCTGTCATAGTCATAGAAAACTTTTTCCCTTCCGCCCCTGAAATAAGGCAGATCAAGCTCTCTGCATACCTTCTTTACAGTATCTGACACAATCTCTGCAAAAGGGTGCGACATATCAGCAACCGCATCAAATTCCGTAAGCACTTCAGCAAATCCTCTTTCATCAAGTCTGCCCTGACTTATGCGGCAGCTGCTGCCACCGAGGATACTGCTGCCGTATGAGGTTGCAGTAAAAGCGGTAACATCAAAACGGTCTGAGATAAGATTTATCAGCTCAGTGGCTTCACTCGTTCCGGCTATTACTGCAATTTTCAGTTTACTGCTCATTTATTTTGTAACCCCGCGGAGTAATCATCCTGTTGTTTTTTATATACGTCTGTGAATTGCCTACAATCACAACACAGAACATATCTACCGGTTCATTTTTCAGTTCAGAAAGTGTGGTAAGCCATGCTTTCTGGTCAGGTCTGCCGGCATTTCTGACAATACCTACAGGAGTACCTTTGTCTCTGTACTTCATAATTATATCAGCAGCTTTTTCAAGATAATCAACCCGTTTTCTTGATTTTGGATTGTAGAGACTTATTACAAAATCCGCTGATGCAGCAGCTTCAACTCTTCTGAAAATCAGTTCAAGCGGAGTCATCAGGTCACTGAGACTGATAAGTGAAAGGTCGTGCATCAGCGGTGCCCCCAGAACAGAGGCCGCCGTACTTGCAGCTGTGATACCCGGAACTGTCACTATCTCCACATTTGCCTGCATCTCATCTGCAATCTCAAGCATGATGCCCGCCATGCCGTATATGCCACTGTCTCCGCTGGAAACCATAGCTACTGTATTTCCTTCGAGTGCCTTTTCAACCGCAAGACGACATCTGTCAGTTTCCTTTCTCATAGGCGTAGAAAGATATTTTTTATCCGGAAACTGTGCTTTCAGAATATCAGTATATGTGGTGTAACCCACAATCAGATCTGCCTGTTCAATAATTTCAACAGCCTGCATCGTCATAAACTGCTTGTCTCCTGGACCGAATCCCACAACGTAAATTATTTTATCCATGCTAACTCTCCATTTCCAAATCCGGCAGACTAATTCTGTATGCTGCCATAGTAACACCACTGAATTTTGTTTTTCCCTTTATCTTCTCTCCCTGTTCTGAAATTACAAATGCACTTCCCTCCGCAACGGACGGGACTCCGGTAACCTTCATTACAAACTCAGACTGTTCAAAACCGGAGGCATGTTTCTCAATATCCTTCAGGTCAGCAATTCTCAGTTCCAGACCATATTTCCTGCACATCTCAAGCAAAGCCGGCTCGTTCTTCTTCAGTTCTATAGTTGAAACATACCTTACCGAATGAAGACTAAGACGGTTGGTTTCAAGAAAATTCTGAAAACAGCTGTCAAGATAATCTGACAGGATATCCCTCTTGCAGCCTATACCGATAACAATATCCTTCGGTCTCAGATAAAGCACTTTTTTATGAAAAGCATCATCTGTAATCCTGTCAGAAATACATACAGCGTATTCATTTTCTGATTTTCCGGAAACATTGATATATTCCGGTACTCCTGTTATCCGGATATCGGATATGAGGTCAATACTGTTTCCATCAAGCAGTGAACTGCTTATATATTTCAGATTATCTATGTTTTCAATTGCAAGATTATTTTTCTTTGCAAACACATCAAATGAAACAACGTTCTGAACATCGGTAGCTGTTGTAATAACTGCCTGAGCACCAATTAATTCTGCTATCCTTCCCGTTTCCTCATTTGCACCGCCGAGATGTCCTGACAAAAGGCTTATGACATAACGTCCGTCCTGGGAAACAAGTATAACTGCCGGGTCGGTTGTCTTACTCTTTATCAGAGGCGCAATCGTCCTTATCACTATACCTGCTGCCATTACAAAAACAAGGACCTCATGCGAATCAAAGCACTCTCTTACTTTATCTCTGAAATTATCCTTTCCGTAAAGCACTCCGCCTGTGACCGCACATATTTTTTCCGCTGTTTTTCTTCCCTGTTCAGTCAGATAGAAGCATGCGGTTTTCATTCGGATATCCCCTGTCTGTATTCGTGGGTAAATGTTTTGTCATACAGTTTTGAAAGCTCATATTCATTTCCAAGAAAATCACCGACTGTAACAAGTGCGGTTTTCTTTATTCCTGCTTCCTTAACCTTTGCTGCAATATCAGAGAGTGTACCGTAAATTATTTTCTGATCAGGCCAGCTCGCCTTGTAAACAACAGCGACCGGAGTGGTTTCCGGATATGAAGTTTTCAGTTTCATTACAAGTTCATCTATCATCCCGACTGAAAGGAAGAGCACCATAGTTGCCCTGTGTTTTGCCAGTTCTTCTATGCTTTCTCTTTCCGGAACAGGCGTTCTTCCTTCCATCCTTGTCAGTATAACCGTCTGTGTTACATCCGGCAGGGTATATTCCTTCTGCATCGCGGCAGCTGCTGCAAGAAATGAGCTTACGCCCGGAACGACCTCGTGCTCAATGTTCAGTTTGTCCAGTGCATCCAGCTGTTCTCTGATTGC
The DNA here is from genome assembly GCA_030533325.1 of Oscillospiraceae bacterium. Classification (GTDB taxonomy): domain Bacteria; phylum Bacillota; class Clostridia; order Oscillospirales; family Ruminococcaceae; genus HUN007. Next base: position 12,168 of record JAUNJJ010000103.1, read on the forward strand.
ACCGTATATGGAGGAGTCACCGGTGTGAACCCTGACCGTAGTCTTTCCCTCAGCCTCAGCCGCCTTCATTACATCAAGAACTTCTTCAAGATTCATACCGGCACTGTCATAAACCGCACAGTCTTTTTTCACATCTTTCAGTACTTCAGGATTAACAAGGGAACCGGCATAGATAACAACATCTGCATTATCTATGAGCCTCTTGCCCTTTATCGTAAGAAGTTCAGGATCACCTGCACCTGCACCAACAAAATAAACCATTATAAATTACCTCCGCGTTTAACAATAATAGTTGTAAAATAGCCCTTCCTGTCAGTTGTAACAGGTCCGATATACTCATCACTCATGTTCACATTGCAGAACATCAGTGCTCTGTCATAGAGTCCGTTTTCCTTAAGAACCGGAACGATCCATTCGAGTGCACTTCCGGCTTTCATAATTACAAGAGTATCAAAATCAGAAAGTTTTTTCATCAGTTCTTCCTTGTCACTTACAGCAGGTACAACTGAAAATGATTCCCTGTTTTCACACAGAGAAATTTTCGCCTTTGCAGCCGCTGCGCTGAATGAAGAGATACCCGCACAGATATGTGTCTCATATCCCTTTTCTTCAATATATCCTCTCAGATATTCCGCTGTGGAATATACAGAAACATCTCCGAGTGTAACTACCGATACATCGTGACCTCTGTCAAGGTGTTCAAAAATTCTGTGCAGCTTTTCATCATTAAGATACTCCCTGTAATCAGAAACGGACTTCATGGGAAAAACCACTTCTATTTTTTCTTTTCCTGAGATATCCGCACCGGCTAAGGCTATATCATATGCAACCGATGATTCTCCGGGATTCTTCACCGGAAAAACAACAGCGTCAGAATTTTCAAGGGTTCTTACCGCTCTTAGTGTCATGTCAAGAGGATCGCCTGCACCCACACCCACAGCGAAAAATCTTCCCTTATTCATTTTGACTCTCCTCCTTTGTAACGCAGGAATATATCGTTACCGGATTATTGTTTTCAGGAACAGTATAACTGCCAAGTTTCCTTATCCCGCAAATGCTGACCTGAACCATATCAAACCCGGGCATTTCCGAAAATAATCTGAAGGCTTCGTTCTGGGTTTCAACAGAAACTGCACTCAGTAATATTCTCTTTCTCTTTCCTGTCTTCAGGAATTCCATAATCTGATTAAGTTTTTTCCCGCTTCCTCCGATAAAAACTATATCAGGTTCAGGGAGATCTCCGGCAATATCTTCGGCTCTTCCTTCAATAATGTTCATATTGTCCAGCGAAAACAGCTCCCTGTTTTTTTTAAGTGCATCTATGGCAGAAGGTTTATACTCAATCGAGTAAACCTCACCGTATCTGCAGAATCTTGAACATTCGACAGAAATGCTTCCTGTACCTGCACCGATATCCCATACAATGCTGTCAGGTTTCAGACGGAGTTTACTGATTATAACCGCTCTGACTTCTTCCTTTGTCATTGGAGAACTGTTTCTGTAAAATGCACTGTCAGGAAGAAGTGCAGGATAAATGTACTTGTCTACAGATCTGTTCCTTACTGCGGCAACGCATAGCCCGGGATTGCTGCCGTTCACAAAATCCGCCGGCTTTCCCTTATAAAGCTTCCGGGTTTCATAGGTAAGATTCTCTCCCACAAATATTTCACAGTCATCAAGCCCGTATTTTAAAAGCGCCTTTGAT
>JAUNJJ010000011.1:0-27872 GCA_030533325.1 Oscillospiraceae bacterium
ACTGTTTATTCCGGTTCTTCTCTTCTTTAAACTGTCGGATATGGATATAATACCGACGTTTAGTATGCCTTCACTTCCGGAAACAATACCTGGCGCATTACTTTTTATGATTATAATTAATATTGCAGTATTTGGAATATGTATGATTTTCAGTAAGATAACTACGGGAAAAATTATTATTCGTGAATTTTAAGGAGAAGACTATGAAGAAAATCAGAAATATAATACACGCGGATCTTATCACAATGAAGGGCGGGGGAAAAGGATTTATACTTGCCAGTGTTTTTTTGGTGTATTTTATTGTATTTTTAGTTACTCCGCTATACGGATGTCTGGGCATGGCGATACCAATGCTGATTGTAACTTCTACTTTATTCAAAAATGAAATGAAATATCATTCGCAAAAAATGTACAGTGTTTTTCCGGTGAAACGAACGGAACTTGTAAATACAAGATTTATATTTTGTACACTGATATATCTGGTCTCAGGGATAATAACGTATATTGTAATGCTGATTTCATTCAGGGTAAAGCTGTATTCAACGTTAATGGGAGAGAATTTTGATATAATTAAGCTTGTTTCTGATTCTTCCGGTGGTATGCTTTCAGAAACGAGTTTGTTTAATCTTGTATTTTTTTCAGCATTTTCATTTGGTCTGGGGTGTCTTGGATCAATGATCAGAAAATATTTTAAAAATCCTGAATCAGCTGCCCCGTCAGTATCACTTCGTACACCGGATAAAAAAGAAATCAGAATGGCAGTGTTTGCTTTCGCACTGATAATATTTGTAATTTTACTTGTAACCGGAGTTATACCGGCAGGATCGGTAATTACAGTTATAACGACTTTATTTTTAAATCTGGCATCTGCTGCGGATGGAATAATTGCCGGCATAGTATTTTCAGTTATTGGTTTGCTGATGTTTTTCTATAATTACATCTGCACAATACTGGAATACGGAGTCAGGGAACTTTGAGGAGGACAGAAACATGAAAAAAATACTGAAGAAATTTACCGCAATGTTCTGTGCTGCTCTGATGATATCATCGGTTCCTGCAGCCTGTGCATACGCTGAGGATAATACGGAAATTCTGCTCCCGTCAGGAAAAAGCATAAGTTTTCTGGAAAGTGAATTAAGAGATTACAGTAATATGGAGTTTTCCGGCGATGAACCGTCATTTGCATCAGCTGCTGTTGGTGTTTTTCAGGGAAGCGAAATACTTTATACAGGATATTTCGGAGAAACAGATATAAAAAATCATATTCCAGCAGACGAAAATTCAGTATATGAATGGGGAAGTATTTCAAAAACATTTACCTGGATAAGTGTTATGCAGCTCTGGGAACAGGGAAAGATTGATCTTGAAAAAGACATTCGTGAGTATCTTCCAAAAGGATTTTTTAATCATCTTTCATACGACGAGCCGATTACCATGCTTAACCTTATGAATCATACAGGAGGCTGGCAGGAAAGTACGGTTCCGATATTTACAGCAGATGAAAATAATGTTCTTTCACTGAAGGATTCATTACAGAATGTTGAGCCGGTTCAGGTATTTAAACCGGGAGAAATTCAGTCGTATTCCAATTACGGAGCAGCATTGGCCGGATACATTGTCGAATGTATCAGTGGAATGGATTACTGCGAATATGTACATAAAAATATTCTTGAAGTGCTGGAAATGAATCATACGGCAGTTAATCCGACGCACAGTGACAGCGAATTTGTATATGAACAGCGTAAAAAAACAAGGGCATACAGCAATATATTATTTAAATTAAATGATATCGGACAATGCCTTAATTATGTAGAGATATATCCGGCAGGAGCGGTTACCGGCACACTTGGCGACCTTATGATTTATGCCCAGGCACTGGTTGATGACAATGCTCCGCTTTTTAAAAATCCTCAGACACAGCAGATAATGCTTTCAGGAACTTCATTTTACGGTGAATCTGATATTCCGATAAATGCACATGGTTTCTGGTTTACCGAGTACGGAGTAAGGACGTTTGGTCACAGCGGGGCGACAACAGCCGGTCAGGCAAATATGATTATTGATCCTGAATCCAAAACAGGGCTGGCAGTGCTTGTAAATCAGCCTTCCGGTAACTGGTTTCTTAATAATACACCTGAATTTGTTTTCGGAAAATTATCCTCTGAAAAATATTCAAATGAAAATTCGCAGCCTGTTAATACAGACAAGAATTATACTCTGTCACGTTCAGTACATAAAGGAATGCTGAAATATGTTTCCCTGCTGAGTGCGGTTAATGATAAAATGCTTGGAAAGATAGAAAATACAGGCAACGGAGTATATCAGGTAACAGCAGGAGACAGTGCAGCGCTTTTAGGAAATATTGAACTGCCGGACGGAAAAAACGGATTAAGAAGTGTTTCTGTTGATTTTATTCCGGTTCAGAGCTATATTTTGAAACTTTGCCTTCTGACTGTTTATATCCTTATTGCTGTTGTATCTGTATTTGAACTTCTTATTAATCACAAACTGAAAAAATACGGAAAGTTAAAGTATATCAGCGGAAATGCGATGACAATTTCGGGTTACTTTGCAGAAATAATTTCTGTAGTACTTTTCTTTTCAACATTTGTTATCTATACAAAAAACAGCGGTGGAATTCCTGATACTGCAGGGATATTTATCGGTATATCCCAGATAATATGCATGGCTGTATGTGCAGCCGCCGCAGTGTCTGCTCCAGTATCAGCATTTATAAAAAAATCAGAAAAAACAAAGATTAATTTATTCAGAACAATTTTTGATGCAGCCGGAAATATACTGGCCATTACAACAGTTTTATATTTTGAAATGTATATGTTCTGTTAACTGACTTATCGCTGTATCCGTTATATGAAGTTTGGGATAAATGGTATAATATGTTTAAAATAAATTGACAGATGCGCTTGGTTATGATATTGGAGAGCCAGAAGGTGGATATTATACCGGGTGTATAAAAATGAAGCTCAGAGAATCTTTAAAGTCTTCTGAGCTTCGATTTTTTTTATTCAGTCTCTCTGAGCCTTTCAACTATGGATCTTTTTGCCGTGAATTTATATGTTATCAGCGGAAGAATTATACCCAGCAGCGTAAAGAGCGGAATGGTTATCAGTATGGGCAGGATTGTAAATTTGTAACTGAAAAACCAGAACATACTCTCCAGTGCCTTTGCCATGTCTTTATTTCAAAAGGAAATCAATCACATTAATTATTTTTATTCCTCCTTCATCCATTGGGAGTTCATCCATGGTAATGATATACTTGGGATAGTTGTCACGTATACGTTTTAACGGAGTAATCTCTTTGTCAAAGGTGTCCTCACTCATGACTGTGGCAGCTACCTGATAGTATTCTGTTTCTCCGTTTCGTTCTGCTACAAAGTCAACTTCAAGTTCTCCGACCTTGCCAATGCATATATTGTAACCTCTGCGAAGCAATTCAAGATATATAATGTTCTCAAGGATATGACCAATATCACGCCTGCGGTTTCCAAGCAGCAGCTGACGAAGTCCCATATCTACAGCATAATATTTTTCAAGAGATTTCAGATGCTGTTTTCCCTGGATATCGTATCTTTCTGCTTTATAAAGTATAAAAGCTTCATTTAGGGAAGTGACATAATTCTCGGCGGTCAAAGGTGTTGTTTTTCGTCCGAATGAAGTTAAACTGTCAGCAATTTTTTTTGACGATACAATATTACCGATGTTGTCAAACATAAACTTAACAACGCTTTCAAGAAGTCCTATGTCATTGATACGTTTTCTTGTGGCAATATCCTTAATCAGTACAGTGTGATATATTCCGTCAAGATAATCGTGCCTTATGATATCATCTTCAATTTGCACAGCATAAGGAAATCCGCCGTTTTGAAAATATTTTTTCCATGCAGTGTGTTTATCAAGACCGGATAATTCAAGATACTCCGCAAATGATAACGGGAGCATTGGAATTTCAATATACCTTCCGGAAAGAAGTGTAGCAAGCTCACCGGAAAGCAAATGAGCATTAGAGCCGGTTAGATAGATATCTGTGTTCTCACGGATAAACAGTGAGTCGACAGCTTTCTGAAAATTCGGAACAGCCTGTATTTCATCAAGGAAAATATATGTCATCTTTCCTGAAATCAATCGTTCTGTTACATAATCATGCAAAGCGTGGTACTCCAGAAGATGTTCGTTTTCCACAGCCTCAAAATTAATGTCGATAATCTGTTCGCGGTTTACACCTGATTCCAGAAGAAACTGCTGAAACTGTTTTAGCAAGGTTGATTTACCACATCTGCGGACGCCTGTTACAACCTTAATAATCTGCTGATTCTGAAGTTTTATGATTTTGTCCATGTACTGCTTACGCTCAACCATACCATCACCTCATTATAAGTATACCATAAAAAGAGTTGAATATTCAAGAGTTTTTAAAGTATATTTAAAAAACTTCAGATTGTATCTGCTTAAATCAAGTTTTCAATACATATTTTATCATGTCAGAACATAAATTTCAATGAGTTTTACTTATCCTGCGTGAACAAGCGTAGAGTTGTCCGGCTTTCACAGATTTGTGGGAGTTGGCAATTTTTTGTTGCTAATTTTGGTGATGTGTGGTAGAATGTATAATATAGGTGGTGCAAAGAGCCGGTATGCATTTACCGGCGAATCCCGGGTGTTATAACAAGTGACGGAATTGTCTTTCGATTGCCTGAAAATATGACACTTGTCCTGTAAGGAGGAAATATAAATGGATAATACATCATCATTTGATTCATGTATATATGACAATAATATAAGGAAAGTTATTCCGTACTATGATGAGATTTACAGTCAGATTATTGATTTAATTCGTACATATTGCGGCTACAGGGAAATATCCTTACTTGATACTGGCTGTGGCAGTGGTATGATGGGATTGAAAGCAGATGAATTTTTGAACATATCAGAAATGCTGCTTTGCGATCCGTCAGAGAATATGCTGAAATCCGCTGAAAAGAAACTTACAGGTACAAACTGTAAATTTATAAAAACCGGTTCTGAGAATCTTAATTTTGAAAACAGATTTAATGTTGTAACTGCAATTCAGTCACATCATTATTTTGACATAAACACAAGGAAAATTGCAGTAATGAATTGCTATAACGCATTAAAGCCGGGCGGATTATTTATCTGCTTTGAAAATACAGCTCCATTTTCAGAAACAGGTATTCGCATTATGAAGAAGAGAGTGGAAAACTACGGGATAAATGCAGGCAGAACACGGGAAGAAGCAGTTTCTCATTCTGCAAGATACAATAAGGAATACTTCCCGATAACAATAAAAGAACATCTTGATTTACTGGATAAAACTGGTTTCAGAACGGCAGAGTTGTTCTGGCATTCGTATATGCAAAGCGGTTTTTATGCAATAAAATAACGGATTGGAAAAGGAATTTTTTAGAAGAATTGTCACCGTAAAGAGAGGATTGAGTTTATGAAAATAAATGAGTTCAGAGATAAAATAAAAAACTGCAGGAGAGAGGATTTGGAAAAAATTGCTTCAGAGCTGTATAAGATGCTGCCAAAAGGTAAAAAAGAATCAGATGCAGATCCGTTGATAGAAGATATCATTTCCGGAGTTGATTTATCTGTTGTCAGAGAGAAGAGGAAGGCGGTAGTTGTTGATTTTGAAGCACTGAAAAGTCAGATTAATGAATTTCTTGAGAATGTTGATGCTGATTTGTATTGTACTCCAAACCGGGTTGTTCCAAAGAGTAAAAGATCCAAGTGGAGATTTGAAGTTAAGAATTTTGTAAAGATGATAAATGAAATTCCTGCAGACGGAGAAAATGGTGCTGAATCTGCAAGGCTGCTCAGAGAATTATACAATCGCCTGGCGTATGGCTGCGGTTATTATATTTTCCCTTCAGATGATCCGTTTCAGTCAGTAGGTATCAGACAGCCGGATTTTTATGATATGCTGGTGAAGCGAACATTTGCTGTTGGTTTTTCAGATGAAAACATAAAAAACATGCTTGAAGATGCTACGTTTGTTTATATAGACAGAAATTCACTGCATATTGAGATGGAGTCGATTTTTGCCAATGCTCTTGTAACAAACGATTTGAAATACAAGGCTATTGATTTTATAAAAGAATATGTAGATAAACTTGAAGCAGAAATAGAGAAAAGAACATCATATGACAGTTATCATTTAAAAAGTAATATCGAGGAATTATGCGAAACTATGCTGGTTATCTCAATATTGCTTTGTGAAACGGACGATGCAGTAAAATATTACTGGAAGCATGTTCATGATTCAGACAAAGAAATTACTCTGTATAAGATTCTGGATACGATTCGGGTATACGGAGATGAAAAGCTCTGGGTAAGTGTATATGAAAACGGAATAAAAAAGAATATAAAACCAAGAAATTCTCTCGAAGTTCAGTATCAGGAAATGAAGGACAAAATACACTAATGCCTTAAGCGTATGCTGATTGTATCTGCAGGAATCTGTATACTGGGAAAAGTTTACTTTTAAGTTCGCAGGGACTCCGTCTCCTGTCAGAAACTTTATATTGTCCATTCTCCAAATCTGACATCAGGCTGATTTGTACTATGTTTTCCAATCATCTTTTCCATCCATATCATATCATACCACTTATTGAACTTATAGCCACACTTATGAAATGTTCCCACAAGCTCATATCCAAGTTTCTGATGAAAAAGCATACTGTCATTTGTCAGATGTTCATCCGGATCAGGTGTATATGCAATACATGCATTCAGGTTCAACACGCCCATTGCCTGTAATGATTTTTCAAGAATTTCATAAAGAACTCTTCCTATACCTGACTGTCGATAATTTTTTCTCACATATATTGTGGTTTCCACCGACCAATTGTAAGCACATCTGGTCTTAAATGTTCCTGCATACGCATATCCAAGAATTTCTCCTTTGTTATCAACTGCTTTTATATAAGGATATCTGGCAGATATTTTTCTGATTCGTTCCGAGAATTCTTCGACAGATGGTACTGTATATTCAAAAGAAACAGCCGTTTCTTTGACATAAGGGGCATAGATTTCCAATAGCTTTGCTGCGTCTTCTTCATAAACTCTTTCAATTTTCAATATTTTTCTCTCCTTGCAATTTGGATTCGTTACTCAAACTTTAACAGGTTATTCAGATTTACAAATAAACTTTATGTTATTTACTCCCAGGTTAGCTAAATTAGAAATTCTAATTTGTCCAGCTGAGTTAAATAAAGTTTTCGATATTAATTTTACCATGCCAGAACATAAATTTCAATAAATTTTGCTGATTCGATTCTGTCTGCAAAAATATAAAGGGGGTTGAATATTAACCGCTCATTCAATTACCGTAGTATTTCCGAATTACCACCCTTGTTTTTTGATGGCTGGTATGGTATAATAAGGTCGGTTTGTTTATTCCCAATTCAATAAATATTATGGAGGACTAACTGTGAAAATAAAAAATACAGGTCGTAAAATACTGCCAGCTGAATTTGAGAAAAGATATGGTAGTGAAAAATTGAAAGAACGCATTGCTGATTACGGTATGTGGTGTGCGATACCAGCTGTAACCGGAAGCATGAATTCAGCATTCGGCATACGTCGGTTGAGAGAAAATCAGTTACTGTTCGATTTTATTGATCAGTATTTTCCGGATATCCCATATGCATTTGAACCGAATATGAGAGACGGAAGATTTGTTTTTCTCCCGGATAATGTACGCCATCAGGGGATAGGTGTTTTAGTTTCCAAAGAATTTCCGGGATTTTTGGATTTTTGCCAGTTCTGGTATCCCTGCGAATACACGGATAAGAAAAAAATCGCATCAGGTCAGGTATGTATTCCTGTGTTCGCTTTAAAGCCCGGTACAGAGTGTGCTGATTTCATTCGCAGATTGTATACTGATGAGGAAGCTTCAAAGAATTTATGCTGTACTTTTCCTTTTAGTCCTGATCATGTTGTAACATTAAGAGGTTATTTTCTTGATGATTTGGATGCGACTGAAACGGCAGTTTTAACTGCACTTAAAGAAACTGATGAGTCGGTTCGCGGATATGGTGAAAAACTGGTGAGCTTTATGAGATGGTTAATGGAGAAATAAAAATATTGAAATTTGTGTTATTGTATGATTTACTATATAAAGCAAGATTTAAATGATATTTACCTTAGTAGTTTAAAGAATACAAACAACAATAATTTATCAATTGAGGAGATAATAAAATGGTAAAATACATTATACTGGCAGGTTTAGCTGCAATGCTAATCGTTGTTTTTGTTTTGCTAAACGGATTGAAAAAATATTTAAAAGAACACGAGCATGAAACAGTAGAGAAGAATATGGAAGAGATTAATCGCTTTATCACTGTGATAATGTGCTTTTTTATCTCAATAATCGCTTTTGTATCAGCTTTGTTTACAATGATATAACGCAATGGAAAATGAATATCAATCGGAATCTGAGGCAATTGAGATTGTAATGAAAATTTGTAAATCAGCAGGCGTAATCATTACATAATACTTTGTACAGTAATCATCGGGTTAATTTCCTGTAAACACCATGGTTGCTGTATTTTTTTGTCTTTGTAAGACAGGGGAAAAGTGATAGAGGTATCTGTTTGTTATCACAGGAAAAATTTTTTTGGAAAGTGTAAGATTTATAAATTATTTTACGTCAGTATAAGTGAAGGGAGGTAATTCAATGGATGACAGAACAATAATTCAGCATTACTGGGACAGAGAGGAAAGGGCTTTGTCAGAGACTGCTGAAAAGTACGGAAGATTCTGCAGTTCAATTGCAGACAATATTCTGAAAAACAGAGAGGATACGAAGGAATGCGTAAACGATACATATCTGAAAACATGGAATACGATTCCGCCACAGAGACCTGAGATTTTCCCTGCTTTTCTTGGAAGGATAGTGAGAAATCTTGCATTTGACCGTTACAGAATGTCAGGAAGTGAAAGGCGTGGAGGAGGGCAGACTGAAACTGTACTTGAGGAACTGGATGAATGTCTGCCGGACAGGTCGGCTGAAATCGAATGTGAAGTGAGTGAACTCAGCATTGCACTTGATGAGTTTCTGGAAACTCTTCCTGAAAAGAAACGGAAGATTCTCGTTTTAAGATACTGGTACACCGAAAGTGTGCAGGATATAGCAGTGGAACTTCATATGAGTGAAAGCAATGTTTCAGCAACACTAAACCGTCTCCGTAAAAAACTACGGAGCTATCTTACAGAAAGGGGACTTGGAAGATGAAAAGAGAAGATTTATATGATGCATTCGGAAATATAAAAGATAAATATATTGATGAAGCCAGAAAAGAATTTGAATCAGGAAAAAATACAGAAACAGGTTCAGAATCCCGGAAAAAAGATTCATCAAACGAAAGAACAATTGAAATAAGTGTAGTAAGAAGAACAAAAAGAAAGAAAGATATAAAACTGTGTTTAATAGCAGCAGCGGTACTTCTTATCGGTGCTGCAGCAGCAGTAGCCGCATTTATGGGAACAGAGAAAGATAATAAAGATACAGAAAAAACAGAAGAGTATACGGAAGAATACCCGGAGGAATATAAAGAAAGAAAAATAAATTATTTTACGGTAGACACTTCTTTTGATTTACCGGATTCATTATCGGTTCAATGCAATTATGCAGCCGGTAAAAATTATTTCTGTTACGTTGACTGTGAGTATGTACCGGTTGATACTTCCAGTGACTATTCCGGTTATATGGAGCATGCTGTCAGTTATCTGTATAAATGTGATTATGAGGGAAATATAATCAGTAAAACAGCAGTAAGTTCATTTGGAGAGGAACTGAGTATTAATAAAATAAAAATCAGGGATAACGGCGATCTTGTTTTACTTGTATCCGGATTTGAACCGGAAAAAAGCGAATATGTTTCATACATTATAGTGACAGATGATGAGTTTAAAATAAAAAATCGTATTAATACCGGACAGAATAATATTCTCGATTTTATCATTGATAATCAAAGCAGAACGGCATACTGTAATTCAGACAGATTATTTATTTGTGATGATACTGGCAGTCTTAGATATGAAATGGATATATCTTATAGTTATCCGTATTTATTTAAATCTGAGAATGGTTTCTACTGTGCTTTGGTAGATCATCATACCAGTAAAACCGCTGTTTATAAAATTGATTTTGATAAATGGACTGTGCAGCAGGAAAGTGAGACGGACTTCAGCTTCGCTGGTATTTTAGACGGATGCGGAAAATATGATGCCTGCATTAATTTTGATGACGGAATATTCGGATATAGCTGTGCCGATAACAGCATTGAAGAAATACTGAACTGGGGTGAATCAGACTTTGATGGCTATATGACTCCATGTGTTGTACCGGACACTGACACAGTTATCAGTATAAATGAGAAATGTCAGATTCTGAGGAGAACAGATGAAAATCGTTATAACGGAAAAATAATACTAAACGCTGCCACTTCATATCGAGATCCGGACCTGACTGAACTGATAGAAGAATTCAATAACACTAACAGCGACTATGTAATACACATTGATGACTATTCAAAATATTATTCCAGTGATGAGTATGAAATTTATGATTCAGGATTATATGCACTTGAACGCGATATAGCCAGGGGATATAAACCGGATATTATTCTTTTTGATTCTTACTTTAATCTGTTACGTTATGCCGGAAAAAATATATTTGCAGATATGGATGAAATACTAAGCAAAACTGATTTTAACCGGGATGATTATTTTGAAAATATAATTGAATCACAGCAGATTAACGGCAGACAGAATACATTACCGGTTAAATTTTCTATGATGAGTCTTGCGGGCAGGAAATCAGAATTTGGTGATAAAAAAGGCCTGACTATAGATGAATTCAGTGAGCTTGATGACGGAAAAATGTTTTATGCTGTTACGTACCCGGAACTCACAGAATATCTGATTAATATAAATGATTTTATTGATACAGAAACATTTACAAGCAGTTTTAACAGTGAGAGTTTTATATCTCTTCTTAAAACAATAAAAAACAATGGTATATCAAAAAAAGAAGTGCAAACTGTTGATATATTAAGTGATGAATACAGACAGCGAGTGGCTGAAGGAATGTGTAAATTTGATATTATGCTTGGTATTAACTCGTTCTCAGGACTTTCATATTTTCAGCAGTTTAATCTGTCAGGCGAAGAGCCGGCTTTTCCGGGGATACCTTCAGACAAACACAGCGGTGCTGTTATTGAGCCTGAACTTTCAGCAGCAGTAATGGCTGACTCTGAAAATAAGGAGGCGGCAGCCCGGTTTATTGAATTACTGATTTCAGATGACGGACAGAGCAAGCTTTGCCGGAGAGACAGATCGGACAACTGTATGGTATCAATACCGGTAAAAAAATCCGTTTACAATCAGCTCTTTGAACTGGAAAGCAGCACTGAATTTGATTACCCTGAGAGAGACCAGTACGGTAACGAAATAAATATTTCGCAGAAAAATCCGGATATCAGCACGCGTGAGATGATGGACAGTCTTATATCAAATGCCTCAGCAGCTGTTCTTTGTGACAAGGAGATAAAAAGGATTATTTTTGAACAGACTGAAAAATATTATTCTGACATTCAGAGTGCGGAAGAAACTGCTGAAAATATACAGAATGAGGTTAGTGTATATCTGAGCGTGTTAAATTAAGGCAATTTATTAATTACGGATTATTAATCTTTGAACCAAGTTCAATAAGAAAATAAGGTTATTCAGAAATCTACAGATTCTGTATAACCTTATTTTGTTTACGGAGTCTCATAACAGTCCCTGTATCAATGCATTGGTGCAGTAGTTATAGCCCCCCTTGAAAAGTCAATGTCATCAACGTGACTCTTTTCCGAAAATAATCGTTCGTCACGACATTCATAAGCGTTGGTATGACGACAAGGGTATCCTGAATATTGGGATTATTGATTTTCTGCTTGATGATAATATAATCTGACATATAATCATAATACGAACGAAGCATGGATACCAAACAAAGAAGTACAGCAGGAGTTTATTTTACTGTGTTTTATAGTAAACGCAATAAATAAATTGCGTTTACTATTAGCCGATTTGCACGGAGATGACGTAGTCATCGGATGTGCAAGGCAATAAAAATAAATAAATTATAGTGAACGTCAAATTTATTTTGACATTCACTATAATTATCCTGTAATCACGGAAAAGCCGTGATTATTTTTGAAAGAAACTGTCTGAGAGTTGCCAGATCGGCAAGATTAACATTGCTGTCACCTGTAACATCAGCGTTGATTTTCGCCTGAGGTGAGAGTTCCTTTTTGTCGGCAAGTGTCAGCGAAAGAACCGATAAATCAGTTACGTCAATTTTTCCGTCAAGGTTTACATCTCCTTTTAATGTGCTGTCCGGTTCAGGTGTTTCTGAAACAGGCGGCTGAGGTTCTGTGCTTATTTCAGCAAGGCTCGGAACTCCGTCTCCCCACCATTCCCAGACATTGCCTTGTCTGTATTTGCTTACTTTTTCGTCATTGGTCCAGGTGAACACATTGTCGTATAGATGCCCCTCCTCGTAATACCAGCGTGCAAGAGAGATGATTTCGTCAGGGTAGTTTTTATAATATCCGTCATCTTCACCGGTGTAGTTTGCCCATCCGGTATTGAATGCCTTCAGTGCACCTCTGACTATCTGATATCCTTCAAGGTTATAGTCAACAATCGCTGAACGGATAAAGTGTATGCATTTTCTTATACCCATGTGATTTGAAATAACCGCATCATAAAAATTGGCATGGGTAAGGGAGTACTGGAACATCTCAGGGACATCATCTTCCTTCATAAATGTCGGATTGCAGTCGAGAAATGCGGTTACGGCTGTCTGCATGGTACCGTATGCATGTGCTGAACTGACCCCGAATCCTTCAGAATGAGCGGTTTCAATATCAGCCCCGTCGCCGTTTCCGCCAAGGGTAGATTCACGGGTGCCAAGTCCCAGGAAAAGGGCATATACCATTTCGCGGTTGTCCTGACCGAACCGGACTCTTATGAGATCCCAGTGTTCGTCTATTTCCTTGTATAGACAGTATTTTACTTCCTGTACTGTCATTTTATGATTGATAGCTCTGATTTCTTCATCTGTTCCGTTTTCCGGTGTGTTTCTTTCACCGTAGTTAAAAGGATTTCCAACACCGTCTTTCTGAACATCTCTTGAAGGGTCATGAGCCATTTCTTCGTTTGCTGAAACTGAAACAGGCGAAGCTGTTCTGAATAATCCAGTCGTTCCGGACAGTGAAGAAATTACAAGTCCGAAGCACAGTGAGGCACATACTGATTTTTTTAAGATTTTTTTCTTCATTATTTTCATTTCCTTTCTGATTGTTTTAAAGCTTTGCGTTGTTATAATTTAATTTTGAATATGATTACTGATTTTTATTACCGTCATATGAAACCATGCCCAGAAGTGTATGAAACAGCGGTTCGTTGTTGATAACGATAATACACAGCTTTTCCTTTACACGTGTAACGCCCTGAAACAGAAGATTCGTATAAATGTAGTTCCGGTGCGGGTGAGGGTGTGAGCGCAGAAACCCCTGACCGTCATAGTAGAAATTTTCATCCATGTACATAATGATGTTGTCAAATTCCTGACCGATAACATCATGTGTTGTACAGTATTCCAGATTTTTGAAATAATCGATAGAGCTGCTCTGGCTTTTTGAACCTGTATAGTTAATAAAAATATACCCTTTTTCCTTGTACAGTTCAATTAGTCCTGCAGCTTCACTGTTGTTTTCAGCATATAGAATACTTACACTGCTGAAATTCTGATTTTTCCTTCTTAAAGAGAAAAGTGAACTTATGAATGACTGCATATTTTTATTTGTTCTGATTTTGTTTTTCAGATCCATTCCGCAGATTCCTGTGATAGCCTTTATTTTATCAGTTATCTCAGCGGCTGTTTCATTTCTTGAAAGTACCTGCTTTTTGTCAAAACTGAAAAAGCAAGTCTTCTTATTTTCACGTACATAGAAGACCGTTTTTTCAAGCAGAGCTGTGTCGATTCTGTGGGCACCGTCAACAAAAATAAATCTGAAACAGCTCAGATCAGTATTATCTGTGATATCATTCATACTGAAAATTGTAAGATTTTCTATTGCATCTGCAATAACCCTGTGTCCTGCAGTTAGTGTCCCGCAGTGAATCAGACAGCACTTATCGTTTTCAGAAAGTTTCCTTGCCAGGTCATAGAACAAAAGGGTTTTTCCAGTCCCGGCACTTCCTTCTATGTAAAAAAAATCCGGAGAATCAGGGGAGGAAAGTCTGTTCAAAATATTGTTTTTGAATGTTTCCTGTTGCTGTGTAAGAATGTATTCTTCTTTGAGAAATCTGTCCGGGGTGCAGAGAGGGGATACAAGAAAGTTTGATACTTTGAAGAGTTCATTTACTGAAATATCAGCAGGTACTGAATATTCTTTCAGTACCTGAAAGAGATGTGTCATACTCTGTCTGCAGAGTTTATCATTTTTGTATTCGTACAAATCCCGGGTGTTCGAGATAAATACAAATGAAAGGACAGGACAACCGATGTGTTTAAGATAGTGTCTGTTATTTCTGAGCTGTTTTAAACTACGTTCTTCACCAACATCTTCACTTTTCAGTTCAATATTTATTATCATGCTGTCGGTAAATTTCAGAAGGTCAAATTCCTTTCCAAGCTGCGGAATAACATAGCTGTAATAGAATGAATCAAGGCTGAACGAACTGGCACCTTCCTCAAGGAGCATGTCGATCAGTATGTTAAGGGATTCTATTTCACGTTCTCTTTCCTGAAGCTTGTATTTTCTGCGGGAAAGGTGCTTTTCAAAAGCAGTAAAGTCCGGCGTGTTTCTGATCCTTGTCAGTGTGTAGAGATTAATGGGCTGCAATTCGTTCACTTCCTGTTATTTCTTCGATTTTTTTGCAACAATAAATCCGAACCCGATAAGAGCGATTACGATTAGAACGGAGAGAATAATAATGCTTTGTTTTGATTCAGTCTGATCAGTTTCTGAGCTGTCATCCGGTTTTTCAGTATTTTGAATCTCCTCATCAGGTTCCTTTTCTGCTTCAGTTACGATTTCCTTATCTTCCTCATAGGATTTAGAATCTTCCGGTTCAGAGGTTTCTGAATCTTCATTGTCACGGATAACCGGTTTGAATTCAACCACTCCTGTTGCCTTTGTACCATCTGGTTCAGTTCCCCAGATAAGTGTGTCTCCGTCATACATTGTGATGCGTTCAGTTATGTTCTGATTCTGGTTGTCATTTGTAAGACCTTCAATACTGTAGTCGTTGGAAGAATCCCAGACTTTGTTCTGGTCGGGAACGGAGATTCTGACCTGAATTTCAGCCTGCTCCTGTTCCTTACCGATAGGTGCGAGTACTGATCCGTCTTTGTATTTTATTTTTACATAGTAAATATTGTCTTTGTACTGGAGCGGACCAACTGTTTCTGCCTGTGACCATTCATCATATCCGATTTTTACAGTGACATCATCAGCAGTAAGTCCTGCCTCAAATACTTCCGACAGATCAAAATAATAATTATAGGAAAGGTCGGTTATAACTCTTGCCGGCCATGCGGAGTGATTCACTGCATTTATCTTAAGCTCGGTAAATGAGTCAGCCTGCTGATTTATATTTGCCTGTATGTAGAATTCAGGTCCGTCCGGCTGTTCTTCAGGCGGGAAGTCTCTGAGAGTTTCACATTTGTATTCGGATACCATTTTGCAGAGGAGGGCAGTGTATCCGGCATTGTAGTCATCAGCAACCTCATTGTTTACATAGTTGTCAGTGGCATCTGTGTATGAACCGTCATTTCCTGGTCCACCAACGAGAGCACCGTACAGTGTATGGCGGTGTTCTGTGACAGCTTCATTCTTCATATCGTCCCAGGCACCGTGTGCTGTACGGTGATGAGGGTGAACCGGAGGATTTTCACCGAAACCTACGACGTAACTGCGCTTATCAGGATTGTCACCGAGTGCATAGTTTATCTGGCTTTCATAAAATTCAGTATACTGCTTAACTTTTGCCTTGTCCTTGCTGAATATTGTATCACTTGCCACGGAAGCAAGGAAACCGGCTGTGGTTGCATATCTGAGACAGCCCCATGAATCGAGCCATGCGAGTCCGCCCGGAGCGCGCTGAACCGTTTTTCCGTCCACGCCGTTCGGATCAGACCAGTAGTCAAGGTGCTTCTGAACGCGGTCTTTATATTCATCCTTGCCGGTGTTAATTGCATAGAGGAGCATTCCTCCCTGCATAACGTCATCCCAGCACATGCCCCATGTGAATTTAAGCTCGTCACTCTGGTTTTCACGGCCGAGATTAGGTATGCATTCTTCTGCTTTTTTCAGATATTTCTTATCGCCCGTAGCGATGTAGAGCCAGTTAGCAGCCCAGAAGAGTTCATCCCAGAAACCGCTCCATGAATCGTAGAATGAAGCAGCCTTTGTATAGGATTCATCGCTCTTCGTATCCCATGCGATGTCAAAATAATGTTCAGCGTATTTAATATAGTCCTTTGTTTTTTTTGACTTTCCGTCAAGTGCGGCTGCACCTGCTGCGAGTGCTGCAGCCATTTCACCGGTTACGCATGATGCATTGCACGTATAGGAATTACGTTTTCCCATTTCAAGTTCAACAAGTTCGGCTGCACCCCACCATTTGTGATCCTGTTCACCGTCGCCAATCTGGTAAACCACTTCATTTCCTCTGTCACATGCTACAAGGTAGTCAAGTACAAATTCGAGATTGTTCTGATATATTTCGTACTGACCGGTTTTTTCAACGCCTTCTCCGTACTGATATATTCCCCAGGCGAGCATCGCTGCGGAATAGGCCATAGGGAGGTTGAATTTTACATGGTCTCCGGCATCATACCAGCCGCCCTGTACATCATCTGACATTGTTGAGTCGCCTCTCCATGAAACTCTGTTCCATTCTGGGAGAGGTCCGGCCTGCTGCACTTCATAGAAATAAAGTGATTTCTGGAGTGCTTCAGCGTAGTTAAAAGGGGCTTTTTCGGCGTGAATTTCTGATTTTAATAATCCGGCGGAACTTAACATCAGTGACGATGCGATTGTGCCTGCAAGTATTTTTCTGATTTTTTTCATTTGTATATTTACCTCTGATAAAATGGAATTGTATTTTATTTATATTGCCTTGCACATCCGATGACTGCGTCATCTCCGTGCAGATCGGCTAATAGTAAACGCAATTTATTTATTGCGTTTACTATAATATGCTAAAAACGGATTTAATGATTTCCTAGCTGCCAGAATGCAACTGCTGAAGCTGCGGCAACGTTGAGTGAATCCACGTCGTGTGACATGGGAATTTTTACGGTATAGTCGCAGGAGCTGATTGTTGAGTTTCTTAATCCTTCGCCTTCAGTTCCGAGTATTATGGCAAGCTTCTTTTCGGACATAAGTTCAGGATTGTCAATGCTGACGGAATCGTCTTCTAATGCCATTGCAGCAGTGGCAAATCCCATGTTTTTCAGCTCAGAAATATAATCGGTTTCAGATTTTTCAGTAAATGTCCATGGTATCTGGAATACTGTTCCCATACTTACTCTTATTGAACGGCGGTAAAGCGGGTCACTGCAGCCTCTGGTGAGTATAACTGCATCAATACCGAGAGCAGCAGCACTTCTGAAAACGGCACCGACATTTGTTTGATTCATGATATCTTCAAGTACAGCAATCCGGGCTGCATCTGAACATATTTCGGAAACTGAAGGAAGAGTCCTTCTTCTCATTGCACAGAGAATACCATGAGTGAGATTAAAACCGGTTATGCCGGTGAGGACCGACGAATCGGCAGTATAAACCGGGATGCTGCTGCATTTTTCAATAATATCCGCAGCCTGACCAGTGATGCTCTTTCTTTCTGCAAGAATTGAAAGCGGTTCGTATCCTGCTTCAAGCGCACGCCGGATTACTTTTGCACTTTCTGCTATGAAAATTCCGGGTTCAGGTTCATAGTAACGGAAAAGTTGTTTTTCGTTTGTATTTGAATACATGCTTAGTTCGGGGATAAGCAGGTCAGTTATTTCTGTTATATTGTTCATTTAATTGCCTTTCCTGATGATAAGTTTAATTCGGAAAACATATTACAGAATAATGATAACACAAATATCTTCAATTGTAAAGGTGATAAGCATTATTGCAGCTCAGTAACAAAGAAACAACGAGCAGAAAGTATGCTTTTCCGCTCGTTGTTTTTTGCTATTCGTATTTTGCCAGAAGATTTTCAAGATTCTTATGAAGAATCATTTCACGTTCTTCATCTGAAAGAGGCAGTTTGCTGAAACGTTCGAGCTCAGTCGGTATATCCCACATCGGAAAATCGGTTCCGAAAAACACGTGATCAGCACCGAAGTGGTCAATCATCTTTCGTGCTTCTTCAGGAGAAAGCTCATACAGTGAACTTGAAGTATCCACATATACATTCTTTGTCTTATATGACTGTTCGGATTCTTTCCATTCAGACCATCCGCCGAAATGTGCACCGATTATATCTAGCTTTGGGAACATTTCTGCAACTCTTGCCATTCTTTCCGGACTTGAATAATCTGTACGGAAATCACCTGTATGTACAAGAACAGGCATACGGCCCTCAGCAACCCTGTAAATCTTCATTGCCTTTTCAGAGTCTATTTCAAATCTCTGAAAATCCGGATGAAGTTTTATGCCTTTGAGACCGAGCTTTTCAGCACGGTCTATTTCTGATTCCACATCTTCAAAATCAGGATGCATAGCACAGAAGCCTATAAGTCTTTCGCTGTGTTCATTTACACACTGCGCAAGAAAATTATTAATTCCGGGTACCTGTTCCGGAACTGTTGCTACAGATAAAATAAGAAATTTGTCGACCCCAGCCTTCGTCCCTTCGGTCAGTATCGTATCAAGTCTGCCGTCATATCTCATTGCAAGGTCATAAAAATCCCTTATGCCTGCAACGGCTTTTTCGGCTATCTTATCCGGGAAAATGTGAACGTGAGAGTCAATTATCATTAAAATCGCTTCCTGTTTATTTATTTTTTTACATTGTACCAGTAAAATGCATTACAACCAGACTTACCGCTGTGATGCCAATCCAGCAGCATGCACCCATTGCGAGCGGTTTGCCACCTGTCTTTACCAGCTTAACTATATCAGTGTTAAATCCGATTGCAGCCATTGCAAGGACAATGAAAAATTTGCTTATTTCCTTTATCGGCCTGAAAAAGTCTGATGAAACTCCAAGACTGACAGCAACTGTTGTTATCACAGATGCTGCGATAAAGTAGAGAATGAAGAACGGAAATACCTTTTTCATGCATACTTTGTTTCCCTCAGAACCGTTCTTCTTTGCACGGATAAGCGCAAGTACAAGTGTAATAGGTATGATTGCAAGAGTTCTTGTAAGTTTAACGGTAACTGCCTTGTCCAGTGTCTGCGAACCAAGATTCCACATTGCGTCCCATGTTGATGCGGC
The DNA here is from genome assembly GCA_030533325.1 of Oscillospiraceae bacterium. GTDB lineage: Bacteria > Bacillota > Clostridia > Oscillospirales > Ruminococcaceae > HUN007. The sequence continues at coordinate 19,548 of JAUNJJ010000011.1, forward strand.
AGCAGTTACTGAAGAAGTATCATTTACAGCTGTACCCGCAAATATTCCGAACGCCTCACCGGTTGCAGTATCAAAACCGACAACCTGTCCGAAGTACGGGAATACCAGAGCAGCAAGAACATTGAAGAAGAAAATAACTGAAATTGCCTGAGCAACTTCATCATCGTCCGCATCAATTACAGGTGCTGTTGCAGCAACAGCTGAACCTCCGCAGATAGAAGACCCAACACCGACAAGTGTTGATATTTTTGATGGGATATGAAGAACCTTGTGGAGTACAAATGCGATTATAAGGGAGGTGGCTATAGTTGATACAATGATCGGGAGTGACTGTGCTCCGGTTTTAAGAACCACACCGAGGTCCATTCCGAATCCGAGAAGAATAACCGCCCACTGAAGTATCTTTTTTGAAGTGAATTTTACTCCTTTTTCAAAAGGAGTTTTTTCCTTAATAATGAGTCCGAGTATCATACCTGCAATAATAGCAATTACCGCACCACCGATTACAGGAAATCTTTTCCCGAGAAACCATGACGGAACAGCAATAGCAAGGCATATAAGGAGCCCCTTCCAGTTTTCCTTTAAAAATTTCATGATTAAAAACTTTACCAGCCTTTCTTTTTTACATTCATTATATATTTTAGCACACAGAAAGAAATTATTCAATATTTTTTTGCCGAAGAAAAAATAAAATCCCCGTAAAACCAGTGTTTTACGGGGATTAAGATTATGATAAAAGCATATTCTTTAATTTAATAATATCAAGAATATTAATTCTTCCGTTGCCGTCAAGGTCTGCGTTTTTAATCTGTGATTCAGAAAGTTCAATCTTTCCAACCATAGCCTGCAGAAGTACTGTAAAGTCAGCGACTGTAACTGCACCGTTTTCATCAACGTCTCCAGGGATGATTTCCGGCTCTTCAGGCTCCTCTGGTTCTGAACCTGCTTCACCGTCAAAGTAGAGGGTAATGCTGTTAAATACGCAGCTTACATCATCCCCGCCTTCAGGGTATTTTTCTGAGCTGTGCCACCAGTCTGAAAGTGTAGCCTGTGTACAGTTGATTTCTGCTTCAAATTCATTTCCGTCTGCATCAGCGAATTTACCGTCGAAAGTAATAAGGAGTTTTTCCTTGCCGCCGTCGTAGTTGAAACTCTTGCTGCTCCAGAAAGCTGCGGAACCATCTGCCGGTTTTACACTGTCAAATGAAAGACCGCCGCCGCCGCAGAACCAGCCTGAATTTTCAGAGGAAGTAACCTTTAATGAAATGATTGCCTTTTTAAGGTTTTTAGCATTACTGCCAAGCGGAATGATGTATCCGCCCTTTGAATCCTGCTTGAGTTCGCTCATCTGGTATGTAACTGAAGTTGTTCCGTCCGAACCAGGTTCCTTAATTGATGAACCGGCAATTTCACAGAGCTTCTTGTTTAACTCAGGATCTGCCATTTTGCATTCGATTCTGTCATATCTTCCGCCTGGTGTATCCCATAATACAGGGCACATCTGACGTGAGTAGGCAGCTTCACATACTGAAGTAAGAAAACGCATTACTGAATCGGCTTCCTTGTTTTTGGTTGGACAGCCATATTCACCGATGATAACCGGGATGCCATTGTCAACAAATGTTGTTTTCATCATGTCCATTTCTTTGTTGAGATCAGCTATTTCCTGTTCAGTGCCCCATGTTGACTGTGCCTTGCCCCAGTCAGCATCTTCTTCAAGAATTGCGAATGTTGAAGGGCTGTAGTAGTGAACTGAAACTGCGCATCTGTTTGCCGGGTCAGAAGGCATTTTAAAAAGCGGATCGCATGTTAAACTGATGCTTGTATTGTAACCGGAAATAAGGAGATGACGCTTGTCGTTGTTGCCGCCTGAGTTTCTTACGACATCTACGAATTTCTGGTTAATTTCATTTGCAAGGTTAAATGAATCAGCCTTGCCTGCGTCGCTTCCGCTCCACTGGTTCCAGAGTGTTTCCCAGCCGAGTTCTTCGTTCTGTGACTCAAACATGAGGTAATCGCTGTAGTCCTTGTACTGTTCACAAATCTGAGTCCACATTTTTTCGAAACGCTTCATGCATTCGTCCTTGTTTTCAGGGAATTTGTTTACCCAGCCGTTATCCCAGTGGATATTTACGATAACGTAAAGCTTTGCATCAAGTGCCCAGTCGATTACTTCTGTAACCCTGTCCATGTATGCTTTGCTTATGTTGTAGTTACCGTCATCTTCCATAAGGTTTGACCATGCTACAGGAACTCTGAGTACACCGAATCCGGCATCCTTGTAACCCTGAATCATTTCCTGTGTGATTACCGGGCTGCCCCATGCTGTTTCGTAGTTTTCCGGAGTTGTTCCGTTAATCCAGTCACCGCACGCTTCAAGTGTGTTTCCGAGATTGATACCGATACCCATATCGCGTACCAGCTCCTGTGTAGAGATTTCTCTCATTGTTCCGGCTGCTTTTGCTGCAGGCAGTGCAGGAACAAATACCATTACAAACATAACAAAGGATGTAAGTAATGCAGTTAATTTTTTTCGTGACATTTTTATAACCTCCCGTTCAAATGTAACAAAGATAGTAAAATGCATAAAAAAATCAATTAAACACAATAATTACTATCGAACATCACTGTATTAAGTATACCTTAAAATGAGATTATTTACAACCATGTTTTTGAAACTTAGGTATGAAAAATGAATATTTTTATTAAGCATACCGGAGGATAAGAATATAGGATTTTTTATTGTAAGTGAAAGAAAATATGAATTATACAAATTCCGGGAATAGTGTTAATAAGACAGACTTCCGTATTCACTTGCTAAACCTGCTTGAAAATGGTATAATTACAGTAAAGATTGATGAAATTACAGAAATTTTACTGAAAAAAGCATATATGAAAGGAACAGGGATTATGGAAAATACATATCAGACTACACATATAACACCTGCAAGGAGTTATCCTACATATCAGTTTCATGCACATACTGTATCATCTGAACCTGCATCAGATGTATTTCTTATCTGCATACTTGAATCACTGCGCTGGCTGAGAAACCGACTTTCAGACTTTAATGAACTGCCGGAGGAACTTGTTACTCCGGAACCGGAGGATTACCACAGTTTCTGTGAAAGCAGATTAGCGTCATTTTCACTGGATCTCGGATGCAGTATCGAATCTGTTTATCTTGAAAATGAAGGAATCTGGACGCTTACGGTTTCGGAAAATGACATGGGTGCAAATATTGGTTCTGAACAGGAGAGAAAGCCGGTTCAGGGTCGAAGGTTTATTACGGATATTTCATTCAGAAAATACCCTGAGCATGTTGAGGCCGGTGTCAGGACCGTTTGCTATGAACCTGTTGATACAGATGCAGGCTGTGAAGTTTTTCGTCCGACTCTTGTGAAAAAACTTTCGGAAAATCCGCTTGTATGTTTCAGAAATCAGTACAATATTGACGGAAGTCCTGTTATTATTTCTTCACGAAGTGAAGCAGAGACATTCTGCGATGCAGTTTTTTCAAAAGAATGTGATATGCCGTTTGTAATAGTATGTGAACCGGAAAAGGTTAAGACAGTAAAAAAAGCAGCTGAAGTTTTTGAAAGTGCGAAAACTGTATCAGTTTCAGCTGTATCTGCAGTTCCTGCCGGCGGTCTGTCAGGGAATTTTACTGTGAAAACAGATTTTGCTTCAGACTTTTCGCTGACTATGGTTAAGAAAAATGATGAAAAGAAGAGCAGGGATGATGGACGAAAGTTCATTTCACTGGATGTTCCGAAACCAAAACAGAATATAAAAAAAGCAGATTTAAAGGAGCAGTATGAGTATACGGATCAGAAAACTATTGATTATGCAGCTCTTGCTGACAGTCTTAAGGGATTCGGAATTGTGGTTTACCTTCCGGAAAAATGCATAAATACCGTAAACAACAAGACGGGATTAGGATTTGAAGCCGGAGATGCTATTGTTATGATGCACGGTATAGTTTCAGAAACAGTAAAATTTGACGACTTTAAAAATGACCCTGATGTACTAAGGAAAAGACTGAAAAAAGAAGTGCGAATGATGCTCAGAGGTGCTGCTTTCAGCTACGGAACCATTGTGTTCGGAACTGATGCCCGAATACTTGGAATGTCCAGAAAAGAGCAGGAGAATATGACTCTTGAAGAACGAATCAGTCTTCTTGAGAATCAGAAAAATGCACTTGAGCAGAAAATCAGGGAACTTCAGAACAACGACAATGGAATGCGTATGAATGCTGAAGAACTTCGCAATACCAGCAAAAAGCTCGAAGCCGAGATACGCGAAAGGGAAAAGGCTGAAGCAGCTGCGAAAAAGGCCGTAGAAAAGCTGGAAAAAATATCGGATTCATACAGAAAATCATCTTCAGTTATATCATTCTATAAAAAGAAGGCGGAGGATGCCGGACATTTCCCGGATAATGCAGAGGATGTATGCAGCTGGGCTGAGAAAACACTTTCAGAAGGAATAGTAATCACATCAAGAGCGAGAAATGAACTGAAGAAATATTCCGGTGCACTTGATGTTGCTGACCTCTGTGACGGATTATACTATCTTAATGCATATGCAGCTTACCGTCTTGGAAATATTTCTGAAGATGAACTTAATCTTTATGCTGAATCCTGCAGCTGGGAAGTAACCGGCTGCGGCAAAGGTGCACTTCGCACATGTGCCGACGACTACACTGTAACGCATGACGGAATAAAGTACACACTTGATCTCCATATTAAGAACGGCGTAAGTTCTCAGCTGCTTATAAGGATTTATTTCTGCTGGTCGGATGAGACCGGCAAAGTTATTATCGGTTCCATGCCGGGACATCTGGGGACATCGAAGCAGAGTACGTGAATTACAGAGAAATGATTTTTCCAATACCCTTCAGTTGACTAACAATATACTTGTATGGTATAATCAATACAAGTATATTGTTATTTTTTATTGGCGTCCGTATATCCGGAATAATTTTAAATGAAAATACAGCTCCGGTGAATGAAAATTTATACTTGACAAAGCAAGAAATAAGTGTTAAAATTTAAAACAGGACAAATGCTCTGTTATCCGGTGGAGGATAAAATAATCAGAAGGGGAGATTTAAAACGGAAAAAGATAATAAGATTATGTCGCTGGCCCGGGATATTCTTAAACTGTCACGTAATACGATTATTGTTAATATGCGTTTTATCGATGCGGCTATTGGCATGATTGATGATATGCCGTATAAAGGGACTATAGCATGTGACGGAAAGAATTTTTTCTTTGACCCGAAGTTTATTCTTCAGTGTTTTAAAAGAGGCAGGGAAATACCCGTACGGAATTATTTTCATATGCTCCTGCACTGTATTTTCAGGCATTATATCACAGGTCCGGATATTAATGAAGAAGCATGGGGGCTTGCATGTGATATTGCAGCTGAAAGTATTATTAATGAAATTGATTTGCCGTCGATGCACAGGCAGGATGAGGAACAGAAGAAAATTATTTCCGAAATACAGGCTAAGGTAAATTTTCTGACAGCCGAAAAGATTTACAGATATCTTTTGAATAATGATATAAGCCGGATTACTATAGCGGAATGGAGAAAACACTTTACTGCAGATGACCATTCAATATGGTTTAATCATTCCTCAGGCGGTATATCCTCCGGTGACAAAGACGGAAACAGCGATAAAACAGCAAATTCTGAAAACAACAGTGCATCCGCTGATTCAGAAGAAAGTTCAGATAATCAGGACAATGATTCCAATGCGGAGAATGATAATAAGTCCGGAAAAAGTGAAACTGATAAACAATGGGAAGAACTTGCAGAGAAAATACTGACAGATCTTGAAACAATGTCGAAAAGACAGGGAGACAAATCAGCGAATTTTATACAGAATCTCAAAGCTGTAACACGTGAAAAATATGATTATTCGGAGTTTCTTAAAAAATTTTCTGTCATGGGCGAGAAAATGAAAATAAACGATGACGAATTTGATTATATTTTTTATACTTACGGAATGAGTATCCTTAGCAGTTCCGGGAGAAAAATGCCGCTTATTGAGCCGCTTGAGTACAAGGAGATCAAAAGCATACGTGAGTTCGTAATAGCAATTGACACATCCGGCTCAGTACACGGGGAACTTGTTCAGAAATTTATTCAGAAAACCTATAATATTCTGAAACAGACAGAGAGTTTCTTTACCAGAATCAATCTTCATATTATTCAGTGTGATGCAGAAATACAGGAAGATGTGAAAATAACATCGCAGGATGAATTTGATAATTACCTGAAAAACATGAAGCTTAAGGGATTTGGCGGAACTGATTTTCGTCCGGTGTTTTCATATGTTGACAGGCTGAGAAATAATCATGAATTTGTAAATCTTAAGGGGTTAATTTATTTTACAGACGGATATGGAATATTTCCGGAACGTCAGCCTGATTACAATACTGCATTTGTTTTCATAGACGATAATTATAATAATCCTGAAGTTCCGGTATGGGCGATAAAACTTATTTTGCAGAGTAACGAGATTTGAAAGGAACAGAAAAATGAATATAAAAGAAGCAAAAGAGCAGATTAAAAATGCAATGAAGGCATATTTTACAAAGGATGAATTCGGAAATTATGTTATTCCGGTTGAGAAGCAGCGTCCTGTATTTATGATAGGTGCACCGGGAATAGGCAAGACTGCAGTTATGGAACAGATTGCGTCAGAAATGAATGTTGCACTGCTCTCATATTCCATGACACATCATACCAGACAGAGCGCACTCGGACTCCCGTTTATAGTGCACAAAAACTACAGCGGATATGAGTGTGATGTTTCAGAGTATACAATGAGTGAAATTATCTCATCTGTGTATGAAATGATGGAAAAAACAGGAGTAAGAGAGGGTATTCTTTTTCTTGATGAGATAAACTGTGTTTCAGAGACGCTTGCTCCTGTTATGCTGCAGTTTTTACAGTACAAGGTTTTCGGAAGGCATCGTGTTCCGGACGGATGGATTGTGGTTACAGCCGGAAATCCGCCCGAGTACAATAATTCTGTACGTGAATTTGACATTGTTACCTGGGACAGACTAAAGAGAATAGATGTTGAACCGGATTTCAGCATATGGAAAGAATATGCATATTCAGCAGGAATTCATCCTTCAGTGCTTACATATCTTGAAATAAAGAGCGAAGATTTCTATAAAGTTGAGAGCACTGTCGACGGAAAGTCATTTGTTACAGCAAGAGGCTGGGAAGATCTGAGTCAGATGATAACTTTGTACGAGAAAAACGATATAAAGGTTGATGAGAAACTGATTTGTCAGTATTTACAGAACAGAAAGACAGCAAAGAATTTTGCGGTTTACTACGATTTATTTAACAAGTATAAAAGTGACTATCAGATTGATGATATTCTTTCAGGAAAAGCATCTGCTGAGATAACTGACAGAGCCAGAAATGCAAAGTTCGACGAACGTCTCTCGCTGCTTGGTCTTATTATAGACGGATGCACATTGGCTGTTCGTCCTGTAGTTGATACAGACGCAGTCAGCACGGAATTTATGACTGTCCTGAAAAGATTTAAACAGCAGGCTGCACGTCCGGGTGCAGTTCCTTCAGAAATTATGAGTGCATTGACCGAAGAAAAGGAGTGTGAACTTAAAATTGGAATAAAAGCCGGCAGTTTATCACATGAGGGACAGAGAAGAAAACGAATACTGATTAAAAACATGCAGAATATGATGTCAGGTATAGCTGGAATGAACAGTGCTGAGGCTCTTAAAAAGACTTTGGCTGACTTCGAAAATATTATACGGGATATGAAAAAACAGGCTGCATCAGCATCAGGAAAACTTGCAAATGCATTTTCATTCTGTGAAATGTGTTTCAGTGAGGGACAGGAAATACTTATACTTGTCACTGAACTTACTGTAAATCCCAATACAGCAAAATTTATAAGCAAGTTCGGATGTGATGCGTATTTTAAGCATAACAAGGAACTCATGTTTTACGACAGACAGAAAGAAATAATGGCTCAGATAAAGGAACTTGAGGAATAGTTCAGGAGGAGATTTGATGAATATTTCAAAAGAAGAGCTAAGAAATGCAAAACGAGGAGATATTATAGAGTTTGGTGAGATTTTATGGTATGTACTGGAAAACCAATCCGGTTGTGCATTGATAATCTCCAGGTACTCTGTTGCATACAGGCCTTTTAACAACAGAACAAATGACAGTCGCTGGGATACAAGCAGTTTAAGAAAATGGCTGAACAGGGATTTTTATTCGGTATTTACAGATGACGAAGCAAAATTAATTGGAGAAAACACCTC
>JAUNJJ010000011.1:27972-52586 GCA_030533325.1 Oscillospiraceae bacterium
ATTTTTATTCGGTATTTACAGATGACGAAGCAAAATTAATTGGAGAAAACACCTCCAGAAACGAAACAACTGAAAGAGGTTACGGAAAAATAGAAAAATTTGAAACTACTGATAAGATATTTCTTCTGGATAAGTCTGAAGCAGAATATTATATATCAGAAAAAATACCGTTTTATGACGGTGATATGTGGCTTCGTTCTCCGGGTGTGTCAATGTACATATCTGAAGCATCCTGCCTGAGTAACTTTATGAATGTACATGTTTCTGCTAATCCTGTAACGTCAAGACTTGGTGTTCATCCGGTTATGAAGTTAATGTATTACTGAGAAGAGGAAGATTATGGCGAGATTTATTATAAGAAACAAAATACTTGAAAATGCTTTCGGACTTGAGGAAGAGATTGTTTTACCGGATGGTATTAAAGATATTAAAAAATATGCATTTGTCGGATGTCCGAATCTTAAGTCAGTAAAGACTACTGGTTCTGAAGATGATGTTTTTATGTATGACGGCGTAATATACAGCGGGGATGGCAAAAAAATAATTTTAATTCCGCAGGGACAGACTATAATAAATATTCCTGAAAATCTGCATCCTATTGCGATTGAAAGAACAGAGTTTGTTATTGGTGCTGTTTTCCCCGAAAACTGGAAATATGCCGGAATGGTTACCAGAAGAATGCTGCGCCATCTTGTGTCTGCAGAATGCAGGGGAATTCAAATAAATCTTCAGAGCGAAAAAAATCTTTCCTTCCTTGCTGATCTGCTGAATATGCTTACAGCTGGCAAGGAAATGACTTTAGACTTCCTTAATACACCAGTACCAAGAGCTGTTAAGGATCCTATAATAATCCAGCTCTGCAGGAGCGGAGACAAAAACAGTATTGTTTATCTGAAAAAGAATTTTCTTAGATTTGCAGAAGATACAGTATGCAATGATGATATGGATATGCTTGAAGAGTATGACAAATTTGGATGTTATACAAAGCAAAATACGGGAACACTTATCGAATATGCTCTGGAGAGGAAAAAATATCAGGAAGCACTTTTCTTTTTAATAAAGAAAGATGAAAAGGGTGGATTTTCACTTGAGGAAACAGACCGCTATTTCAGTATGAGTGAGGAAAACAGCGAACTTACTGCACGAATTCTCGAATACAGAAACAAATATTTCAGTGCTGAACTGATTGACAGAATTGAAACAGACAAAATGGAAAAAGAACTTGGTCTTAAGGAGAGGAGCTTAACAGACTGGAGAAAAATTTTCAGCTTTGAAGAATGTGAAGAAGAGATAAAGATTACACGATATAAGGGCTTTGATAAAGATGTTACTATTCCGGACACAATTTGCGGAAAACCGGTTACATCAATAGGCGACATGGCTTTCTCCCCTGAAAAAAGCGGTACAAGGAGGACTCTTGAAAAGAGACTTAGGGAAATTCGTTCAGTTTATGCAGGAGAAAATCTTGTTTCACTGGGGGATAAAGTCTTTGATGGATGTGAAAATATAGAGATACTCTGCATGCCGCAGGTAAGTTCTCGTGAGTTTTTCAAAAAACCGTTTATTACGCAGAAACTGGTACTGAAAGATGAAGAAAGAGATTTTTCTGAAAATGACTGCAGAGAGATGATTCGAAAAGCGAAAATAAATGATGTGATTAATTTTGCCGGAACAAAATGGATTGTACTGAAAAAAGAATCCGGAAGGGCACTTGTTATATCAGAAGAATGCCTGTTTAAGCTCGAACTTCAAAGAAATAATCCATATGTAAGCTGGGAGGATTCTGAAATAAGAACATGGCTTAACGATGTATTCTATGATGTTTTCTTTACTGATGAAGAAAAGAAAATGATTTCGGAAAGTGAGCTGCTTTCAGAAGGAAGGAATAATGTCATAGTCTCTGATAAAGTATTTATTCTGAGCCGGTCAGAAGCGAAAGGTTATTTTCACAGTGATGAGGAACGAAAGACAAATTCCGGGTGGTGGCTTCGCACACCTTCATATTACGGCAAATATGTATGGGAAGTTTTATCAGACGGAAGGCTGGTTGATTACGGGTATCCGGAATTTGAAACCGGTATACGTCCGGCAATGGAACTGAGATATGAAGTGTGATTTTTTAGTTAAAATATGTTAATTTTATATTGACTAAAGGGAACATTTATGATAACATTAAAATGTATGTAATTTTATACTGAAGAAAATAAATTCCCCTGAAAGGTCAGATTATGAATATTAACACATCCAGAATGCTTCCGGTTCAGGAAACATCATATCTTACAGCACAGAATTCCATTTTGTACAGAACAATAATGAGGATACTCTACAATGAAAAGGAAATGCTCAATTCTCAGATGAGTGCGGAGGAAATATGCAGCAGACTCAGGACATGCAGCGGGTTTGAGAATACGGAGACTGAACAGGTTAAGAGTGCTCTTGCTCAGCTTACAGAATGGGAAAATGTAATTCCCATGCAGGATCCGCGAAAGGTAAGTACTATTGAAGAGTATAAAAACAAACAGTACAGATATTCTATTTCCGAACGTGCAGTTATAATAGAACGAATGACTATTGAACTTGAAAATATGACTTCGGAGAGCAATACTCTTTCCTCATCCCTTCTTGTTCGTATAAATGACTGCCTCAGTCAGATAAGCAGTATTATTTCTGAGAAAAATATGAGAACGGTTAATGAATGGTGGAAGAATTTCCAGGCTGATTTCAGAAGACTCAACCAGAGTTATTCAGATTACCTGCACACATTTTACTCTGTTAAGGGCGAAAAGCTGATGAAGTCAATGGATTTTATTATTTATAAAGATAAGTTCATACAGTATCTTAGGGAATTTATCCGTGTACTTCAGAGATATTCTGAAATGATATCAGCAAGACTTGCCGGAATGTCAGAAGAAAATATAAATATACTCATAGGTAAAATAACTGACAGTGAAATGGAAATTCCGCGTACCGGATCTTCGATGCCGGACAGAGAGCAGATACAGCTTCATATTCAGGAGCAGTGGACAGCAGTGCGTCGCTGGTTCGTAAGTGAAAACGGAAAACAGTCTGTCTGCAGTATGGCTATGGAGTATACAAATGAGATTATCAGGAAACTTTTAAACGATGCTGTAATGCTTATGCAGCTTCAGAATACCGTGATAAGCAGAAAACAGGATTACCGCAAATACCTTAGCCTTTTTGCTGAATGTGAGGACGTTAATGAGGCACATTGCCTTTCCGCTCATGTATTTGGAGTTATGAACGAAAAACATTACCGTTATAATTCGGACAGGACAACAGACAGTATTCACAGCGATATTACAGATATTGAACCGCAGGTGTTTGAAGTCAAGCCACGTACAAGAGTGTACAAGCCAAGAGTAAAAACTGAAGGATTTTCAAGCAAGGCATTTGAAAAAGAAGCCGGCAGAATGCTTCAGATAAAGCGTATAAATGAAGAACGTGCGATGATAGAAAAATATATCAGGAATAACGAGATGAATCTTGAGGAGATTTCAGAGCAGACAGTTCCGGAGCAGGTAAGAAAAACTGTTCTTAAATGGCTGTCATCTGCCGGTCAGAATAAAAATCGTTCGGGAATTACTGATTTTGGAAGAAGATTTCATATCGAGAATACAGGACGCAGGATAGTACTTAAATGTACTGACGGTGAACTCGATATGCCTGGATATATAATCAGATTTGAGGAAGAAAACAATGGATGAATTTATAAAACTAATGGATGAATTCTGGATTCTGCGTGAAAATGACCGTGAAAACTATTTTAAGATAAAAAGAGCACTTGATTCTGAGATGCGTGATTTCTTTCACAAATTTCCTGACTGGCGTGTGGTAATAAACAATAAACTAATCAAACTTGAAAAAGTTCCGGCAAATGCTATGCCGTTTATGGGAATAGAAAGTTTTGAAACTACGGATGATTACTGTCTGCTTTGTGCTGTTCTGATTTACCTTGATGACAAGGCCGAAGGAGAGCAGTTTCTGCTTACGGAACTTATTGAAAATGTTGAACGTATAGTTTCAGATACAGTAAAGATAGACTTTACACGTTATTCAGACCGTAAGTCACTTGTTAGGGTATTAAGATTTGCTCAGGAGAAAGACCTTCTCAGAATATCAGAAGGATCACTTGAAAATGCAGCCAATGACAGAAATGCTGAGATACTTTATGAAAACACAGGATATTCAGTTTATTTTTCTGTTCACCAGGATGAGGATGTATCTGAGATAACCAGTTTCAGAGATTTTGAAACATATGATGCATCAGATTCCAGAAAATCTTCAAGAGTCTATCGTCGTCTTCTTCTCCAGCCAGCTGTTTACTGGAACGATTCAGCAGACCCGGAAAGTATATATCTGAAAAATTTCCGTTCATCCATATCAAAGTATCTTGAATACTATACCGGAGGAAGGCTGGATATTCATAACGGTTCTGCATTCTGCCTCTTTTCAAATGAGAAAAAATACGGTGATTTGTTCCCGTCAGATAAGATGATATCAGGTATTGCAGCCCTTATATGCGGTAATCTTATCAGAGGTAAACACAGAGAATTTGAAAGCCGTAAAAAATTTAATGAATTTATTATTGAATGTGCAGCAGAGTACAGATCCGGTTTCAGCAAGGAATTTCGTGAGATGTCAGAAGAAAAATTTTTATCACAGGTATTTGAATATATGAAACAGTGGCAGATGATTGAGGAAAATGACGGCAGGATATTTATTACTGACGGTGCATTTCTGTCATACGGTGAATACCCTTCAGATTTTAAATACAAAGCGGAGGAAAAATAAATGGAAAGATGGATAATGAACAGACTCGGATTCGTGAATTTCTGGGTTTATGATGAAGAGGTTTTTCCTCTGAAAAACGGAAAGATTCTTCTGAGAGGCTCCAACGGTTCCGGAAAATCAATAACAACTCAGAGTTTTATTCCATATATACTTGATGGTGACAGACAGCCTTCGAGACTTGATCCTTTCGGAAGCAAGGACAGGAAGATGAGCTTTTATCTTCTTGATGACAGAGGAGAGGAAAAAGATGAGAGTACAGGTTATCTCTTCCTTGAATTTAAAAAGCCTGAGAGCGGACAGTACCGTACAATAGGGATAGGTCTGCACGCAAGAAAAGGCGGAAACATGAATACCTGGGGATTTTGTATACTTGACGGCAGAAGAGTTGGTTATGATTTTTCTCTCTACAGGACAGTCGGCGGTAAAAATATTCCTTTTGATGCACGAAAGCTGAAAGAAGAACTTGGTGAAAAGAATCTTTTCGCTGAAAAGATGTCTGAGTATAAGGAAATTGTTGCAAAACATATCTTCGGAATAGAACCTGAAAATATAGCTGATTATGATAATCTTACTGACATTCTTATCAAAACACGTTCTTCAAAGCTTGCCTCAAAGGAAAATCTTAAACCGGCTCAGCTCTATGAGGTACTGAACGAATCAATGCAGACACTTTCAGATGATGATTTGAGGCCGATGGCAGACGCTATGAACCGTATTGAAGAGCTTCACGGACATATAGAAGATGCTGAACGTGCACTTTCAGAGACAAAGTATATTTCTGCAGAATACAGAAAATACAACACATATGTTCTCTGGAATAAATCCAGAAGGTATATGAAAAAGCATGCTTCTGCAGCGGAACTTCGTAAAAACACTGAGAAATACAGGGCGGATATTGAGGAAAATAAGAATCAGTTTGAAACAGCCTGCAAAGAATACGATATCAGTATGCAGACCCTTTCCGATTACAAGCGTGAGAAGGAAAGTCTTGATCTGACAGATATCGAAGCGAGGATAACACAGAAACAGAATGCACTTTCCAGTATGGAAAAAGACAGAAAAGATGAATCTGCAAAGAAAAGAATCTGTGATGAAAAGAAAGAACAGATCAGAAAAAAATATATCGAAAAGAGAGAAACAGAAGGCAAAATCGAAGACTTTGGATATGAAACTGAAGTTCAGCTTAAAGAATACAGGATGTATGAAGAATATCAGTTTCCTTTCTACGATAATTATCTTTCCGGTATTAACAATGATCCTGATTTTTGTCTGCAGGGAAGCGTGTGCAGAAGAGAGTGTTCATCATTTGCAGATTCTGTAAAAAAGGCGCTTGATGCAATAAATAAATATGAATCGGAAAAACTCCGTGAGGATGAAGCTCTTCGTAAACTTGACACGGCAAAGGAAGAAACTGAAAAATCAAAGCGTGAACTGGCTGCGGCTGAAACAGCATTTGATGAGCAGAAGGACAGACTCATTGAGTCTTATTATATTGCTTCGAAGAATAATGAAGAATATAGAATTGATGAGGATACACTTTCAGAACTTGAGGAACTTATCTCAAAGTATGAAGGTTCAGGTTCCGCAGCAGAACTTTACGGTCTTCTCGGCAGAGAAAAGAACATAATAGAGAAGAGTCTTATAGCAATTGAAACAGAGCAGAAACTAGTATGTCAGAAGTACAGAGATGAATGCAGTGAAAAATCTGCAGAACTGGAGAAACTGAAGAATATGACTGAGCCGGTTCCTGAGAGAAATGAACGCAGGGAAGCGGCAAGAAAGAAACTTGCCGAAAACGGAGTTAAATTCTATTCATATTATGAATGTATTGATTTCAGGGATGAAGTTGATGATGAAACCCGTGCTGTACTGGAAGCAGAACTTATAGATTCAGGAATGCTTGATTCTCTTGTTATTCCGGGAGCAGACAGAAAACATGCTGAAGAAATTTTAGGTGATATATCGGACTGCATTATTCTTGATGATGAAAACAGGTTTACGGAAAGCCGGTATTTTAAGAATGTCTTTGACTTTTCCGTTCCGTATCCGGAGACAGACGAAAGGGGATTCTTCAGAAACGGAATTATTTCAGGACATGCACAGTCCTATGGCAGTGTGAGATTTATCGGTACTGAAAGCAGGAAACGTTACAGAGAAAAGATGATATCAGATCTGACACAGCTTCTTGCTGAATCAGAACAACTTCTTGAAAATGCCAAATCAGAACTTGAAAAAATCAGAATCAGAATAAAAACACTTGATTCTGAATATAAAAAAATGCTTGATACATCTGATATCAATGCAGCCTGCAGTCTCGCTGACAAATGCAGAACTGCTGTTGATGTAAAAATAAAAAATCTGGAGCACTGTGAAAAAGAATACAGCCTTGTAAGATCAGCAATTCAGACTTATAAGGTTGAAGCCGAGAGACTTTGCAGTGGCTTTCCGTATAAGAAAACATCAGAAGAATACTCTGATGTATATGATTCGGTAATGAGTTACCGGGATACAGTAATGGGAATTATTGATATCCTGAGAAATAAAAGTGAAAAGATACGTGAACTGTCCGCGCTGGAAGACATTATTGCCGATGCTGAAGAGAATGTTGAATCGATTGAAAATGACCTTAAGAGCATTTCTGCGAGAATACACGGCTATGAAGAGACAGTAAGACTATGTGATGAATTTCTTAACAGTTCTGAAAATGCAGATAAAAAGGAAAGAGCAGAATTCCTCGTTAAGGCAATTGATGAAACAGAGCAGAAATGCAGGGAATACAGCAATTCAAAAACCAGATGTGAAGTAATGCTCAGCAATTTGACTGAACAGCTTGAAAAGGAAAAAGAAAATCTTAAAACTGCAGAAACAGAAGAAAATCTCCTGAGAGAAATATACATTGAGGAACTTAACTTAGGATATAATTCGTATGAAAGCAGTAAAACTCCTGAACAGTTTGCCTCGGAACTCGAAAAAAATATGTCTGAAACAGAAAAGCAAAAGAGCCTTACAGAAATTCAGGACCGTCTTGCTGATTCATACAGAAAGCACAGCAGCGTTCTTTCTGCTGAGTATGGAATGAATCTTGGGCACTGTTTTGAGGACAATGATACAGATACAGTTCGCAGAAGAATGCAGATAACTCTTATATGGAAGGGAAAGAAAATATCTCCTTTTGATTTTGAAAAGGAACTTATAGAAACTATCGAAAATGACAGACTTCTTATAAGAAAGAATGAAGAGGAGATGTTCAAGGAAATTCTTCTTGACACAATCAGCAAGAAACTGTATACCCGTATTGAGGAAAGCAGGAAATGGGTTGACTCAATGGCTGAGCTGATGCAGGGTATAAACACTTCGATGGGACTTTCATTTTCTCTGAGCTGGAAACCTAAAAAGGGGATTAATGAAAATGAGATGAACTATGATGAACTTAGCAGAATACTTATTAAGAGCAGGGAACTTATCAGCAACGAAGATTTTGAACGGCTTTCAGAACATTTCAGCAGTAAGATTGAACAGGAGAAAATGCTGGTTGAAGAAAAAGGAAGCGATATTAATTACTCAGATATTATCAGAAATGTTCTTGATTTCAGAAACTGGTTTGAATTTAAACTTCATTTTAAACAGCCGGGAAATCCAAAATATTCCGAACTTACAAACAGTCGTTTCAATACGTTCAGCGGCGGTGAAAGAGCACTCAGCCTTTATATTCCGCTCTTTGCTGCAGTTGCAGCGCAGTATAAAAAGGCAGGAGAACAGGCACCTATGATACTTGCTCTTGATGAAGCCTTTGCAGGCGTTGATGACAGTAATATAAGCGAGATGTTCGGACTTCTTGAAAAACTTGGCTTCGGATATATTATGAATTCCCAGGCACTTTGGGGTTGTTATGAAACAGTTCCTTCTCTTGAGATTGCAGAACTGTTCCATGAAAAAGACAGCGGAGTGATAACTGTAATTCTGTATGAGTGGAACGGTAAACGGAAGATACTTGAGGAATAAAAGCCATGCAGGAAGAACTTGTACAGTGTGTGGAATACTTTAAATCGCGACCGCAGTATCAGAGGATAATGGAGTGTATTCTGAAAAATTATAAAAGTTTCGGGGGACCGGCCGGAAACGTAATTATAAAGGATGCTTCGTATGATGAGTGTATAGCAGCTACTGAGATAGTTTCGCCTAAAAGACCTTATTCACCCCCGCTTCTCAAATTTAAAATATCTGATTTTGAGAAGGGTATTGCAGAAACACGATTCGGAAATCTGAATCTTCAGCAGATTATTGAGGTATATTTTAACACCAGAATTGTAAGCAGCAGAGACAGGAAAAATTCTGCGGAGGAACAAAAACGGAATTTCTGGGAAAAAATGATTTCGAATGCTGAAAACAGCTGTTGTCAGGACTGGTTCAAAGAAATGTACCATAGCCAGAATTCCGGTTATCGCTCAGTGATGACTGAATACAGGACTTCTCAGAAAAATGCTGAAAAACTTATGGGATATCTGAAAGAAGCGATTGATATCTGCTCCGGAATCAGCTATCCGGTTCAGCTTGCTGTTTTAAGTGCCAGAGTAACGGGAAATCCACATTATTTTGATAAGTCTAATCCGGCTGGCAGACTCCTTCTCCAGGGAATTTCGTATATTTCGGGAATAAAGCTGACCGGATTGTCAGAGACGGAAAAAGAAATCTATTCGGCTTTTAATATAGAACCGGATACTGTTTCAGGTGCTGCGGCAGCAATAGGTGTAAGACTTTTTGATTCAGGGCACCATGAACATCCGGGATATAAGTATTTTGCTGATAACGGAGAAGTATGCCTTATTTCTGTTTCCGGACTAAGTAAAATAGAATATGCTGACTGTGACGGAAAAACAGTTTATATAGTGGAAAATCCTATGGTTTTTTCAGCACTGTCAGATACGGCTGCCGAATGTGGCTCGTGTCTTGTCTGTACTTTCGGTCAGATAAAGTATTCCGGTCTCAGACTTATAGATATGCTTGCTGAGAGCGGGTGCCGGATACTGTATTCCGGTGATTTTGACCCGGAGGGAATGCAGATTGCTGACAGGCTTGTTTCCAGAAATAAAAATATAAGACCGTGGCGAATGAGTCCTGAAGATTACAGTGGCATTGAGAAATCGGAAACGATAAGTGAGAAAAGACTGAAGATACTTGAAAGCATCTCGGATTCTGAATTACAGATGACAGCGGTGCTGATACTGAGCAGTAAGAAAAGTGCATATCAGGAACTTCTTACTGAAACTCTCAGGAAAGATATAATTTCTGAAAAAAATAACCATTGATTATTTTTGTTTATTATGCTATAATAAAAATGTTTGTGATTTTAGTGGATTTTTGGCTAAAAAGGAGATGAAATAATATGCCTGCAAAATTTCACCTGCCTGATTTTGTCAGACATTTCAAGCTCAATATGATTCTGCTGGAAATGCTGAACAGACAGCCGGAAATTTTTTATGACGGAGTAGAGATTGCCTCGGTATACGGCACATTTCCAGGATCGGTATGGAACGGCGGAAGATCATTCAGCGGTAAGATTGACGCAAAATCAGTACAGGGTATTCTTGAAAAATTCAATTCAAGAAATATTCCTTTGAGATTTACATTTACTAATCCTCATGTGGGACCTGAACATCTCAGGGATCCTTTCTGCAATACCTGTATGAAGATGGCAGACAACGGGATGAACGAAGTAATCGTTGTTTCGCCTTTGCTTGAGGACTATATCCGAAACAAGTATCCGAATTTTAAAATAACAAGTTCCACATGCAAGCAGATTGAGGACATGGATAAGCTTTGCGAAGAACTTGAAAAAGACTATAATCTTGTTGTTCTCGACTATAACTGGAATAATAAGTTCGAAATGCTCGAAAAAATTCCTCATAAGGAAAAATGTGAACTTCTGGTCAATGCCTGCTGTACTCCGAACTGCAAAAGGAGAAAGGAGCATTATGACTTTGTCGGCGAATATCAGATAAAGATTACTGAACATATGAAACACCCTGATGAACCGTTTGATTTCAGGGATTTTGAATGTCCGCAGATGGGCATGGCTCTTTATCAGACTATTGATTATCCGACTCATATCAGTCCGAAGGATATTTATAACAGATACGTCCCTATGGGATATGAAAATTTTAAAATCGAAGGAAGATCAGTTCCTGATATTAATATTCTCGAAGCATATGTGTATTATATGATAAAACCAGAGTACAGAGATGAAGCAAGACTGTTTATGCTGCTTGCGCTTACGAGAGGACACAAATATTTTAATAACTGATTTTAACAGGTGCGAAATGAATAATAATTTAAAAAAATATATAGCCGGAGCGGCTGTTTTGTCAGTAGCTGCGTTTTCAGCATTTTTAAATGGTATATCTGCTCAGGCATTCAGTGAAGAAGACAAGATTAAGGCGTCAGATGTAATAAAAATCAGACAGAGTATTATAGGCTCTGTTATTCTTACAGATGATGACTACATAAGATATGATATAAATGAAGACGGAGTAATTAACTTCAGGGATTTTCATGCTGCCAGAGCATTGTTTCTTAAAGATAATGAACTTTCAGAACTTACAGGTCTGATTACAACAACTGAAAACAGTATAATTATGCCGCCTGGTACCGTAATCACAGATGAGGATATACTGCCTGCTGTTACTTCAGTACCTGTTACTGCTCCTGAAACTACAGTGACATCACCGGTTACGACAACTGTACAGACAACAACAGTTACAACCACTACCACTACAATGCCGATAACAACAACTGAGGTAACTACAACGACTGTGACTACAGTTACAACGCCGGCAGTTTCATACAGACCACCATCAAAAAGACTTGATGTAGACTGTATTAAGCAGAATCCTGAGCTTCCTACGGGGTGTGAGGTAACTTCTCTTACCATGCTTTTAAATCACTATGGATTTGGTGTGTCAAAGGTTCAGCTCGCAGATATTATGCCGAAGTTTAATTTTTATTACATTGGTTCGGAGCTTTTCGGTGCTGATTTTATGACTACTTTCCCGGGAAATCCAGCAAGCGGTTCCGGTTACGGATGCTACACACCATGTATGGTTACCACGGCTGAAAAATACTTTAACCTTATCGGAAATGACGAATATTATCTTGAAAATCTTACAGGTACGGATTTTGACAGACTTCTTTCATATGTTGCCGCAGACAAACCTGTCCTTATCTGGGCGACAATCAGTATGATTGAACCGTACTATACAACAACCTGGACGACACCAGAGGGTAACAGAGTCACATGGTATGCAAATGAACACTGTCTGCTGCTTACAGGGTATGACAAAAATACAGGTACGGTATATGTGAACGATCCGCTCAAGGGAAAAACATCATACGCAATGAGTGTGTTCAAGCTCAGATATAATCAGATGGGCAAATATGCAGCCGTTCTCAGTAAGAAGGGAGAAGATGTAAAACTTCCTGAAGTCGAACCGCCGCATAACAGTTCCGGCGAGAGCGCAGTGCACAGAGTTGGTGATGTAGTTCAGTATTCAGGTACGGTTTACTACTCAAGCTACGGCGGAAGTACAGCAGAAGTAAGCGGAACATTTACTATTACCGAAATAGTAGAGGATGAATCGAGACCATACAGAATAAGACTTGGTACAGCAGGCTGGGTACCATACAATTTCTAAACTTAAAGAAACACTGTTATGATTTTTCATAGCAGTGTTTTTTCACTATACTGTGAAAAAAACATATAATGATAACATACTAGAAATATTGAAAAGGGTGATGTTATGATTATTTATCCGGGCAAAATGCTCAAACCTGGCATGACAGGTTTCACGGTTAAGGTTCTTCAGCAGAGTATGAATGAGGAAAAAGAACTGATTAAAGATGAAGGATGCTGTGAGAACGGAGTATATGATGACCGGACAGCTGAAATGGTCAGGAAATACAGAAAATTTTTTGGACTTCCGGACGGAGATACAACAGGATATTTTTTATGGAACAGGCTTGTGAATAAATGTTAAAAAATTTGTAGAAACTATTGCAATTTAAAGAAATATCTGCTATAATATAAATACAGATAAGGGAAAAACTGTTATTATAGGAGATACGTATGAAAAAGAACAAACTATTCACTAAAAAGACAGCAAAAGGCTCAGTTTCCATTATGCTTGCATTTATGATGCTTCCGGTTTATACATTTGCAGGAACAATAGTTGATGCAATAAGGGTATCATCAGCCAGACAAATGGCTTCCGATTCGGCAGACCTTGCGGCGAATGCCGGACTTTCTGATTTTGACAGTGTTCTTAAGTCAGTGTATGGATTGTTTGCAGTTTCATCAACAGAAGAGGAACTTCAGGAAAACCTGTATGATTATTTTTACCGTACAGTAAACAATACAGCTCTGACTTCAGAGGATGAATCAGGAAGAAAGTACATAGACGGGATTGCCGGTTTGTTCTCAAATCCTTCCGAATTTCAGTTTGATAATCTGATTAATCTTAATACGGAAGCATTTAATGCTGAATTTACAGAAGGTGCTGTTCTTGCGGATCCTTCTGTACTTAAAAATCAGGTTACTGAATATATGAAGTACACCGGACCTTTGAAAATGAGCAGCGGATTAATAAACAAGCTTGGTGTGTTTAAGGATTTCAAAGCTCAGAACAATGCAGTTGATGCCAGGGTCGAATATGACAAAAGTCTTGAAAAAATCAATAATATCTGCCGGAAAATCTGGGAGGATGCCTCGGCTTACAATAACTGTATTTCCGGAGCTGATCTGTCAGAGTCCGTGAGTCTGGTCTCAGAGGTAAGAGAAAAGTACAGAGATGCAATGTCTGATCTTGAAGTCTACAAGGCACTTAAGGATCGTGAACTGCCTGCAGAATATAGTGAAGAATCAGAAAAGTATATCAGCTCACTGGCAGATGATGCCGGAGTTTCTGTACTTGATGTTTCATATGGTATTTTATCCGGTTATATCAGAGCCGGGGACGGAACAGAATCGGAGTTTATCAGGAATATCAGAGAGATTAAGTCGGAAGGAGACTTTGGTTTTATCAGCAGATTATCAGAACAGTCCTCAGAAATTACAAATGTTTGTTCTGCAGCTTTTATTTATCTCGATGAATTAAGCAGATGCAGTGATGAAAAGCGTAAAAGAAGGGAGAAAGAATCTGCCGGAACTGAAGAACTTTATACGCTTATTCATGAAACGATAAATGAAGCCTGGTCGGTAAGAGAAAACCGTAAAAATAATGCCGACCGTAAATGCAGGGAAGTAGCAGATCTGATTTCTTCGTTCACGGATATTTCTTCTGAAGCTTCGCAGTATCTGAAAAACCTTAGCTCATCTCTCGAAAAACTTCTTGATTCACTTGATGATGCGGAAGAAGCCGGACAGAACTGGCAGGATGCTATATCCAGACTTTCAGATGGAGAAGTAAAAACTTCAATGCAGAATGAGTACGACAGCGGAGTGAGAGCTTTAAGCAGAGAAGACATTTCAAAGTACAGGGAAGTCACTGAAAACAATCTCGGATATTTTAAAAATATAATCTCATATGCTGAGTCCATAAGATTTCATGAAAAAAAGGTTATGGATTATTTTGATTATTCTGACACATATATGCCTTTGCTCAGTGAAGCAAGTGTTTTTTCTGTTTATGATGCAGAAAATGCGGCGGTTAATGAAATAAACAATGCGTTTTTTGCATCGGATTCAGCCTTTTCTTCCAAACCGGAAAGCCAGGGCGAAGAATATAATTTTTATAAATATCTTAAGAGTATCTATGGAAAAGAGGGTGTAAAGGAAAGAAGTAAAAAAGAGTCAAAAAAATTTATTACCGCCATGAATGCTCTCGGAAACCCGGAAGAAGTTCTTAAAGATGCATGCGATGAAAATAAAACGGACATTCTTTCAGTGATTTCAGCAGAAAAACTTGAAAAAATAAAAAAATGTGCGGAGCTGCCTGAATCAAATCCGGAGTTCGAAGTAAATCATGCTGATGACAATGCTGAAAGTATGCTTGAAGGACAGCAGGAGCTTCTTGAAAATGCAGGAAGTTTTCTTGAGGAAATAGGCAGCCTCAGTGAGACCGTGATGGATGAAGGCATTGAAAATCTTCTTGTTACAGAATACATAATGCAGATGTTCAGTTGTCAGACTTCAGGAAAGGAATATTCGGGAGGCAGTGTAAGTGAATCACCTCAGAAAATGCTGACTGGAATTGAAATGAATAAGGACAATAATGTATTTTATCAGTCAGAAGTTGAATATCTGCTCTGGGGAAATGAAGATATGGAAAAGAACCTTCAGTATACAGGTTCTCTTATTTTCGGGACAAGATTTGCACTGAACACTGTGTATGCATTTACAGATTCAGAAATAAGAACGGTCACTCTTTCTGCCGCCACTGCTATCGCTGGATGGACAGGCTTTGGTATCCCGGTAGTAAAGACCGTGCTCATTCTCTCACTTGCTCTCGCGGAATCGGTTTCCGACCTTAATGTACTGCTTGAGGGAAAGGCAGTTCCGGTTTATAAAAATGCTTCTACTTGGAAGATGAAACCTTCAGGTCTGGTGAATGCTCTTGTTAATGAATCCGGAGAAATAGCAGAACTTGCTGTGAACAAGGCAGGAAAAAAGGTCGAGGATATTTTCGAAAAAATTGAAAACTCAGCAGAGGGCGGAATTGACAGTCTGACTGAAACGGTAAATGATTATGTTGATGAATTTGCGGACGAAAGTATTGTTGCGGCTGAAAATACAATAAAAAATGTACTCTTCGCTGCAGTTATTTCTGTTATTGAAAATGCGGAGGAATACACTTCGGAAGAAAAAATCTCTGCTTATCTTACTGAGAAAATAAATTCAGTTGAATCATCAGGAAACGATATTTCATCTGTTGCTGTCAGGGAATTAAAAAATCTTTTACTCGAAAAGACTGACAGTATAGCATCAATAATCAGTCAGAAATGCTCATCAGTTACAGATATGACCAGTGAAAAAGCAGTTGCTCTTTCTGAAGAAATCTGTAAAAAAACGGAGGAAATAATAGATTCATTAAGAGAGTCAGTAAAGGAAGCCATAGGTGAAGCAGGTAACCTTATCAAGGAAAATGCCGTTTCCGGTATTTCCGAAGCAGGTGAATGTGCAACAGAGTATGCAAAAGATTTTGTCGGAAATATGGTCAGTGGTACAGCAACGGAACTTACTGAAAAGTTCGGAGGCGCATTTGGGGATGTTACAGCATCAAAAAAAGCTGCTTCTCCGGCAAGTGCAGTTACACTTACATATAAGGAGTACCTGAGAATATTTCTCCTTCTTAATGGTCTGTCTGAAACAAAAGAACGCGCTGTATTGACCCGAATGGCTGTTCTTATTGATGTGAATATGAATAACGGAATGAAAAATGCATATTATGACGGTGAAAAAATTTCTGTGAAGGATAATTTTGATATCAGCAGGGCTCCGACAATGGTAACAGTTGATGCTGATGTTTCTGTAAAAACATGGTTTCTTAGTGCTTTTGTACCTGATTTCGGGAAGAACGAAAATGATAAGGAATCTGATACTCCCTCATCATTTACAGACAGGAAAAAAATTATCTCTGTAAGATCGGTACTTAGTTATTGAGTTATCTTTATTTTAGTGTTATAATTGATAGTGGTTAAAACAAAACTGAAACAGGGTGATAGATATAAATACTAATGCAGAAGTAACATCAGCTCTTACAGAAGTTGCTGAGATAACTGAAGAACTTTCTGATACAAATGTTGTGGATGTGATTACAGAAAAAGCAGAAGAAACGGCTTCAATATTTACTAAGCTTTCGGAGATGTTCAGTGACAAACTGCCTTCATTAATAATAGCAGCTGTAATATTTGCAGTCGGTATTATCTGTTCAAAAATTATTATCAGAATTATAGGCAGAATGAGCAGAAGATCCAATCTTGACAAAACTGCGAACGGATTCCTTCATTCATTTATAAGTGCAGTGCTCTATGTGATTGTAACTGTCATAACGCTGAATGTTATGGGAGTACCTATTGCTTCGCTGATTACAATTCTCGGTGCTGCAGGTCTTGCATTAAGCCTTGCACTTCAGCAGTGCCTTTCAAATGTAGCCGGAGGAATGATAATTCTTTTTTCGAAGCCTTTCAAAGCGGGAGACTTTATAGAACTTAATGGAATATCAGGAGAGGTCGAAGGAATATCAATTCTTTATACTAGACTTCTTACTCCGGATAACAAGCTTTCCTATATTCCGAATGGTGTTGCTGCAAATGAGAAGATTGTAAACTATACAGCAACAGGAACAAGAAGGCTTGAGCTTGTATTCTCTATAAGCTATGACAGCGACTTCAGATTTGCACAGTCTTTAATTCGTAAACTGATTAAAGAAAATCCAAAAGCACTTGATACTCCGGAACCGATTGTTCGTATGACGTCTCACGGTACAAGTTCTATTGATATTGACTGCAAAGTATGGGTCAGAAGCGGAGATTATTTTGATTTAAAATATGATCTTACAGAGGGTGTTAAAGAGGCTTTTGATAAAAATAAAATATCAATACCATTTACAACTATAGATGTAAACATGAAGAAGGAGGGATAGTATGGCACGTTCAAAGCTTCTGTATGTCTGCAGTAACTGTGGATTTGAAAGTTCAAAATGGAACGGAAGATGCACAAACTGCGGAGAATGGAATACGTTTGAAGAAACTGAGCCGGTATCCCCGGTAAAGACTTCGTCTTCATTTTCACGTCAGCAGTCATCTGGGAAAAATCTTTCAGACAAGCTTTCAAAGCTTGGAGAAGTAGGGATGGATACTGACGTCAGGTATAATACAGGTCTTTCCGAGCTTGACAGAGTGCTGGGAGGAGGACTTGTAAAAGGCTCCATAGTTCTTGTAGGCGGTGAACCTGGTATAGGTAAAAGTACTATTCTTCTTCAGATTTGTCAGTTCCTTGGCGAAGAACATTCAATACTGTATGTATCGGGAGAAGAATCCGTAAGACAGATTAAGCTGAGAGCAGACAGACTTAAGGTTACAACTGAAAGTCTTTATCTTCTCTCCTCAAATGATGCTGAGTCAATCTGCACTACCATTGAAGAATCGGAACCGGATATTGTGATAATCGACTCTATTCAGACAATGAATCATCATCAGATTAATTCCAGTCCGGGAAGTATAACTCAGGTAAGAGAATGTACAAATCTGTTTATGCATATGGCTAAGAAACTTGAGATACCTGTCTTTATTGTCGGTCACGTAAATAAGGATGGTGCGATTGCCGGACCAAAGGTTATGGAACATATAGTAGATGCAGTTCTTTATTTTGAGGGAGAGAGACATCTGAGCTATCGTATGCTACGCGCTGTAAAGAATCGTTTTGGTTCAACAAATGAGATTGGTGTTTTTGAAATGATGGATTCCGGACTTCGTCAGGTTGAGAATCCTTCAGAGATGCTTCTTTCCGGACGCCCGTTAAATGTTTCCGGTACCTGTGTTGCCTGTATTATGGAGGGAACACGTCCGATACTTGCAGAAGTTCAGGTTCTTGCCACAAAGTCCGGTTTTGCGTCGCCGAGAAGAGTAACAACGGGATTTGACTACAATCGTATGGCTATGATTGTTGCAGTTCTTGAGAAGAGGGCAGGACTTTTCTTTGGAACACTTGATATCTATATAAATATCGTAGGAGGCTTCAAGCTTGATGAACCGGCAGGAGATCTTTCTGTAGCCCTTGCACTTCAGTCAAGTCTGCTTGACAAGCCTGTAAATGAAAAAATTATTGCCTTTGGTGAGATAGGCCTTGGCGGCGAAATACGTTCAGTTTCACATATTGCGAATCGTATAAGGGAGGCTGAGAGAATGGGATTTGAGGTTGTTATCCTTCCGAAACAGTCCATGAAGGGAATCAATCCGGGCACCTATAAAACAAGAATCATCGGTGTTTCAAATATTAAACAGGCATTTGCAGCGATAAATACAATAGCGCGTGAGGCTGAAGCAACCGGAGAAAAAATTAGTTAATAAAATGAGGAACAGATTATGAAATTTATATCTTGGAACGTAAACGGATTCCGTGCATGTCTCGGAAAAGGTTTTGAAGAATATTTTAAGAATATGGATGCGGATATTTTCTGTATTCAGGAAACAAAAATGCAGCCTGGACAGGCTGACTTTGAGCCGGAAGGGTACAGTTCATATTTCCACAGCGCACAGAAAAAAGGATATTCAGGAACGGCAGTGTTTGCAAAGCAGGAACCGGTTGAAGTGGTTTATGGAATAAACGGAAATCATACAGATGAAGGAAGAGTTATTACATGCGAATATGATAAATTCTATTTTGTATGCTGCTACGTTCCAAATGCACAGCCGGGGTTAAAACGTATCAGTTACCGGATGGAATTTGAAGACGATATGAGAAATTATCTCTCTGAGCTCGATAAAAAGAAACCGGTTATCTATTGCGGTGACCTTAATGTGGCACATAATGAAATAGATCTGAAAAATCCAAAGTCAAATGTGGGAAATGCAGGATTCTCAAATGAGGAAAGAGGAAAAATGACAGAACTTCTCGATTCAGGTTTTGCAGATACATTCAGAAGACTTAACCCTGATCTTGCCGGAGTGTATTCCTGGTGGTCATACCGCTTTAATGCAAGAGCGAACAACGCAGGGTGGCGTATAGATTACTTTATTGTGTCTGAAAGGATAATGGATAAGGTAAAAGCTTCAGAGATACATACAGATGTACTGGGAAGCGATCACTGTCCGGTAATGCTTGAGATAGATATTTAAAAAAATGCCGTACGTTTTTATCTGACGTACGGCATTTTCTTATATGTATTTATATGTATTTTATTATACAGTTTATACAACCTTCCACGGATTGTCCTTTCCGTTAAAGAAACATTCCGCACCGCGGAGTGAATCTCTTACCATGGTTTCTATCGTCTGCTCAGTATAGAAAGCCATATGATGTGTCATTGTAACATTCGGATAGCTTCTGAGCAGGTAAAGATTTTTCTTGCCAAGAATCTCTTCGCGGCGATCATAGTAAACGAGATCAAACTCATCTTCGATAACATCAAGTCCGAGAGCGCCTATTTTACCGCTCTCAAGAGCATCTATTGCAGCTTCAGTATCAATAAGTGCGCCTCTTGCAGTATTGACGATTACAACGCCGTTCTTCATCATTTTGAACTGTTCTGTGCTTATCATGTGATATGTGCTTTCATTTGACGGAGCGTGAAGTGAGATGATATCAGACTTTGAAAGAACTTCATCAAGTTCAGCGTATTCTGCATATGAAGGAAGCTCATTCTGTATTCCCGGATTGTATACGAGAACATTGCATCTGAATCCTTCGAGAAGTCTGATAAGTGCCAAGCCTATATTACCGGCACCGATTACACCAACTGTCATACCTGAGAGCTGTTTACCTAAAAGTCCCTTGAGTGTGTAGTCCTGACCGTAGAAACGATGTTCAATGGAACGTGCTTTTCTGATTGTCATAAGCATGAGCATAAGTGCAAATTCTGCAACACCTTCAGGTCCGTATGGAGTATTTGCAACACAGATTCCGAGTCTTTTTGCGGCTTCAATGTCAATATGGTCATATCCGATTGTTCTTGTAACAATATAGCGGATGCCAAGTTTATAGTATTCTTCGAGCATTTCTGCAGAAAGCGGAGTAGTTATAATATTGAGACACTGACATCCTTCAGCAAGGTGAATATTGCTCATGTCCGGTGAAAAATTAACGTGTCTGATTTCTATTCCAAGTTTTTCAGCATACTGATCAAAGTATTGTTTTTCATCAAAGTCACGGTAGTTGTACACAAACATTTTAATTTTATTCATAGTTAAATCTCCTGTAAAACGTAATGAATTGCTTTATATATTTTAACATTTTACAGCGATAAATTCAAGATGTAAAGAGTAATAATTCTGCAAAAATCGATGTTTCCGCACAGAGGAGATTTTGATTTTTTTATTTATTTATGAAACACTATTGACATATATTTTATTTTGAGTTATAATTAAAAGTAATCTCAAATCGATAAGGAAGTGAAACAATGATTGACAGAACCAGGTTCAAAACTATTTCAGAAAACAGAAAAGCAAAGCACGACTACTTCATACTTGAAAGTTACGAAGCAGGTATTGAACTTGTTGGAACAGAAGTCAAGTCATTGCGTCAGGGTGGTGTAAACCTTAAGGACAGTTGGTGTACAATCGACAACGGTGAACTTTTTATAAAAGGTATGCACATATCTCCTTATGAAAAGGGAAACATATTTAACAGGGATCCGATGAGAGTACGAAAGCTCCTTCTTCACAGAAAGGAAATCGACAAGCTTTACGGAACTATCAAGCGTGATGGACTCACACTTATTCCGATTTCGATTTACTTCAAGGGCTCGAACGTAAAAGTTCAGGTTGGTCTCTGCAGAGGTAAAAAACTTCATGACAAACGTGAAGCTGCTGCAGAACGTGATGCAAAGAGAGAGATTGACCGTACAATCAAGTCCCGTAACAAATTCTGATACGGGGGCGTAAAGGTTTCGACGGGGATCTTGCAGTATGATAAGCGAGTAGAGGCCGCACAACCTCTTTAAAAGGTGCAACCTAAATATAAACGCTAGAAATAGTATTACAGTAAGCCGTAACAACGGTTTACAGCTTCAGGCAGCCTAAGCTCCCTGACCGTTCCGCTTAAGACTACCACGACTTATTCGGGGCGTTGATTTAGTGGTGAACGACCGGAATGATTGCCTTTGCATTCCGGCTGTACTAAAAGGCTACCGGTTATATCAGCGTGTTTGTCCGCGGATTTAACCGGGAATTCAAATGATAAACTACACTCGTAGAAAGTCATATGAATGGGTTTTCGGACACGGGTTCAATTCCCGTCGCCTCCACCAACACAAAAACCGCGTATTTACGACAAACGTCGTAGATACGCGGTTTTCTTTATTTTATCAAATACTAAAATAATAATAAAATTCCGAAATATGAGCAAAAAAACGAGGTTTTACAGAAAAAGTGTTCACGAAAGTGTTCACGGTGAACACTAAAATTAATCGCCAGTATCATTGACGATGTTCTCAAAATATTCATTAATTTTGCGGTTTACAGCCTCTCGCTCTTCACTGAATGTGTGCTGATAAACTGATTTAAGTGTCGCGGTGGTTGACCATCCGCCACGTTCCATTGCGTATTTATCCGGTACACCAAGCTGAAGCATCACAGAGGCGTTCAGATGTCTCAGATCGTGAAACGTCATGTGAGGTAATCCGTTCTTGTCCAGAAGTCTCACAAAGCGCTTGTATATTGCCTGCCCGCTCAGCTCAGTAATGTATTCTGTCTCGACTTTATTAATCAGATCTGAGATGTATTCCGGCAGGTCTTCAATTCTTGTACTGTCGTATGTCTTGGTTGCTGACTTCTCGACCTTCTTTCCATCGGCAGTAACGATGGAGTTCTGTATAATAATCCTGCCGTTCTGAACATCTGACTTCCGTAATCCTCTGACTTCAGACATTCTAAGGGACAACCACATTGCAAGAAGACAGGGAAGTTCAATTTCCGTTCCTTTGATAACTCTGAACACTTCTTCCGGTTTTGGGAGTTCCTTTATTTTCTTTTGTTTCTTCGGTAGTGTGACTTTGCAGTTAAAGTCCGGAGCATAGACGCCCAGAGCGGCACTCAGAAGGCCGTAGCTGTTGCTGATTGACTTAGGAGATAAACTTACTGCATCATGATTGACAGCCTGCTGTACAGCTTGTCTCGTGATGTCAGTGAGCTTGATATCCATCAGATTTTGCAGATTATTCCTTCTGATTCCTCTGTATCCTGATACCGTAGTTGGGGAGAGGATATTGGATTTTGACTCAATGTACTTGTCGATAGCCTTGCCGACTGTCATTTCTGCTGGTTCTTCTCTGCTGTTATTCGGATACTGAGCGGCTAACAGTTCAGCCTCTTTCTTTGTATCTGCTGTAATGGATTTGCGCTTTTTCTTTCCGTTCTCGTCAGTGCCGACATATAGCAGCACTAGTCACGATCCGGAAGGAAGCTTTTTGGCTTTAGCCATAATTATTCCTTCTTGACACAGCATCGTTTTAGAGGTATAATGGCAACAGTGGACTGCAACCACTATACCATTCGAATATTTTTTCTGAAACGCATCGGGTTTGTAAGTTTTCCCGGTGCGTTCCATTATATTTCAAGCCTTTTCGTTTCATTGGAGAGGCTTTTTTATATTATATCATTGTTTTGTGTCGAATTATGTCGAAATTTATCCTTGGATAACGGGATACATTCCCATACTTCTTACAAAATCACCTCGTTATATTATATGTATCACATCTCCATACTCTCTATCATCTCCAGCGGAACTTTCAGTGCGATTGAACTGTCACATCTTAAACAAATAACTATGCGATTCTGTCTCTACAAGTGTGAGTATAAGTTCACCGTTATCTATCTTGTATATCAGTAGCCAGTCCGGATTAATGTGACATTCACGACAATCGGAGTATGTACCTTTGAGAGCATGATCACGGTATTTATCAGGAAGGGAAATACCATTTGCAAGTGTATCAATAACGGACTGAAGTTCATCAAGATTCAGTCCGCTTTTTTTACATTTTTTTAAATCTCTTTTGAATTTTGAAGAAGGTCGTATTTGATATTTCGTCTTACTCATCGTCTAATATATCCTCGAACATATCTTCAGTACTCTCATATGTTTTGTATTCTTCAGGGTGCTGTTCCATGTATCTAAGTTCCAGAAGGGCTTCGAGGGTATCAGAGTTTGGTATTTCATCTAAACCCAGGTAGTTTTTCAGAAATTCGGACAACTGTTCTTCTGTCATTATATCAATAACATTGTATGCCATTTCTCTTGTACTCATAAAATCACCTCGTTATATTATATGCATTAAATCTCCATACTTCCAACCATCTCCAGCGGCACTTCCGGTTTATCCAAACGGGTGTATATTTCGATTATTCTTTCATACAAGCTGTCAATCACAAATCCATATACATCGGCACGCATCCATCAAGAAACCAGCTTGTTGATGGTTTCATGAATTCCCTGAATTCATTGAATCCATTCCTGGAGTAGAAATTAACTGCATCCGGTACAGAATAAAGAGTGATTTTGTCAGCTCCGCACTGTTCATCGGTGAAACGGTATATGTATGCAATAACATCAGCGAAAAGCATGTCACTCAGATTACCTTCCTCGGTGTCATCTGAATATGGCATGTGCTGATAGTTTTCATCAATTGCAAACATTTTAATTTCAACCGCAGGGTATATAGTTATCTTATTTCCGGTTCCATGATCAAGTACAAGACCAGAACAACTCAGGGAGTAGTAGCAGATAACCATGTTGTTATTTTTATCCTTTACAATAAAAGTAACAGTTTGAGGGTCGTCATATGCTTTTTCTTTAAGATACGAATTAATAACTTCATTGCCGCAATTAAAGTTCTTGACAGAATCTTTTTCTTCGGCGGTAAATCTTATAATTTCTTTTTTTATATCCTGACCATATATCATTTCTTTAATCTGTCATCCCTTACGTATGATTGTCTGAGCTTCTCAGCTCTTTTCAAAATCATTTCCTTAACCTTCGGATCAGCTTTTCTGTTAAGAAATTCCTCAGCTTTTTCAGGGTTAATAACAAATGCCTGGTCAACAGGTTTTGCAAGTATCCTCATCATAAAAATCACCTCGTTATATTATATGCATCAAAT